>CAIXGW010000124.1 GCA_903919145.1 uncultured Myxococcales bacterium
GCCACCGCCCTGCACATCTTTGCCTTCATGAAGCTGGCCGCCCGCAACCGAGCAGCCAGGCCGGCCAACTACCAAGACAACAAGTGGCTGGCCGCCAGCGTTGGCGCCAAGACCATGCGCGTCTCTGGCCCGCTGATGTTCTTCTTTATTGGCTATCACTTGCTGCACTTCACCGTGATGAAGGTGTCCGCCGAGGGCTACGAGGCCATGACGCACACCCTCAAGTCTGGCGTGGTCGTGCCGGATGCGCATGGCCGCATGCTGGCTGCTTTCGGCAACCCGCTGCTGACGGGCATCTACGTAGGTGCCATGCTGTTGCTGGGTCTGCACCTGGCCCACGGCATTCAGAGCTCGATCCAGACGCTGGGGCTGAACAACACCACCTGGCGGCCGCTGGTCCAAAAGGCCGGCGTGGCCGTGTCGGCGATCGTGGTCCTTGGCTTTGTAGCGGTGCCGCTGGCCATCGCTGCGGGCGTCATCCACTGAGATCACCGCTGCGGCAGAGGGGCAAGCCCCTGGCAAGATCCGGTCGGCCGCAGCAGTATTCAACAACCGGCCACAGCCGGCGAACCCTCGGGACTCCTCAGCTCGTCCGCTGATCGGAGCCCTTGGCGGAGGAAACGATGGGCATCACGCTCGACTCCAAGATCCCCTCGGGCCCGCTGGCGCAGAAGTGGGAAAAGCACATCTTTGACCTCAAGCTGGTCAACCCCGCCAACAAGCGCAAGTTCACGATCATCGTGGTGGGCACCGGCCTGGCAGGAGCTTCGGCGGCGGCCACGCTGGCCGAGCTGGGCTACAACGTCCACGCCTTTGCCTTTCAAGACAGCGCCCGTCGCGCCCACTCGATCGCTGCGCAAGGCGGCATCAACGCGGCAAAAAACTATCAGAACGACGGCGACTCGGTCTACCGGCTGTTCTACGACACCATCAAGGGCGGCGATTACCGCGCCCGAGAGGCCAACGTCTACCGCTTGGCCCAGGTGTCGACCTCGATCATCGACCAGTGCGTGGCCCAGGGCGTGCCATTTGCCCGCGAGTACGGCGGCACGCTGTCCAACCGCTCCTTTGGCGGCGCGCAGGTCAGCCGCACCTTCTACGCCCGCGGCCAGACGGGCCAGCAACTGCTGCTGGGCGCGTACTCGGCGCTGATGCGCCAGGTGGGCCTTGGCACCGTCAAGATGCACGAGCGCTCAGAAATGCTGGACGTGGTGCTGGTCAACGGCCACGCCCGCGGCATCGTGACCCGCGACCTGGAGACCGGCAAGATCGAGACCTGGGGCGCCGACGCGGTCTGCCTGGCCACCGGCGGCTACGGCAATGCGTTCTTCCTGTCGACCAATGCCCAGGGCTGCAATGTGACGGCCACTTGGCGCGCCCACAAGAAGGGCGCCCTGTTTGCCAACCCCTGCTACACCCAGATCCACCCCACGTGCATTCCGCGCTCGGGCGATCACCAGTCCAAGCTGACGCTGATGTCCGAGTCGCTGCGCAATGACGGCCGGGTGTGGGTGCCCAAGAACAAGGCCGACGTGGGCAAGGATCCGCGCCAGATCCCAGAGGATCAGCGCGACTACTACCTGGAGCGCATCTACCCGTCGTTTGGCAACCTGGTGCCGCGCGACATCGCCAGCCGCGCCGCCAAGCGCATGTGCGACCTGGGTCAGGGCGTGGGCCCCGGTGGCCTGGGCGTGTACCTGGACTTTGGCGCGGCCATTCAGCGCGTGGGCCAAAGCGTGGTGGCAGAGCGCTACGGCAACCTGTTTGAGATGTACCAGCGCATCACCGACGAGTCGCCGTACCAGACGCCGATGCGCATCTATCCCGCGGTCCACTACACCATGGGCGGCCTGTGGGTCGACTACAACCTGATGAGCAACATCCCCGGCCTGCACGTGCTGGGCGAGGCCAACTTCAGCGATCACGGAGCCAACCGCCTGGGCGCTTCGGCGCTGATGCAGGGCCTGGCCGATGGCTACTTTGTGATTCCCTACACCATTGGCCATTACCTGGCGACCAGCGGCCAAGCCAAGGTCAGCGGAGATGAGCCCGAGTTCAAGGCCGCCGCAGTAGAGGTCAAGGCGCGGATGGACAAGCTGCTGGCGATCAAAGGCAACCGCTCGCCCACAAGTTTTCACAAAGAGCTCGGCTACTTGCTGTGGGACAAGTGCGGCATGGGCCGCACCGGCGATGGCCTGCAAGAAGCCCTGGACAAGATCCCGCAGATCCGCGAAGAATTCTGGAGCAACCTCAATGTGCTGGGCGACGGCGACAGCTACAACGTCGCGCTGGAAAAAGCCGGCCGGGTGGCGGACTTCTTGGAGTTTGGCGAGCTGATGTGCCGCGACGCGCTGGAGCGCAAAGAGTCCTGCGGCGGTCACTTCCGCGAAGAATACCAGACCGAGGCCGGCGAAGCCCTGCGCGATGACGACAACTTCACCCACGTGGCGGCGTGGCAGTACACCGGCGATCTGGCCAAGCCCAACCTGGTCAAAGAGCCGCTGGTGTTTGAAGAAGTCCACCTGAGCACCCGCTCGTACAAGTAGGCTCCGGCCCATTGGCGCACCGTTGACGGACGCCAGCGACCACGACCGCGCGACTGAGGACGAAACCCATGAATCTGACACTGAAAATCTGGCGCCAGAAGAACCGCGAGGCCAAGGGAGCCATGGAGAGCTACCCGGTCAAGGACGTGAGCCCGGACATGTCCTTCCTGGAGATGCTCGACATCCTCAACGAACAGCTGCAGAGCGCCAAGCAGGAGCCGGTCGCCTTTGACCACGACTGCCGCGAAGGTATCTGCGGAATGTGCTCGCTGGTGATCAACGGCTTGCCGCATGGCCCGGATGCCGCCACCACCACCTGCCAGCTGCACAGGCGCAAGTTCAAAGAGGGCGACGTCATCACCATTGAGCCGTGGCGGGCCCAGCCGTTTCCGGTGATCCGCGATCTGGTGACCGATCGCTCGGCGTTTGACCGCATTCAGGCGCGCGGCGGCTTTGTCTCGATCGGCACGGGCCACGCCCCCGACGCCAACGCCATTCCGATTCCCAAGTTCCACGCCGATCTGTCGATGGATGCAGCCCAGTGCATTGGTTGCGGGGCGTGCGTGGCGGCGTGCAAGAACGCTTCGGCCATGCTGTTTGTCGGCGCCAAGGTCGCTCAGTACGCGCACCTGCCGCAGGGCCAGCCAGAGCGCAACCGCCGGGTGCTGGCGATGATGGACCAGCACGACAAAGAAGGGTTTGGCGCCTGCACCAACTACCAAGAGTGCGAGGCGGCCTGCCCCAAGGAGATCTCGGTGCGCGTGATTGCCGAGATGAACCGCGACTTCTTGAAAGCGACCTTGCTCGGCACAGAGCTGTAGGACATCATAGGTCCTGAGGCTTGTGGTGGCCCAGCTCAGAGGTACGCGTGAACGGTCGGCATCTGTTGCTTGAGAGCCCTGCGCTTGGCCGCAAGGTCCACGTTTGGTGTTTTGGGACATTCGGCCTGCCAGTAGTGGTCTTCCCTTCTGCGGCCGGCTTTGCGCATGAGTGGCAGCACCAGGGCATGGTCGAAGCACTGGGCGATTTGCTGGCCCGCGGCAAGATCAAGCTGTACTGCCCAGAGAGCAATGTCAGCGAGGCCTGGACCGCCAAGCATACCGCGGTCGAGCAGCGCATGGCCCGCCACAGTGCCTATGAGAAGTTCATTCTCGACACGCTGGTGCCCTTTGTGCGCGAAGACTGCCGCTGGAACGACATCCCGATCGCCGCCGCCGGCTGCAGCCTGGGTGGCATGTACGCCGCGCTTTTTGCCCTCAAGCACCCAGAGACGTTTCGCAAGGCGCTGTGCTTCTCAGGGCGCTACTTGTCGACCGAGTTTACCCAGGGTCAGCAGCCAGCAGAGGTCTACTACAACAACCCGCTGGCGTTTATCCCCGGGCTCGAAGGCGCAGATCTCGACCGGGTCCGCCGTCACACCCACTTGACGCTCGTTTGCGGCCGCGGCGCCTTTGAAGAGGGCTGCATCGAAGAGACGCTGGCGATGGGCAGGTTGCTGGGCCGCAAGGGCATTCCCAACACGACCGACATCTGGGGGCTGGACAGCCGCCACGACTGGGCTTGGTGGAAGCGCCAGGCACAGCTGCACTTCGCCAGGGCTTTCCGCTAGCCCCACCGCACGGACACCACGCAAGGACATGACATGGCACGTCAATTCGCTGTGGCTGCGGGGCTTTGCGCTTTTTTTGTCGCCCTTGCCGCGTGCGCCAGCGGGTCGGTGAGCCAAGCGGCCGCTGGCGAGGCCGATCGGACCAAGGCCGGCGGATTACCTGCCAACCCCTTGACCTCGCAGGATGGGTCGATCAAGGGCGGCCACTGCAGTGCGGCGCTGCCCAAGCCAGCCAAGGTCCCCTGGCGGCACAAAGTGTCGTCGACCTCAGTAACGCTGCTCGGCGCGCCCAACCACCGCTTGCGCGACGTCATCGCTTTGCCGGGCCAGGCCACCAAAATGCGCGCACGGCTGACCTATGGCACGGTAGACAAGGACTTGGAGGACGAAAACGTCGACCTGTACCTGCAAAAGTGCCCGGGCTGGGGGCTCGTTGCCAGCGGACGAACGGATGACGACGGCGTGGTCTGGTTCGACCTGCCCGCCAACCTGCCACCGGGCGACTACCGCGTTCGCGCCATCGTCCAGGGGGACGGCTCTGTGGCCGATGGCACCCTGGCGGTGTGGCCCAAGGGCGTCAAGGTGGTTGTCAGCGACGTAGACGGGACGCTGACCACCAGCGACTGGCAGCTGTTCAAGGATGTGGCGACCAAGGCGCCTGCGGCCATGTATGCCGACGCCGACAAGGCCATCCAGGCGTGGAGCGGCAAGGGCTACCGGGTGGTCTACCTGACGGGCAGGCCGCAGCTGTTCAGCCGCTACTCGCGCAACTGGTTGGATGCCCACAAGATGCCGCAGGGGGTGCTGCGCCTGACTGACGATGCGGGCGACGCGGTGCCCAGCGAGGCAGGCGTCCAGGCGTTCAAGACCCAGGTGCTCAAAGACCTGATCGCCAGCCACGGGGCGCAGATCCGCGCAGGCCACGGCAATGCCGTCACCGACATCGGCGCCTATCAGGCAGCGGGAATCCCCAACGCCGATTTGTACATCGTGGGGCCGCACGCTGGCGTAAAAGGCACCACCAAAGTAGAGAGCTACACCAAGCTTCTGCCGGCCCTGGCCAAGTATCCGGGCGCGGCGCAGCCCTAGAGGGGCCCCCGTCGGGCTCAGTAGGCTGTAGTGACCTGGTAGACGGGCAGCGCCAGGTTGTCGGCCGGCTGGCCAAAAATGCAGCCTGTGACGTCTTGCTTGAGCATCACCCCAAAGAGGGCCAATTCAAACGACACGCCGATGTCCGTGGGTGGCTGGCCGCAGGCAAAGCCGTTCTGCATCAGCTTGAGAAACGCGTCGGAGCCCAGGAACTGACTGACCTTGGCGAAGTCAGCGGCGGTCATCTGAGCGGTCGATGGCACGCCCTGCTTGGCGATGGTCAGCCCGCCGGTCGTGTCCAGGATCCACGACCACGTGCAGTTCATGCCGGGAGGGCACGGGCCCGCGCCCTTGCTGACCTTGAACAGGGTCCAGCCCACGGTGGCCGTGTCGCCCGGGACGTCTCCTGCAACGTCGGCTACGGTGTCGCTGGAGGTGTCGGCAGCGGTATCCTTGACCGCGTCCTCTGGGGCGTCGCCGGCGATGTCGCTGGCGGCATCGGCGACTCCATCGGCGGCGGCGTCGCTAACCGTGTCTGCCGCGGTGTCCGCAGCACCGTCGCCAGTTGTGGTGCCATCCGCTGACGAGTCAGAGGAAATGTCTACCGTTGCCGTATCGTTGGTGACGACGGCGGGCGAACTTCCACCGGCTGTGTCACAAGCGCCAGCAGCCATGACGCAGACGACCAATGCGAGAAGCTTGGAACCTGACATGCGCAACCTCGCTCCACCCACCCTCACTGTACGCCTATCCGCCGAGCTTGGGCAGGCCCTTTGCCCCTTGGCGTCCGCCGGCCCAAGCCCGACAGTCCGACAGTCCCCTAGGGAATGTCTGATCGTTGATTTGGCTACGAATTTCGTTTGACAGAGCAAGCGACGGTACCCGGCACCGTTCTGGGGCGGAGGCTGGGACCCCGCCGGCCCGAACCCACCGCGGCAGCGCCTGACAGGCCCAGGCAGAGGTCGGCCAGGGGCCGGACATTCCCCTAGGGAGTGTCTGATCGCTGATTTTGCGCAGGATTTCTTGCCGGCCCGGATCCTGGCAGCGCTGCCTCGCCAGGGCAGCCAAAAAGCACCCGGCCCGATGCACCCCTAGAGGTACACCGGGCCGGGCTCTCAAATCACAGCTGAAAGGCTCGGACTAGTCGTCCTTCTCGCAGGCGTTCTTCTCAGATTCCTTGTCGTGGTCCTTCTCGTACTTCTTATCGTCGTCATCCTTGGACTTGCACTCGTCAGCCTTCTTGGGCTTCTTGCCGCAGCTGGACTTGCCCGCGGCGCTGACGATCGAGCCCTCGCCCTTGCAGCTGATCAGGCCCTTCTTCTTGAAGGTCTTGACCGCCTTCTCGACGCACTCCACCTACTTGCCGTGGTCTTTCCAGGCCAAGGTCGTGCCGCGCGGGCCGGCACACGGGCACAGCTGAGGAATCGAGCAGCCGTTGGCCGGGTCGACAATCGCACCCGCCACGCTGCCCGCACACAGGTCGGCGCCGTCGAGCACGCCGTCGTTGTCGTCGTCGCTGTCGCAGACGTTGCCGATGGCGTCGTCGCCGCTGTTGGCCTGGTCTTCGTTGCTGGCCATCGGGCAGTTGTCGCTGGAGTCGACCACGCCGTCGTTGTCGTCGTCGCCGTCGCAGGCGTCGCCCTGGCCGTCCTTGTCGGTGTCGAGCCGGTCAGCGTTGGCGTTGACCGGGCAGTTGTCGCCAATCGGGCAGACCACGTAGAGCGAAGAGACGCCGCCAATGCCATTGTCATTGGTGTTGGCGTCGTCGGCCGTGAAGGTGGCGTGGGCGCCGGTAAAGGTCTGACCGTTGTACGGCGTGTAGTGCTGCCACAGCTCGACGAACTTGACGCTGCTGACCTTGATCGACTGGGTCGAATCATTGCCGACCTTGAAGATCGCCGGGTAGTCGTGCACGCCCGCGCCAAAGGACTGCGAAGTGCCGGTGTAGTTGGTTCCGGCATAGAGCGTCGCCGTGAAATTCGGGTTGCCCACATCTGGGGTGCCGTCGTTGTCGTCGTCGCCGTCGCAAGCATCGCCCTGACCGTCGCTGTCCAGGTTGGCCTGGTCGGCGTTGGCCAGTGCTACGCAGTTGTCGATGCAGTCCAAGGTGCCGTCGCTGTCGCTGTCGGGGCCGGTGGCATTGACGCAACCTGCGGAAGCGTCGCAGCTGTCGGTGGTGCAGGCGCTGTTGTCGCTGCAGCTGGCGCCGTCATTGTTGCTGTGGACGCACTGGCCCTCGCTGTTGCAGGACTCGGTGGTGCAGACGTTGTTGTCGTCGCAGTCGCTGGGCTGGCAGGCCACGATGCAGCTGTAGCCGTCGCCCTTGAAGCCGGCCTTGCACTTGCACACGTGGGTGCCCGGGCCGGTCTTGCTGCAGGTCGCTTCGCTGGCGCAGCCGCCGCTGTTGGTCGCGCAGTTGTCGATCGGCAGCGTAATCGAGAAGGTCGACAGGCTGGCGGTGGTGCCGCAGATGACATTGTTGGTGGTGTCGATCGAAGCGGAGCCGTCCAGGGTGCCGTTGATGACCTTCCAGGCGCAGACGTTCTGGGTGTCGCAGACGTACTGCTGCAGAACCCGCTCGCTCTCCTGGCCGGCAGTGATGCCGAGCACGGCGGGGTCGTAGCTCAAGCACACCTGCACCGGGCCGTTGAACACGGCGCTGGAGGTGACGTTGAGGTACTTCTTGTCAGTCACCACGTTGAGCATGGTGTAGCCATCGGGCGCGCCGGGGCCGAAAGAAGCGAAGCCCGCGGTGGTGTTGCCGCCGCCAGTCACGTTGGAGAAGGTCAGGTCGACAATCGAGTCCTGGCCATTGCTGTCCTTGGGCGTGATTGCGACGTTGGTGCCTGTGGGCGTACCGACGGCTTCACCCAGCGAGATGACGGCGGTGCCAAAGGTGGTGTTGGAGCCGTTGACCTGGCCGGTGGCCGTGATGTTGTAGGTGCCGGGGACGCCCACGACGCGAACGGTGTGGGTGGGCTTCAGCTTCCACTGGCTATTGGCGTAGATTGAGTAGTTGGTGCCGGTGGCGCTGTCATAGCGGCTGCCGCTGATGCTGGCGTACTGGATGTTGATGGCCGGCTCGCCCGGTTGCTCAATGACGTCAAACACGATCGAGGTCTCTGAGGTCGGAACGGTAATGGTCGGCCCAGTAGCCGTGGCCGCTGTGGTGGACTCAAACGCGGGGTAGCTCTTCGAGACGTACATCGAAGAGGAGACAGGGACCTCTCCCGCCTTATTCTCATAGAAGTTGAACGAGGCGTAGTTGCTGTACCACTTGCCAGGCGTCAGGTAGGCGGTGTAGACGCCAGTGGAACCGCTGATCTGCGCCGTAGCGTAGCCGCCGTAGCTCGGGCCACCGTTGGTCTGGGTGCCGTCATAGCTGCCAGAGAAGTTCACGCTGCCGCTGCCCAGACGGCCGGCCCACACGCCGGTGATCTCGGCGGCGCCAGTCACCTTGGTCGAATTGAAGATGAAGTCGCGGGTGACCATGCCGGAGTCGGCCTTCAGGGTGACCTTGGACGGATTCTGGTTGGGGAACTGCAGGTAGTTGCCCCAGTTTGAGCCAAAGTAGATCACCACGCTCATGTACCAGTCGCCAACGGCCAGACCATCAATCTTGTAGGTCGTGTCCGCGCTGGCGATCTGCTTGTACACATAGCCGGGACCGTAGGTCTGCACGTAGCCGTACTGGAAGGTGGCTTCCGGCGGCGCACCCAGGTACTGAATCACGCCCTGCAGGCCGCGCGAGCAGTTGGCCACGCCAACGGTGACTTCGTAGCTGGCCGCCGTGTCGGTGTTGGCGGTGACGGCCAGGGTCTTGCTGCCAAGGATCACGTCGGTGCGGCACAGGACGCTGCCTGGGTTGGCCGGGTCCGCCACGTCGACCTTGATCTTGGCGTTGTAGAGATTGATGCTGCTGCCGACCGTGATGGGGATCTAGGGCAGCGAAGCCGAGTTGCCATACGCGCTGCCCGAAGAGTACTTGCCGTTGGCGTAGTTCTGCGCCGCGAATTCGGACGACACGATGGTGCCACCGGTCAGGGCGACGGTCGGGGCGATAAAGCCGGCCTCTTGGCTGAAGATCACATCGACCGAGCCGCCAGACGGCACCGCAACGTCGATGTTGGGGCTGAAAGAGGCGTACTGCTGCGAATTGGTCGCGGAGTCGTACTTGTTCAGCGAAATGCTCTGGTTCTTGTAGGTCAGCCCACCCGGCACCACAAGCGCAAACGTCGAGCCGGAAAAGCCTATCGAGCCGTAGGAGTTATTGGGGTCCCCGGCGCCGCTGATCGACACGCTGCCGCCAGTGTAGGCCCAATTGCCAAACGACACGGTGCCGTTGACGGTGCCGGGAATCAGGACGACGTCAGCAAAGGCGCTGGCGGCCGCAAGGCCTATGCCCAGGGCACCCAGGGCGCCGACCAGGCGTCGCCATGACGCGCGGTTGGTCACAGTTTTCTTCAACATGTTGCTCTCCTGCGAATTGCGGACCCACCTAGAGCCACCAGCCTGCTGCTGGAGTGCGACTCAAAGTCGAACGCTGTTGATTGCCACCCGTGCGCCCCCGCGCCGTGATGCTTCTACCTAAACCCACTGATCTTTTGCCGAATCACCTTCGCCGGACTGCCAGGGAGGCGGCGACTTTGACCAGGCCGAATTCTACTCTGACTCCGAACCCTACTCTGATCCTGAACCCTATCGAGATGCTGGCAACGGCAGAGTCATGGGCACTGCAAAAAATTTTTCCTCTGAAAAATCGACCTGTTCAATGCTCAAGGGCACCGAGCGAAGCCCTTCCAGGCACTGGCGCGCTGATGCGCTGAGCTGCCCGGCCGCTGGGCTTAGCGAGACTGGAAAGAACCTATCGGGACCGCCCGCTCGGGCGCCACTGTCGCGGCGAAATGTCAGGTGAACCAGAGCATGCTCGACCACATACACCTTGCCAAGGCACCGCTGTAGCTCGAGCTTGACCGTGTCGGCAAACTGCTTTAGCCCCGTTCCGCGGCGAAAATCGCGGCTGCGCAGTTGCTCCGTCGTGACCGGCAGCCCGGCGGGCTTGTCGGACGGCGAAGGAGGAGCACTCCCAGCCGCGACTCTTGCTGCTCCAGGCCGGACCACCGCTGTGGCCGCGTCAGGCAGGTCCAAAGGGGGCCGCAAAGCAGAGGGCTGCTTGCCAGCCTTGGAAGGTGCCAGAGCGGCATCTTCTTGCACAGGACCAGCGTCGGAGGCCTCGGCACCGCGGGTCGCTACCCACGCCACCACACCGCCCAACAGCGCCAGAGCCAAAAGCAGAACTGCCGTCCAGCGGTTTACGCCGGACTTGCCCTGTGCTGTCACTGCTGGCCCCACCTAACGATACACCCAAGACCCACGGGCGCACGGTCCCAAGAGCCGCAGGCGAAGTCAATCAGTTTTTGCGCGGGCCGGCAGGCGCCCTTCGCCCTGGACACTGCCAGGGTCCTGGGTTCTACTTACGCGGCCCGTGGGGTCTTCCGCGGTCAGGATCCTGCTGCTTCATGCGATTTTCCAACGTTGTTATCGCCGGCATCGCCCACGTGGACGCGCCGATCCGGATCTCCAGCGCTGAGCTGTGCGCCCCGCTCGCCGGCACCATGCAGAGGCTGGGCTTGCGCCCCGACCTGCTCGCCTCGGCCTCTGGAGTCATCGCCCGCCGCTACTGGGAGCCGGGCGTCCAGCCGAGCCAGGCCGCCACCTGGGCTGCTGAAAAAGTGCTGGCGCAGACCGGGATTTCGCGCGAGCGCATTGGCGTGCTGATGAATACCTCGGTGTGCCGCGACTTCATTGAGCCCTCGACCGCATGCCTTGTGCACAGCAATCTGGGCCTTTCTAGCCACTGCCTGAACTTCGATGTCGGCAATGCCTGCTTGGCCTTTCTCAACGGCATGCAGATCGCCAGCTTGATGATCGAGCGCGGGCAGATCGACTACGCGCTGGTGGTCGACGGCGAGAGCGCCCGCTTTGTGCAAGAGGCCACCATCGCCCGTCTAGCCCAAGAGAGCGCCACCGATGCAGAATTTCGCGATCAGTTTGCCACGCTGACCTTGGGGTCGGGCGCTGCGGCGATGATCCTGGCGCGGCGCGAGCTGGCGCCGGACGGCCACACCTTTGTCGGCTCGGTCAGCCAGGCGGCCACCCAGCACAGCGGTCTATGCAAGGGGCAGGTCGACCAGATGGTCACCGATGCCAAGACCCTGCTGCTGGCTGGGCTGGAGCTGGCCGGCCACACCTGGGCGGAGGCGCAGCGCGAGTTGTCTTGGAACACTCAGGATTTTGACGAGTTCATTCTGCACCAGGTCAGCGGCACCCACACGGCAAGCTTGAGCAAGGTGCTGGGGCTCGACCCCGCCAAGATCCTGACGACTTATCAGGAATTCGGCAACATTGGCCCGGCATCGGTGCCGATTGTGCTGTCGAAGTCAGCTGAGGCCGGCCGACTCAAGCCGGGAATGCGGGTGGCGCTGATGGGCATTGGCAGTGGCCTGAATTGCAGCATGGCCGAAATTCGCTGGTAGGGGGCTCCGTTGCGCCAGATTCCTGCCCACCTGTTTCCCTTTGCTGAGCACTGGCACGACCGCGGCCAGGGCATCCGCATGCACTACGTCGACGAGGGCCAAGGCCCCCCCGTGTTGATGTTGCACGGCAATCCCAGCTGGAGCTTCTACTACCGCGGGCTGGTGCAGGCGCTGGCGGGCCAGTTCCGCTGCATCGCGCCGGACCACGTGGGCATGGGCAAGTCTGACAAGCCAGGGGCAGAGGCCTACCCCTACACGCTGCAAGCCCGGATCGCCGACCTGGAGTCGCTGCTGCAGACCCTGAACCTTGCGCAGCCGCTGACCTTGGTGGTGCATGACTGGGGGGGCATGATCGGCATGGCCTGGGCGACCCGCTACCCGCAGCAGGTGGCGCGGCTGGTGATTCTGAACACCGCGGCCTTTGGGCTGCCTCCTGGCCGGGCGCTGCCTTGGCAGTTGGGGCTGACGCGCACACCGCTTGGCACGCTGCTAGTTCGTGGCTTCAATGGGTTTTCTGCCGCAGCGACGGTGATGGCCATGACCCGCACCAAGATGAGCCCCGAAGTGCAAAAGGCCTACACTGCCCCCTACGACAGCTGGGCCAACCGCTTGGCCACGTTGCGCTTTGTCCAAGACATCCCGCTGCAGACCGGCGACCCGGGCTTTGAGATCGTTCAGGCGACCCAGGCCGGGCTTGGCCAGTTTGCCCACACCCCAACGCTCATCGCGTGGGGCGGCAAGGACTTTGTGTTTGACGACCACTTCTTGGCGCAGTGGCGGCGCTTGCTGCCAGACGCGCGGGTGGTCTATCTGGCCGACGCCGGGCACTATGTGCTGGAAGACGCTGCCGCCGAGTTGATCCCGCAGATCAAGCAGTTTGTTCAAGAAGGACTTGCGTCAGCCGCGCAGGTCGGTGACAAGTAGGCAATGCCCCTTCTACCCACTGCGCCGCAGCCTCCTTTCACCAACATCGCAGCGACCCTGCCGGCCATGGCTGCCCAGCGGCCGCACGGCCTGGCCATCGTTGTACCGCACGGTCGCGATCGCCACGGCAAGCGCGCCTATACCCACCTGACCTACCAGCAGCTGGACGACTGGAGCAACCGCATTGCGCGCGGCCTGCTGGCCTGCGGGCTGCAGTGCGGCGAGCGCGCGGTGCTGATGGTCAAGCCCAGTCTGGAGTTCTTTGCGCTCACGTTTGCCCTGTTCAAGGCCGGGATTGTGCCGGTGCTGGTCGATCCAGGTCTGGGCACCCAGCAGCTCAAGCAGTGCATCGGCGAGGCGGAGCCGCAGGCCTTCATCGGCATCCCCTTGGCCCACGCGGCGCGGCTGGTGCTCGGCTGGGGTCGCGCGTCCCTTCGCCAGCTCATTACAGTGGGCCCGCGGCTGGCATGGGGCGGGGTGACCCTTGCACAAGTCTCGGCAATGGGCGGGGAATCTGGCGATCCGGTGTTGGCCGATACCCGCGGCGAAGACACGGCCGCCATCCTGTTTACCAGCGGCAGCACCGGTCCGGCCAAGGGCGCGGTCTATCAGCACCGCCACTTCTTGGGCCAGGTCGAGCTCATCCGCACCACCTATGGCATTGGGCCTGGCGAGATCGACCTGCCGACGTTTCCGCTGTTTGCTCTGTTCGATCCAGCTCTTGGGATGACGGCCATTGTTCCCGAGATGGACTTTTCGCGGCCGGCCGCCGTGGATCCGCAGATGCTGGCCGAGCTGATTGAAGACTGGGGCATCACCAATGTGTTTGGATCCCCTGCCCTGCTGGCTACGGTGGTCCGCCATGCCCAGCAACCGGGTCGCGCGGTACACTGGCACACCGTCAGGCGGGTGCTCAGCGCCGGGGCGCCGGTGCCGGCCGCCGTGCTGGAGGGCATGGCACGGATCCTGCCCGCCAGCGCTGAAGTTTTTACCCCCTATGGCGCCACCGAGAGCCTGCCGGTAGCCAGCATCGGCAGCCGCCAAGTACTGGGTCACACGCGCGCCTTGACCGAGAGCGGCGCCGGAGTGTGTGTTGGCCGGGTGGTGGCGCCCGTGCAGGTCGAGGTCATTGCCATCACCGACGAGGCCATCGCCGACTGGTCGGGGGTGACCCTGTGTCAACCCGGCGAAATTGGCGAGATTTGCGTGCACGGCCCCACCACCACCGCTGCCTACTTTGGCCGGCCGACCGCCACGCTGGGGGCCAAGATCGAGCGCGACGGCCAGCTGTGGCACCGCATGGGCGATGTGGGCTACTTCGATGCCGAGGGCCTGCTGTGGTACTGCGGCCGCAAGGGCCACCGGGTCCAGTCGGCGCAGGGCGTCCTGCACACTGCCCCTGTAGAGGAGATCTTTAATACCCACAGCGATGTGCGCAGGACGGCTCTGGTCGGCGTGCGCGTCGATGAGCGGAGGGAGCCGGTGCTGTGCGTCGAGCTGGCGGCCCACGCCAAGACAGCTGGGCCGGCGCTGTTTGAGCAGCTGTTGACCCTGGGCCAGGGCTTTGCGGCCTCCCGCGGCGTCGTGCGCTTTCTTGAGCACCCCGGCTTTCCGGTCGACATCCGCCACAATGCCAAGATCGGCCGCGAGATCCTGGCAGTGTGGGCCCAGGCACGGGTGCCGGCGCCGCTGTCGGTGCCGGTGTCGGCGCCGCAGGTGAGCCAATGATTGCGGTCACCGGGGCCAGCGGTTTTCTGGGGGGAGCCGTGGCGCGGGCCCTGCTGCGGCGCGGCGACCAGGTCCGTTGCCTGCAGCGCAGCGACGTGCCGGACCTGCGGGCCCTGGGCGCCGAGGTGGCGCGCTGCGACCTGGCTGACGCCGCCGCGGTAAAGCAGGCCCTGACCGGATGCACCGCCGTCTTGCACATCGCCGCCAAGGCCGGGGTGTGGGGCCCGCCGGCAGAGTTCTGGCAAGCCAATGTGGCCGGTACCCAGCACGTGATCGACGCGTGCCTGCAGCTTGGCATCGCCCGCCTTGTGTACACCAGCACGCCATCGGTCATCCACGCCGGCGGCGACGTCGAGGGTATTGACGAAAGCGCGGCCATCTCCAAGCACTTTTCGGCGCCCTACCCCCACACCAAGGCGGTGGCAGAGCAGGCCGTGCTGGCGGCCAACGGACCGGCGCTGGCCACGGTGGCGCTACGGCCTCACCTGATCTGGGGCCCAGGCGACACCCAGCTGACCGCGCGGGTGCTGCAGCGGGCACGGGCTGGGCGGCTGCGGATGGTGGGCGGCGGGGTAAAGCTGATTGACTCTGTGTACATCGACAACGCAGTGCACGCCCATTTGCTGGCCTTGGACCAGCTCAAGCCAGGTGCGGCGTGCGCTGGCAAGGCCTATTTTGTGACCCAAGGCGCGCCGATTGCCCAAAAAGACCTGATCAACGGGATGCTGGCCGCCGCTGGCCTGCCGCCTTGCCAGGCCTCTGTGTCGCCACGGCTGGCATGGCTGGCTGGGGCCGTCCTGGAGGGGATCTGGCACCTGCTGCGGCGCCGCGAAGAACCGCCAATGACGCGCTTTCTGGCCGAGCAGCTGGCCACAGCCCACTGGTATGACATCCGCGCCATTCGCCGCGACCTGGGCTACGAGCCAAGGGTGACCCTAGAGCAAGGCCTTGAGCTTCTGGCCCGATCTCTGAAAGGGCCCCCGCCAAGCCCCTAGCAGTCGGCGGGCTCAGCTTGGCGCTCCCAGCTGGACATTGGACGGCGTGGCTTTGGACCTGCACATCTGGAAACGGCCAGCAGGCGAGAGAAGCTAGTACCCAAGACCGTTAATTCGATCCGGGCTACGCCCGGTTCTTGTTCACAGGTCTTGGGTCCTACTGCTGGGTCTTCTCCCGTACCCCAAACCGCGTCCGTTCCGGAACCCGGAACGAACTTGGGGTTTGGGGTACTAGCCGCCGCACTTGGACTTGTAGTTGGAGCAGCAGTCTTTGTAGCCCTCGCACTTGGAGTCGCACTGGCAGGCCGCGAATTTGACATATTCGCCGCACTTGCCCGGGCAGCTGGTCTGCGGAGGCGTAGAGCCAGAGCACTTGGCCGAGATGCAGTTGACCAGGGCCAAGAGCTTGCTGGTGGCCGTGTTGTTCGATAGGCAGCTCTGAGAGCCGCCGGTCTTGTTCCAGCAGGTGGCGACCTGGATGCAGCCCTTGTCGGCCGCGCAGGCGTCAAAGGACTGGCTACACTGCAGTACCTGGCACTGCTCGCTGGCGAAGGCGGGGAACGGGCAGTCCCCGGCGCAGGTCAAGTGGGTTTCGCCGCCGTCGCAGGCGCCGTTGCCGCAGGTGGTGGGGCCGCCGCCCGGGCCTTGGGGGCTTGCGCCAAGGCAGCCCTCCTTGTAGGCACAGTTCGCCAGCGGAATCAGCACGTTGACCAACGTCGGGTAGTCCATCGACTTGGTGCAGTCTGACAGGCAGCCCAAGTTCTGGCATTTGGCGGCGCAGTTGGTAGCCGTCAAGCACGGGCTGGCCTTGTTGCAGGCAGCCACCGCCGTGGCGCACTTGGCCGTCGCACACGCCAGCCAGCCGCCGCAGTCGGCGGGGCAAGAACTGGCAGTCTCTACACCGGCCTGGCACACCCCGTCACCGCAAACAGCGGCCGGTGGCACGTCTGGGGGCGGCGCAATGTCTGGAGGAGGCGCAATGTCTGAAGGAGGCGCAATGTCTGGAGGAGGCGCAACGTCTGGAGCAGCGTCTGGCGGCGGCGCAACATCGTCAGGCGCAACGACATCTGTCGACGGCACTGCATCGGCCGCAGCGCCGTCCTGGGGTGGCCCAGCGTCGGGCGGCGGAGCCACGTCGGCGGGTCCAGCATCGCTCAAGGGGTCCGCGTCGGCCAAGGTGCTGTCCGGGTTGGCTGCGTCGGGCAGCGGCGGGGCAGCGTCCTCTGCGGCATCCGGCGACGGGGCCGCGTCTTGGCCAAGGGCAGCGTCGTCAACAGGTTGGGCCCCATCGGCTGGCTCCTGGGCATCGACCGCCGCTCCGGCCTCCGCGCCGCCGTCCGGGCCGCTGGTGGCATCGCCTTGGCCGGCCGTGCGCTGCGCCACGTCTGGATCCCCAGAAAGGCTGGACGCGCTGATGAGCGATGGTGCGGCTGTAGAGGCATCCGCACAGCCGGCCAGCGCGGCCACCCCGGCCAGCACCAAGCTCATCCAACGGCCCTGACTACCTCGCTGCTGCATCGTGCCCCCGCGGTTGCGCAACCGCCCGCGCAATAACGGGCAGTCCAAGCAACCTACGCGACGCCGGCGCGCTTGGCAACCTCTGCGCGCACGGCCACACATCTGCCCGCAGTCACGCGTTCAGCGGCCACTTTTCAGGGCCGCCCTGGCGGGTGGCGCCGCTCTGGCCGCAGTGGCAAGATGCGCAAAGCGCCGCGCTGGCGCCGGTGCATCAGGGGGGCGCTGTGCGGGCAATCCGGGTCATGAAGTTTGGCGGCACTTCGGTGGCCACCGCCGAGGCAATGCTACAAGTCGCTGCTTTGGTCAAAAAAGCTCTGCTGCACCACCGGGTGTTGGTGGTGGCGTCAGCAGCGGCCGGGGTGACCAACCTGCTGCTCGACCTGGCGCGGCGGGCCGAAGCGGGGGGCGATGCCGGCGCCCTGGCTGACGAATTCCGCGCCCGCCACCGCGAGATCTCGACTGGGCTGGCGCGGCTGCTGCAGCGCGACCTGCCAAACCTTGACGGCACGCTGGATCGGCTGGGCGAAGAGTTGCACAAATTGCTGCAGGGTATGGCGCTGCTGCGCGATGTGCCGCCGACGGCCTTGGCTCACCTGTCGGCGCTGGGCGAGCGCGCGGCCTGCGCGTGCCTGCAGGCGGCCCTGACCCACACCGGCCACGCGCCCCAGCAGTTGGATCCAATTCAGCTGTTGCCTTGCCACGGCGTACCGCTGGAGGCTACCCCGGATGCTGGCGAAATCCGCAAGCGCTTTGCCGCGTTTCGCGAGGGTCCCCCGGACGGCGAGCCGCCACGCCTGGGGCTGATGCCGGGCTTTTTTGGCGGCGATGGCCACGGCAAGACGGTGCTGCTGGGCCGCGGCGGATCAGACTGGTCTGCAGCCCTGGCGGCGGCGGCAGTCGACGCCGATCTGCTGGAAATTTGGACGGATGTCGACGGCATCTACAGCGCCGACCCGCGGGTGGTGCCAGAGGCCCATGCGCTGGCTGAGATCAGCTTTGAGGAGGCGATGGAGCTGGCCCATTTTGGCGCCAAGGTCCTGCATCCCAAGACGATTGCCCCTGCCAGAGAGCGGGGCATCGCGGTGCGCGTGTGCGACACATTCCGGCCAGAGCGGCCAGGCACCTGGATCCTGCCCACGGTGGCGCCGCCAGAGCAGCCGGTGCGCGGCATCTCGCTGCTGCCGGAGGTGGCGCTGGTCGAGGTGGCCGGTCCCGGGATGCCCGGCGTACCCGGCGTGGCGGCGCGGATCTTTGCGGCGCTGGCGGCCAAAGAGATCTCGGTCATCCTGATTACCCAGGCGTCCAGCGAGTGTACGCTGACACTAGCGGTGCGAATGGCCGACGCCGACGCGGCGCTGCAGGCGCTGAACCAGGCCTTTGACAGCGAGCTGGCGGGCGACCGCGTCGATCCCATAGGGCTGCAGCCCGATCTGGCGATTCTGTCCATTGTGGGCGAGGGCATGCGCACCCGCGTCGGTGTGGCGGGCACGTTCTTGTCTGCCCTTGGCCAGGTGGGCGTGAGCGCGGTGGCAATTGCCCAGGGCTCGTCGGAGCGCTCGATCTCCGTGGTGATTGCCGCCCGTGACGGCGCCAAGGCCATGCGCCACGTCCACCACCGCTTCCTGGGGACGCGCGAAGTCTTGGAGCTGTACCTGTGCGGCGTCGGCACGGTGGGCCGGCAGTTCTTGGTGCAATTAGCTAAGCAGCAGAAGACTTTGCAAGAGGGTCCCCCTGCCGTGGCGGCGGGCGTAGAGCTGCGCCTGTGCGGCGTGCTCGACTCCAAGCACCGGGTGCTGGGCGCCGATGGCCTGGACCCGTTGACCGCCCGCGATCAGCTAGCGGCTGCGACGCTGCCTGCGGATTTGCAGGCGCTGCTGGACGACCTGCAAGAGCGCCGGCCGGGGCAGGCCGTGCTGGTCGACTGCACCTCTTCGGCCGGCTTGGCCGAACAGTACCCGCGCCTGCTGGCTGGGGGCCTGCACATTGTCACCGCCAGCAAGCACGCCAACAGCGCGCCTCTAGGCCTGTACCGGTCCATTCGCCAGGCAGCCCAGCGCCACCGCCGGCGCTTTCACTACGAAACCAACGTCGGCGCGGGCTTGCCGGTCATCGACACCTTGCGCAACCTGCTGGCGGGCGGCGACCGGGTCGAGCGCTTTGACGGCCTGCTGTCGGGGTCCATGTCCTTTCTCTTTGGGCTATTGCAAGAGGGCACCCCGCTGAGCGCGGCGGTTCGCCAGGCCCGCGAGCTGGGCTTTACCGAGCCAGACCCCCGCGACGACCTGAGCGGCCTGGACGTGGCGCGCAAGGTGCTTATTTTGGCCAGGGAAGCGGGGCTTGAGCTGGAGCTGAGCGACGTGCAAGTCCAAGGCGTGCTGCCAGCGGAGTTCGACGCGACCGGCAGCGTCGAGGAGTTCCTGGTGCACCTGGAGCAGTTGGATGCGCAATTCTCTGCGTGGGTCGAGGAATTGCGCATGCAAGGCCAGGTAGCGCGGCAGGTGGCGACGTTTGGCCACGGCGAGTGCCGCGTGGGCGTGCAAGCGGTGGGGCCAGAGCATCCCCTGGCGGCGGTGCGCGGCGGAGAGAACGCCTTCTCCTTTCTGACTGTCCACTATCATCCGCGCCCGCTGGTGGTGCGCGGCTACGGCGCCGGCGCCCAGGTCACAGCGGCTGGGGTCCTGGCCGATGTGCTCAAGGTGGCTCGGGAAAGCTAGGACCAAAAACCGCTGATTCAATGCGGGTCTGGCCAGATCCTTGGGCGCAGACCTTGGGGGCAGCTGGCGGCTCTTCTTGCGTAGCTCAGGCCCGTTTGACTCGGTAGACCTTTATTGACCATGGGCTTGACTGCTGCGACCCGGTGGGGCGCCATCGGCAACAGGCCCTAGAGCTCTGTGCGCACGGCCACCGTCCAGCTGTGCTGCGCCGCCATCTGGTTGCCAGTGAGCACGCGCACCAGCGGAACCACCGCGTCGGCGGTCACAAACCACGCGCCACCAGGATTCCACCCCAGGC
>CAIXGW010000125.1 GCA_903919145.1 uncultured Myxococcales bacterium
GTGCTTGTGTAGGTTGCCAGCGCAGAGCCGTCGGCGCTGACCTGCACCGTCCATGATCTTGAAACGCCCGTTTCAACTTGGAGCCAGCCCATTAGGCCCCCTTCGATGCGGCTACGCCGGTGCCTTTGAGGCTTTTCATGGTGCCGGCGATGCCCTTGGCCGTTGACGCCGCATCGCCATAGAAGCCTTTGTTGAAGTTGATGATCACAGCGCCGGACTGGCCACCACTTGCGCTACCGGTCTGGCTTGCCGTCGCCGTGCCCATGCCGCCGCCCTGGCCACCGCTGGACGCCTGCCCGCCACCGCTGCCGCCGCCAAGGGCCACGCGGCCAAACTGGACGGCTGCGAAGGCGCCGGCCACCGCACCGGCGTAGTTGCCGCGGGCGAGAGCTAGACCACCTTCCGCGGCGCTGATGACCGCCTTCAAGCCTGCCGCCGCTTGCTCTGCCAAGCCGATCTGTTCAAGGCCCGCGACAGCTGCGCTTGCGACGCCCATGGCTTTGTCGATGTTCGCGGCGCGTTCCTCTTTGGCTTTGGCGATCGCTTCGTCGCTGTTCTTGCGCTCGACCTCAGCCACAGCGTTGTCAGCTGCGATGACCTTGTTGGCGACCTCGATAGACTTTGCCGCCAACAGTTCCGAATCCTCCGCATACTTGACGCCGATGCGCGCCAGTTCCGTTTCGGCCCTGATCTGCTCGTGCTTCAATTCCAACTTGGCGCGGTCCAGCGGGGATGATGCCCTCGCCGCTTCTGCGTTACGGATGCGATCTTGAGTAGCCTCAAGGTCTTGGTCGCGCGCAATCAGTTCGTCGCGGCGCTCGGCAAAGTTTTGCCGCGCCCACGCCTCATGCTCTTTTTCAGCCGCCTGCCGCTTCTGTTCAGCCGCCGACTGTGCCGCGTGTGCCCGCTGCCATGCCGCTTGTCGCTCACTGCGGCGGGTGTTGGCAATCGCCTCGCCTGCCGACGCATCCTGGCGCTCTTGCGCGTCTAGGTCACGGCGTCGCCGGCTGATGTCAGTGAATTCCTTTTCAAGCGCGACCTCTTGAACGCCGGTCGCTTTCTTGATTTCAGCCGCAAGCCGTGCTGCCTGCAGGTCAAGGTTGCGCCGCTCTTGGCCGCGATTCCAGTTACGAACGCGCAGCCGCTCGTCGTCGTCCATGATGGTGTTGACTTTTTCTTCGCTTTCCTCCCGCGCCCGCGCCCGCCGGATTTGCTCGGCAGCGTTGACGCCGACGATCTCCGCTTGGTCCTTCGCACGCTGAAGGCGCAGTTCGTCAATGCCCAGCAGCCCGCGCAGGTTTGCGCCCTCGACTTTCAGTAGCGCGATCTTATCTTCTTCTTTGTTCTTCTGCGCTTCTATGATGTCGCGCTGGTTCTCAAGGATGCTCTTGGCGTGGCCCATCGCCGCGCCGGTGACTTCCTCAACCGAGCGGATGCCCTGCTTGACGCCTAGCAATTCCTGCGACACGTTCAGGTGCCGTGCCAGCGCCTCGCCGTCTTCTTTGATGGCTGCCAGCCGTAGCAGTTCAACGTCAAGCGCAGCCTTGCGCGCCTTCTCCATGCGCTCATAAAGCATGGTTGCGCCCATGGCCACCGCGCCGATCGCCAGACCAACAAGGCCCATCTTGGCGCCGAAGCCCTGGGTGACCGCCTCGATACCGCCCATCTTGTCAGCGATCTGCGCTAGCGGACCCTCGCCGATGCCGCCGATGATGTCCTTGAGGCCCATAAAACCGCGCTCAAGGTTGCCCGCGCGCTCACCGATAGCCCCAGTGCGGTCCGCAGCCTTGCCAGCCTGCTTGGCCACGTCGTCGGCGCCCTGCTTCAACTTCCCGAACATTGCGGAGAATTGATCGTTGCCCGCAACGGTGATCGTAGTCTGTACGTTAGTGCTCACCGCGCCTCCCGCATCGCCTCGATTTGGGCGATCTCGCGCTCTGCCGCCAGCGCCTTGACGCACTCTACCACGCCAGCGCTGTAACTGTCAGGCCACTGCCAAAGCGGCGAGATCCTTGCGCTGTCTGAAACGATGGCAGCGGCGTCAAGCATCGGGTGCCGCAGCATCGCCCGCGGACACTGCGACCACACGCCGATCGCCACGTCTTTGCCTAGCGCCATCAGGTCGGGATGCTGTGACCCGCACGCCATGCCGGTGCATTGGCACTCGACAGACCCGATCCAGCGCGGCTTGTGGCGTAGCGCCCGCCAGAGTAGCGCCCACAGTGCGGCGCCGGTGACGGGCTTGCCGTCTACCTCTAGGGGCGGCGCGCTAAAGGGCCGGCGACTGTCACCTCGCCGATCAGCGCGGCGACCTGCTCCTGCCAGCCGTAGCCCAGGTCTGCAGGGATCGCGGCGCCGTCAAGGGCCAGCCATCCAATCTTACAGACCCGTGCGGCCCGGCGACTGTGCGCGGCCCGGCGGGTGTCCGCGTCGACCTCAGACGGCGGCAGTAGCGCGTCGCACTCCGCCACCTCATCGGCAGACATACACCGCACCTTGAACCGGGTACAGGCGTCGGGCTGGCCAGCGGCGGGGAGCCACTGCGGCGACGGTCCTGGCCACTGTGCACCGGCGTCGGGCATGATTGCAGCATCGTCGCTGATGTGGACGAACTCCGCGCTCTGGCTGGTCCTGATCAAGTTGATCGCCATTATGCCCAACCCATGCGCACCGGGGTATCTGCCGGGGCAGTTGTGCCGGTGTCGTCGCTGTATTGGCCGGGGCGGAGCACAATTTGATCGTATTTCAACCCGCCCTCGTCAATGAGCTTCGGCGCCTCGCTCTGGTGCAGCGCCGGGAAGAACTTAGCCGAGATGGTGCCGGGCAAAACGCCGCTGTACATCGCCAGACTGACCGAGGTACCTGCGCCAATGTAGGACTGCCACGGGGTTTCGCCGTTGGTGATGGTGTCCGTGCTGGACCGCGGCCACTTGAGCGTCACCTTGACTGACCGATTCATGACAATGCGCTCTGCCGTGCCGTTGGTGGCGCCGATGCTGCCGACGCGAGCAACCTCGTTGGTGCCCTCAATGACGACCTCGCCCAGGGTAACTGCGCCCATGACGCCGCCGTCAACGCCCATGCACACGCGACCGCCGACCTGGCCAATCAACGGGCGGGGCAGCTGCGGCAGGACCGTCAACGCTTGCAGACCGCCGCCGGTGGCGTAGACCTTGACGCCGGTAAAAGAGATTTCCATCTCCCACTGCTCGACCTCCGAGTCCTTGAGCGTGCACTTCCATGAGTCGATCTGGCAGCCGATGTACGCCGCTTTGTCGGTCGCCTCGCTGCCCGTCATCCGGCAAGTGAACGGCGACGGCTGCGCGCTGGTCAGGGCGGCGACCACGGTGCCGAACGTGTCATCGCCAACCACGGGAATGTTGGCGCAGGCATCGGCGAACGTCAGGGTGTCGGTCGCGATCGTCTTGATCCACGAGATTGACGGCATAACGTCCGTCTTGCTCGACCCGCAGTAGAACAACTGGCCGGGCTGGTAGTCTGCGCCGTTGCCCGCGCCCACGTCGATCTGCAACGCGCTTGCGACCGATGCCACGTCAGCATTTCCGAAGGTGGCGCCTTTGCTGCCGGTGAAATTGCAGCGGTGCATCCCGTAGCCCTGGAGGAATTCGGCGTCGCTGGTGGCTGTCGGGCTGGCCGAACCAAGCGCCAAACCGACCAACAGCGCCGACCCGTGCAGGACGCCGGTGGTGATGCCGGGCTCTTGGGCCTCTGGATCGTAAGACCGTTTGAGCCCAAAGTTGGTGAACTTCAGGCTGAACTTTCCAGCGCGAGCGCCGACCGCCGGAGCGTAGTAGGTGCCGGTCGCGTTGGCGCTGGCCATCACGTCAAAGATCGCCTGCGTCTCGTCAGGAATCGACGCCTCGCAGACCATGTAGGAAAAGCTGCCGTCCGTCGTGTTCTCAGTTGTGAACGCCGACTGCCGCGCAATGCCTACGCTTTTTTGTTTCCATCCGTGCCGTGCCATCGTAACCTCCTGCTATAGTGTGCGCTATCTGCCCGACAGGCGCAATTCTAGCCAACCGTTGGCAGCCTTCTGGATTTCCGCGCCAAGCCCGTCAATTTCGCCCTGTGTTGGTTTCAGAACGTGGACCTTGTGCGCATCGTAAATGCCAAGCGCTTTCTGGTTGTTGCGAACCTTGGCCGGGGTGCGGGCCGTGATCCAGCCGCCGCGCGTCATAAGCCTGCCGTTGCCGGCGTACCCGCTCAGAAAGTGCGTGCGGACCTTGACGGTTTTGCCGGTGCCCTCCGAGCTGCCCTGGAAGTCAAGGATCACGGAATCCTTGCCGCTGCCGCGCGCTTGCAAACCTTCCCACATCTTGCCGGTGACGGTGTAGGAGCCGTCCGGCCTGCCCAACTGCGCCTGAATTGCGCGCCGGTCGCCGAACGTCCATGTGGGGATCTGCTGTGTAACCCGCAGATTCTTGTCAAAGACTACCACGTTCTCGGCTTCGTTTGGCTGCTTTGGCCACGGCCAGTGCTCGGGAGCGAGCCGGGCGGCGCGGGCATAGGAAGGCGTCATCTTGCGTGGACGTGGGCCATAGCCGGGGAATTTCTGATCGCCAAGGTCGCCGCGCTCTTGCACGCGCTTGCGGATCTGCACCGCGAGCTGTGCGCCTTTGGTGACCAGTTCCCGCAGGATGGTCTTGCTAACGTCGTCGCCTTGGCTTTGCGACTTCGTCAATCGAGCTAATGCCCCGTCGACCTCCCAAACGAGAATCCCGCGCTTGCTGAATTTCTCAACCGCGGTGGCCATTAGTACGCCCTCAGGTGCCGCACCGTGAAAATCGCCTGTGCCTGGCCCCAGAACCGATCGCCGTCGGTGTTGCGCCAGCGGTCAGGGATGTCGCAATCGGGTGGCCCGTTGTTCCACAGCCGCATCCAAGTCGACGACGACAGCAGCGCCGCGGTGATGACGTCGATACTGTCAAGCAGCGCCTCAATGTCGGCGCCAACCTCGGGCGCCGTGAAATCCACGATCACGTCGCTCTCGACCGCCATGACCTGCATACCGTCGCTCTGGTCAGCGGCAGGCACAAGCCGCTCACGTCCAGCCCAGACGATGATCGATGGCCCGTCGGCGCTGGTCAGGGGAATCGACCGGCTTGGCACGATGTTGCCGCTGGCGACAATAGCCGTCACAGTGGCATCAGCTTGCAATGCAGTCACGGTGGCGGCGCGGATTTGCGCGGAGGTTAGACCGTCCATTAGGTTGCCCTCCGCAGTTGCAGCATGGTCCAGCCCTGGCCATCGGGGTGGACACTCAGCACGGTGTAGGACAGGCTTGACACGGTGACAGTTGTTCCCGCCGTAGGCTGTGTCACAAGGTCCGCCGTGCGGTAGTCAAGGCGCGGCTGGCTGCTGATCACGGGTGGCGCTCCCGGTGGCTGTAGGGTGACGGCTTCGTTGCTATAGACCGCCGCGATGGTGGTCCCGCCGACGATCGCCGTCTGCCCAAAAACGCTGCGGCAGGCGGTGTTGGCTAGGTCTGATAGGTCGGACCACGCCATTTTGCACCGCCTGCCGCGTTGAGTTGGGAGCTTACAGGACCTGGAAGGTGAACTGAACTTCGACGTTCGGCATCTGCTTGCCCGCGTCGTTGAGCGCGCAGGCCCAGGTGGCGAACAGCTCATCATTGGCCGCGAACACATCCGCGCTCGCCGTGGTGATGATCGTCATCGCCGTGGCCACGGTCATCGCCGGCAGGACCGGAGAGTCGTCGTAGGTCACGGAGGCCACCACCGACACAGCGCCGGTCTTGCCGATCGACAGCGCATAGGTGTCGTTGGCATCGGTGGCCAGTTCGATCGGCCCAATCTGCCGGAACTGCGCACCGATCAACTTGACGCTGCGCCCGGTCTTGTTCTTCCACAGCGGCACGTTGCTGCGGGTGGTCGTCGCGGCACCGGCAGCGCCAAGGCCCTGGAGGGTGGCGCTGGAAGTGATGTACTCTTCGGGGCGGGCGAACCCGTCCAGAAGCACGTTGACGCTGGTGGCCGCGTCGGCGGCAATGTCAGTCGCAACGCCGATCCGGCTGAACCCGGCGTTGGGG
The DNA here is from genome assembly GCA_903919145.1 of uncultured Myxococcales bacterium. Lineage (GTDB taxonomy): Bacteria > Myxococcota_A > UBA9042 > UBA9042 > UBA9042 > SXRM01. The sequence goes on from CAIXGW010000125.1 coordinate 6,071, forward strand.
GTGGCGACCGCACGGCCATTGCCGCCGTCCCAGTAGACCGGATCGCCCAACGCGAAAGCCACGCCCGCGCCGCCTTCCTTGACCAGCGCGAACTCGCCGCGGACCGTCAACGCCGCCTGTGCGCCGCTGGTGGTCGTCGCGACGGGCACTCCGAACAACTCGCCCAGCTCGACCGGCAGGCCGCTGGTGTAGTTGCCCGCAGACGTGACCTGAATGACCTCGCCCTCAGAAACTTGATTCGTAGCCATGACTTTTGCTCCTTGCGTTCAGTTGCTGAGGATTAGGCGCCACGGTTCTGGGCAGCGCCGCGGTAGTCCACTGCCGCCGCACCGAACCACAAGCGGCTCTTGTAGACGCGGGTGTCGTTCTCGAACTTGTCTTCCATTTCCAGGGTCAACGGCTCGGTGTTGTCCGGCTGCGCCCATTCGATGACCGGGGCCATCGCCGGATCGGCGAACAGATACCAGTAGACGCTCGAGGCCAGGAAGTCAAAGCCGATCACCTTCAGGGCGCTCATGCTCGGGGTGATCGCGGTCGTGCTGCCCGTCGGGGTGTAGGATCCGAACAACAGCGCCTCAGTCTGGTACTTCAGAGCCGAGGGGACGACGATGAACTTGCCCTTGATGGCGAGCTTGTTGGCCTGCGCGTCGGTCTGGCTGGCGAGCAGGACGTTCAGCGCGTCGATGCGGGCCAGGGTGGGGACGCCGCCGGAGCCGGTGTCAACGAGGTTGGCGTGAGCCGAGTTGAACAGGGCCACCGAGTCAGCTGCCAGGGTCGGGCCGTAGCCGCTGCCAGCTGCGAACAAGGCGGCGATGATCGCGTTTTCCTTGTTGCGGGCAGCCTGCGCCATCGCGGCGGGGATGCGACCGAAGGCGTCGAGGTTGTCCTTGAGCACGGCCTCAAGGGTCAGGCCGACCTGCGCGCCGTACTTGACGGGGCTGTAGGTTTCCTTGGAATCGCTGAGGCTGACCATCGGGTAGTCAGCACCCTGCGCCACTTCGGTCATGGCGCCGATCCCGCTCAACAGGACCGCCTGCCGATCGTACAGGCCACTAAAGGACGCCTGCGAGGTGAATTCCTCATACTGGCGCTCAAGGCCAGCGTAGGCGGTCAACATGCCCTTGCCGATCGCGTCGCCCAACACATCGGGAAAGTCCGAGGTGCTGTGAGTAAACAGCACCTTGCGGGCGGCCTTCTCGTCGCTGAATCCCGTGTGGTCAACGCCGCGGGTGTCGAGGATGGCGCGGGCCAGGTCGACCAGGCGCTTGCCGCGGTAGCGGTTGGCCATCGGGTCCTTGGCGAAAACCGCCTTGCCGGGGTTGGCCTTGGCCAGAAGCGCCGCCTTGATCTCTTCGATCTGGGTGTCGCCGGCATCGCGCAGCAGGGAGATCTGCGGGCGAATGGTGGTCGCCTCTTGCGCCTTGGCCGCGAAGTCAAGCAACTGGCCGCGGGCGTCGTTGACACTCACGCCTTCCGCCTTGAGTTTGGCGATCAGTTCCGCAGGGGCTTTGACCGCGCCGCCGGCTGCGTCGATTGCGCCTAGGCGGGCGCGCTCTTCGGTGCGGGCTTCCAGTTTGACGGCTTCCAGATCGACCGCCGGGGCTTGATTCTCAGTCATTGTGGGCACTCCGGCGGGCTCTACCCGCGAAAAGGTCTGGGCTCCCGCATCGGCGGGGATGGGCACTAGGGACGCTTCAAAGGGTTGCCAGCGCTTGACTTGAACGTGGCGCTGCTTGCCCTTCTCTGCTTTCGTTTCTTGCACTTCCAACAGTTCAGCGCCAACGCTGATCCCGCGGATGATGCCGGCTCGCACATCGGCGACAACGCCAGCCTTCGCCGGGTCTTCGCTTAGTTTGGCGCGCACGCGGAATTCGCCGTTCTCAAAGGTGCCGCTGCCGGGAAGTAGGACGCCGAAGATGTCGGAGACCCCGCCGCTATTGTGGCCGTCCAGCAAGTGCGCGGTGCCGGCGTCTAGGCGGGAAAGGTCGACCGCGTCGGCGCTCACGTCCATGGCCATTGTGTAGCGCTCGCCGGTCATCCAATCGTAGCGGTCGACCTTGGCGCCGGTGTAGACGATCAGCCCAACGGAGCCGTCAGAGTCGTCAAACGACTGTGGGGCTAGTTGGGCTGCAAAAGTCTGACGATCGCTCAAGGTGTCCTCCGTCGTCCATTGTTGGAACAGTCGTTCTAAAAGTCAAGCGCTACTTGCCGAGTTTGACGCGCTTGGGGTTGGGCGCGTCCGGGTACAGTTCCGGGACCAATGACGGCGCGTGCTCGCCGCAGCCCAGGTTGCCGTGCTTGGGCCACGCGGCGCGGTCTGGCTCGCGGCCATCGGTGCGGGGCAGGGGTGCGCGGGCGTGGCAGGTTGTGCCGCGGTTGTGCTTGCAGCCGTCACAGGTTGTGCTCATGGGGTCGGCTCCGGTGTGGCAGGGTTGGCAACAGGCTGCAAAGGCCCTGATTCGGGGTGGCGCGGGTCGGTGTCCAGCGTGATGCCCGCAGCGTCAAGCGCTTCTAGGTCAGCGACGATCTCCGCCAGAACCTCGTCAGGGTCTTTGCCCGCTGCTGTGACCTCATCCTGCCGAGAGGTGAACCCGCAGCGGACGGCCTTGCTTGCCGCGTCCACAGCTGTCTGGCGGTCAATCTCTTCGCGCTCGGGGAGAATCCACTTGCACGGGTAGACGCCGGGCGGGATCTCGCCGGCCAGGATCGCCGCCTCAACAAACCACTTCCAGACCCGGCGGCAGAACAGCGGGATGACGATCTGCGTTTGCAAGATCTTGACAAAGCGCTGGTATTCCACAAGGCCCAGGCGAATCGACGAATAGTTGACCTGCGACAGGTCGCCGGCCAATATCTCGTAAGGCAGGATGCAGCCCGCGGCGATCGCCATCAACTGGACGTAAACAAAGTCTTTGTACCCGGCATCGCTGGCGGGCTGGCTCAGCGTCACCATCTTGCCGTTGCGCAACACGACTAGGCTGCCGGGCTCCACATCGTCCAGCGCGTTGCCGTCTGAATCCTGCGCATAAACGCCTACGTTGTCAGTGCCTTCCTCGTCATAGGTTGCGTCGTCGGCGGGGGTGATGAATCCAACGATCCCAGCCTGCGACCGTTTGCGGACCCGCTCGCTGGCCTGATACTGCCCCAGGTCCCGCAACGCCTGAATCACCGCCGCCAACATCGGCACGCCGCGAACCTGCCCGGCTCGCGTGGCGCGGTACAGGTGGGCAACGTCAGAGGCAGCAATCCGCACGGATGAACCGCCCGCGCCGGGAACATACGATGTCTCGCCGGGGTGGGTACGGAACAGCCAGTAGGCCGCCCGCCGTCCAATCAGGTCGAATTCAACACCTTGCGTTATCGGCTGCCCGCCCGGTGATTGGCCATTTTTTTGATGGTCAATGAAATCGCCTTCCAGCAACTCGACCTGCAGCGGCACCGCAAGGCCATCCTCAAGACGACGCCACCGGCGACGGGCGCACATATCGCCGCGCTCCAGCCAAGATCGGACGGCGAGCGACTGTAGCCCGTAGAAGTCTAGATCGGTGTCAGTGCTACACTCTTCAACCCAGCGATCCCACAGCGCTTGCAGGCGCGCGTTTTCCGTTCGCGGGCGGATGCCTGTGCTGACCACGCTGGCGCTGACAGCCTCTAGGGCCTTCGCGGCGTGGGGGTTGTTGCGCGCAAGGTCTGAGCAGCGGGCGCGCAGGGTAGACAGGGCCGTGAAAACTTCAGCGTTTGCGCCGGAGTTGCCCGCTGTCCAATCGTAGTTTAGCCGGTTGCGTTTGGCGCCGTCGTAAGCAAGGCGCTGTTGCCGGCGGGGCGCAGCCGGTGGGGGTGGCGCAGGCACAGGCGCATCCAACAGCGCCGCCGCGTCTTGCCGTCGTCCAAAGAAGCTCGCCATCGCGTCAAGTAGCGCCATTAGCTTGGCTCCCGGAATCGCAGTTTTCGGGCGGGCGGGCGGTTTGCCGTTGACGGTGGGTTTGTCTCCGCCTCGATTGCCCGCAACACTTCCATCATTTCAGCGATGCTGGCATAGGTCACGGTGCGCCCGTTGACGGATACGCTTCGGACCCCGGCAGCAATCGCAACCCGGAGAGCGTCCGCCTGTGCTGTCGTCCAAGCCATCCCTACCTCAACTCGTCATAGATGCTCGGTTTCCTGACGCGCGCCGTTTTGGCTGCAACCACGGGCGCAGGCGCTACCACAGCAGCCGCTTGGACAGTATGCGCCACTGGAACGATCGTTTCAACAGCCAAACTTGGAACGATCGTTTCAACTTTTGGCAGCCGGTGCCCCATCGCCATCAGCCCATGCAACGCCGCGAAAGCGTACACACGGCAGTCAAGCGCCTCGTTGCGCCGCCCCGGTGGCAGCACCCAGCGCTGTATTTGCCGGCCGCGGTACAGCGTCGTCTCCCGCCGCTCCGCTGTCAGCTGCTCATAGTAGGTCGCCGGGTGGTCAGTCGGAAAGTGCAAGAAGCCAGGCCCTGGCTCGCGGATCTTAAGCCGGGCAACCACGGATTCTTTGCCGCTATCGACGCCAATCACATAGAGCATGGCCCCGCTCTTGCGCCGGGTCGGTCGCCGTGGCCACAGCGCACGCGGGCCGCCACCGCCTTTGATTGCCCAGACGTGCCGGCCCTCTTTGCCTTTGCAGTAGGCATAAACCGCCGTGGTATGGTGGCCGCCGGAGTCCACAGCCACCGCGGAGATCTTGGCCCGCACGTTGCCCGCACGCATCCAATCCGCGCGCAGGTGCCGGTCAAGCTCCGCCCAGACGTGCGCCTCGCCGGGGTTGCCGGGGATGACGTGCCAGGCCAGCGACCACGATTCTTCACCGGCGCCCCAACCTACTACCTCAAATTCTAGGCGGTCGTCTTGCACGTCAACGCCGGCAGTGATCAGGGTGACGCCATCGGGCACGGGTGCGGGGTAGCGCTCCGCCCGCGCCGCCAACCCGCCGGCTTTGATCTCGCTAGCCTGCCCAGCCTTGAACGTCTCCGCTAACTTGGTGTTGACAAAGACTTTCAGGCGGTCCGGGTCGTTGCCGGCCTCGGTGAACTCCACAGCCAGCGAAGCCCAGGACGTCCAGCCGTGGGGGCTGTAGAGCGCCGACAGGTGGAAGCCCGCCGACGCTGCGCCGGGATTCTCCGCCCGCCATTGCCCGCGCGGCAGCATCCAATTCTTCTGCGCGTTGTCGATCTCGCTGCCGCAAAGCCCACAGGAATACACCGCAAGGTCCGGGCGACCCGCTGGCCAGATAACGCCGCCTGGACTGCCGTCGGTTGCGCGCCACTTCAGGACCTGCAGCCCGTCGCAGTGCGGGCACGGCACCCAGAACCGGCGCCGGTCGGATTCCAGGTAGGCCGTCTCAATCCGCGAAAATCCCTCTTGTGTTGGGGTGCTGGTGAGTAGCAACTTTCTGTTTATGCTGAAGGTTTCCGTGCGCTGCTTGGCTAGCGCGATCGGGTCACCTTCGCCGCCGGCATCGGCTGGGAAGCGGTCGATTTCGTCGAGGAACACACGGCGGATCGGTGTCGAGGCTAGACCGCTGGGAGCATTGGCGCCAACGATCTTGAAGAACCCGCCCGGAAACTGCTTGCCCAACAGGCGGTTATTGCTATCACGGCTGCGCGGGTCGGCGATCTTGCTGGCCAACCGCTGGCAGTCAGCGACCATCGGCGCCAACCGTTCGCGGCTGTACTCCTCCGCGCGCTCCACGGTCGGCTGAACCAACAGCGTAGGGCCTGGGGACTGGTCGACAATCCACGCCAGCCAGTTGTTGCCGAGTTCACTCTTGCCGAGCTGGGCGCCCCACATCAGCACAACAGTCTGCGGCCCGCCCAGCCCCAGCAAGTCCATGGGCTCTTTGGCGTAGGGGGTCTTCTCTAGCCGGTATCGGCCCGGAGCTGCCGAGGTCGCCGGCAGGATGCGGTGCGCCGATGCCCACTCGCTAACCGTCATCGGGGTGTCGGGTGTGAGGCCCGCGCGCAGGGCTTGCCAGAGGGCGCTCACGTCGGCGCCTCCGCCGGCAGTTCGCCAAGTACTGCGGCGATCCGCTCCCGTAGCAGCGCCGCTTGGTCAGCGTTCAGGGCCAGTTCGCCGGAGACGGCATCGGGCAGGGCAAGAAGGCGCTCGCGGATTGTGCGACCGGCCGCGAACCAGAGCGCCGTGGCGTCGGCTACCGATACCACCTCTGCCCGCGCTTTGGCCGCGTCAACCTCCGCCTTGTCGGCTAGAGCGCGCTCTTTGCGGGTGCGGGCGCTGGCCATGCTTTCGCCGGAAGCCTCCCCGTCATCTAGCAGTTCGCCGGTGGTGTCGTTGTACTGCGCGGGAATGGCGCCACCGTTGCCGTTGGTTGGCCCCGCGCTGCTTGCCCGAAACTCTGCGGCCGCCGTTGTCAGGTCAATCCAACTGTCCGATCTTCGCGAAACCCGGCCGCCCTCGATTGCCTTCTTTACCGCGTTGACGGAAACGCCAAGAACACGCGCGAGATCCGCCATGTTCCCAAGCCCTTCCTTCCGCCGTTTCTCCGCTTCTTTGGGTCCCATTCACAACCTATTGAACCGTTTGACTTTCTGTCGCTACCCCGAAATCGTGACCAAATGGGGACCTGCCCGCCACCGCCCCTAGGAAGGACCCAAGAAGGGGGGGTGGTGGCCACATACCACATTAGGGCTGCACACATAGCACGCACAGGCCCGCATAGCCATCGTAGCAGGCCCCTTTGCCCTCGCAAACAGCATGGGCATTACTCAGAGCCCTGCACTTGTCGCCGACCAACGCTTGCCCGTACTTCTCGCACTCCTTGACCTTGACCCAACGAGCAGGCATCGGCGGGCAGTCGCTGTCGCCGTAGGGGTCGACCGTGTCCGGCTTGGCTGTGGCGTCAACCGGCGCCGTCCAGACCTGTGGCGGGTTGGCCTCGCAGGACAGCAGTAGTAGGGCTAGGGCTAGGGCTCGCATGGAGACGCCTCCGTCGGCTTAGCCCGCTCCCGCTCAATCTCCGCCAACCCCCGCCGAATAGCCTCCTGAGCCACAGCCGAGCGGGAGACTGGCACGGTAGCCGCATCCTGCACAGCTGCGATGCGGTCTAGGGTGGGTTGGTCTAGGCGGATCGTGACGGGCTTGCTCATGGGTACAGTGTACGGGGTTGGGTGGTGGCGTCAAGGGGTGTTACATCCCTCTATACGTGAGGGACGAATTGCACACACACACACGCCGATTTGAGACGTGTTGGCTTGAATTCTCGCTTTTGGGTGTAACAGTGTAACAGTGTGGATATTGCAAAGCTTTACCGTGTTACACCAAACCTATCGGCGTAACACGCGCTCGCCTGATGGTGGTCCACACGTCGAAATTCGGTGTGTGTGTGTTGGCAATTCGTGTCCTACGCGTATAAGGGTGCAACAGACGGGCTTGACCGGCACCGCGCCCGGTGGTAGGGTTGCCGACGCTGCCCCGCTCGCGGATTGGACCCCGCTCTTGGCAGTAAAGAAGGACCATGCCCTTAGCCGTAAAGCCCTGCATCCCAAAGAGTCCTGCGCGCTTGCCTTCTGGCGCGACTGTGGGCGGTCCAAGCTTTGGGGTGCAGGGCTTTGCTGTTGAGGCGCGCAATGCCCATTGACCCACAACGCCACCTGATCGCCTTGCTCGCGAGCCAATCAGGCCGGCGCCTGTTCTACTCAGACCGTGACCCGCTGACGACTGATGCTGTGCTGCTTCTTGGCGCGCACAAGGCCGGCGTCGAGATTGCGGCGTTTGCGCCCGTGGTGGCCGCCAGACTGACGCGCCCCGACGGTTGGAGCATTGACGCGGCCGTGGCGCTTGCGACGCCTGAGGAGGCCACAGAGGCGCACGAACAGCCACGGGTTGACGTCGAGTGTCTGGCCGCCATTATGACCAAGCCGCGCCGCTACACCTTTCGGGTTGGCGCGAGGGAGATGGAGGTAGGCGCGGCCGACGTCAAGAGCCGATCGGCGTTCGTGCTGGCGTGCCTTAGTTACGTCGGCACGATCCCGGCGTTGCCCAAGGTCAAACACTGGGAAAGCTGGATCGGCCGCCAGGTCGACCGCGCCATAGAGCGCCACGTTGCCGAGGAAGCCACGATCGAAGGCGACCGCAAGGCCAACATCGCCGAGACGCTGCGATTGCTGATTGTCGGCGAAACCTATGACGACCTGATGGCGGGCCGCAAGGTGTCGATAGACGGATGGCCATTCGTCAACTTCACGGCGCTGCGGCGCGAGGCTCAGCAGCGGCTGCCATCGCTCAGTGCCGAGGATCTGCGGGTGGCCCTGCGCGATCTTGGGTGGGAGCCAGCCGAGCCGTTTCGCCTCAGTGGGGTGGTGGTGCGCGGCTGGCGTGGTCCAGAGGCCATGGCGTCGTCAACCACGGCGACGCAGCGAATTGCCGCAGCTGGCAACGCTCGCCGACTGGCGCTGGTCGGCGAGCATACCGAGCCCTTCTTTGATGATGCAGGGGGAACCCATGACTGAGTTGCCACGGATTCCGAGAGAGTTGGAAGTTTCGCCCGGTGATCGTCTGCTGCTGCTAGGGCCACCTGGAACGGGCAAGACCACGGCTTTACTACAGATCACAAGTCACCTAATAGACCAAGGCTGGCAGCCGCAGGACTTCGCGATCGTTAGCTTCACACGGGCAGCTGTGGGCGAGATCCGCGACCGGCTGCGCGAGCGCGTGATGCGGTCGGATTGGGATGGCGTCGGCACGCTGCACAGCAAGGCCGCGCGAGCGATGGGCGCTGGCAACTTCATGGAAGGCAAGCACTGGACCGAGTTCAACAAACTCAGCAACTACGACCTGACGCCGGAAGGTGACGCCAACCGGGACGCTGTGCCGGAACTGCCTGGAGCGACCGATGACGACCGGATCCGCATGGTCTACAACTACGCGCGCAACCGGATGATCTCGCTAGAGCAGGCGCACGCTGAGTGCCAAACTGTGGTGCCCATGGGGCGCCTAGAGCAGTTTGCCGCGCACTTGGCAGCGTACAAGACCGAAATGGCGGTGATTGACTTTACGGACGTAATCGAGGACGCGACGCGGGCAGGCGTCGAATTCCACCGGCCGATCGTGATCGTTGACGAAGCGCAAGACCTGAGTCCACTGCAAATCGCCTTTCTGTCGCCGTCGATTGCCAGCGCTTCGATTGCCGTGGTAGCCGGCGACGACGACCAAGCGATCTTTGAGTTCCAGGGTGCGAGCCCAGCTTGGTTGACCTCGCTCAACAGCGCGCCGGGATGGGGTACGCACATCCTCGGAAAGTCATGGCGATGCCCTGAGGCGGTCCGGGCGATGGCCATGCAGGTGATTGCGCGGGTGTCGGATCGTGTGCCCAAGGAGTACGCAAGCCGCGGCGACATGGGTGAGCGCTTGCAAATGGGGCTGCATCGTGCACTGGAGTTGTACGCATCCGACCCGACTGGCAGTGTGTTTGTGCTGTGCCGCGGAGGGAAGCAGTGCAGCGCCGTCAACAGCATCCTGTTTAGCATGGGCGTTCCATACCTGTCTGAGCGCGGCGCAGGCGTAAAACCCTATGAGCAGCGATCGCTTATCGACGCGATCGAGACTTTCCATAGCATCGGCGATGCGCTCACAGTGTCGTCATCTGAAGCCGTCAAAGCGATCAAGGACTACTGCCGAAGCGCGCGGACCAAAGCGGCTTTGGGCGATGACGGCCTGATCCCTTACGGAGCTAAAGCCAAACTGGAGGCGTTTGCGGACTTGCATGGGACGATGACGGTCGACGACCTGCGCGCCCTGGGTTGCGGCGAGTTGGTGACGGTCTGCGGGGTCGACCCCTACGCGGCGATCCAGGCGAAAGCACGGCCCGAGGTTGTGACCTACCTAGCCAACCTGCGGCAACGGTATGGAAAACTGCCCGAGCCACAGGTGACGGTCACAACCTGGCACAGCAGCAAGGGCCGTGAGGCGGACACTGTGATCGTGTGGGCTCAGGTGCCGAAGCCCTGCCGGGATTCGCTGGCGCACCCTCGCCACGCCGGCCCCGAGCATCGCGCCGCCTATGTGGCCGTGACCAGGGCGCGGCAAACGCTGGTGATTTGCCCACCCGCACCAGATGAGGCCGCCTACCCGTTTCCGAGATTGTGATGGACGCCAACCACAAACGCATGGCCGCGGCCTATGTCCGCACTCTGACGGGCGACGCGCAAACGCCGATGACCTGGCAGGTTTTCTCGGACAGTGACCAGCCGGAGGGGTGGAAACTGGCCAGAATCCTGCACGGCAGCCTGCGAGAGTGCGGTCGCATCTTGGTCGACTTGCAGCAGATGCGCCGCGGGGTGTTCGCCACGGTGTCGGAGACGGACCTGCGTGGCCGGAAGGTCGGCAACGTGGTCAGGGTCAGGGCGCTGTTCTGCGACTTCGACGGGCCGACGCCCGATGCTTGGCACCTGCCGCCGTCGATGGTGGTGCAGTCGGCGCACGGGCCGCACGCCTACTGGCTTGTGGACGACTGCGGACTCGGCGACTTCCGGCAGGCTCAACAGCGTTTGGCTAGATTTTACGGCAGCGATCCCAAGGTCTGCGATTTGCCACGTGTTCTGCGTGTGCCTGGATTCTTGCACCAAAAGCGCGAGCCCGTGCGGGTCGAGTTGCTGGAAGCCCCAGGCCACCGCTACTCGACAGCCGCGGCTTTGGACGGGATAGCGGCGCTGCCGGCACCACCCGCTCCCGTTGCATGGACCGGCGACCGCCCGCCGCGGTGGCGCGAAGTGGACCCGGTGCAGGCGTTCGTTGACGCCGGGTTGTACGGTCGACCGCTCGGCGACGGCAAGCACTCGGTTTTGTGCCCGTGGGGTCAGCAGCACACGCGGCAGAGTTTGGACGCCAGCGCCGGCGACACGGTGATCTGGGAGAGCGGGAACGCTGGAAAGCCGGTGTTTCGCTGCGCCCACGCGCACTGCGATGGGCGGTACATGGCCCACGCTTTGCGGGAGTTGGGACGGTGGGGATCGTGATATTGCGACCTTATCAGAAGGCTACCCTAGAAGCCTGCCGGCAAGCGTACCGCAGCGGTAAGCGCCGGGTAATCTTGCAGTCAGGCACGGGGTCGGGCAAGACTTGCATGGCCGCAGTAGTCTGCCGCAACGCCACAGCCAAAGGCAGCCGGGTTTTGTACGTCGTCCACCGCGAGGAAATCCTAAAACAGACCGAGAAAGCCCTAGCGCCAACGCCAGTTAGCCTCTTGACCGCCGGAAAGCGCGTCAATGTGATCATGCCCGGCACCGTGCTGCTAGCCAGTGCCCAGACCCTAGCGCGCCGCGAGGTGCCAGAGCACGACCTGCTGGTTTGGGACGAGGCGCACTGCTACCACAC
>CAIXGW010000126.1 GCA_903919145.1 uncultured Myxococcales bacterium
CCTAAGATTCCCAATCGCCCATCGCAGTGCCTGACCGGGCTACGCCGCGCTTTGCGCCTGGCGAATTTTGGTCAGACCCCCGCGGTGGAGCTTACGCGGCTCGATGGTCAAGCGACAGGCTGGGATGCTCGGGGGGTTACGAACGTGCCGAACCACGGCAGCGCCGTCGCAAACTTTTCGACCATCGACCGGGCCATGCGCGGCGGATCGCGATCGAGCAGCAACGAGGCACCGATGACCGCCCCGTCAAACGGCAACTAGCTATAATAATTAGCAATCAGCAGGCGCCGCCCTTCGGGCACGCGCTGAATATCGTGGACCTCGGCGCGGAACCAGACGCGGTGCAGAAACTCGAGCGCGGTCACCACTTCACGCACGGACGTGGGCGAAAACCCAAAAGGATCAAAACCATATTCGCTCAGATTCTTGGACGCGAGCAGGTGGTCGATGCGCGCGGTCCGATCCGCCTCGGACGTGCGCCACGCACCGCTGAGCAGCAGCGAGGCCACTTCTTGACTGGCCTCGACCACTTCGCGCACGGCCTGCTCGCCCATCGAACGGCGCCGCTCCGGTTCGACCCACTGCGCCATCTGGCCAGCCAGAATCTGGCCACCCGCTTGCAATCGCTCAAGATTTTCAAGCACTGGATGGCGACTCACATGTCCCTCGCGCAGCGGCTATGCTTTGGTGTAGGCCAGAAACGCTTTGGTCGTCTCGTGCTCTGGCGCACCGAACACCTGGTCGGGCGAACCGCACTCCACATCATACCCACCGGCGAAGACATGGACGCGCGTCGCGACGTTCTTGGCAAACGCCATCGAGTGCGTCACCACCAGCATCGTCTGGCCGTCCTTGGCCAAATCCCCCATCACAGCAAGGACTTCTTGCGCCATCACGGGGTCGAGCGCGCTGGTCGGTTCGTCAAAAAGCACGGCGTCGGGCCGCATCATCAGCGTCCGCGCGATGGCCACGCGCTGCTGCTGCCCGCCCGACAGGCTGGTCGTCTTGACATCCGCCTTGGCCGAAAGCTGCACGCGATCAAGCAGTTGCATGGCCCGTACGGTCGCCTCGTCGCGCGACTCGCCCAGCACCAGCATCGGCGCCTCGATCAGGTTTCCGAGCACGGTCAGGTGGGGAAACAGGTTGAATTGCTGAAACACGAAGCCCACTTGCCGCCGCACCGCCTGCAGCGTCGCCGCGTGCTGGCGCGGATTCGTCTCGGGGCTCAGCACGTGGCTGCCGACCTGGATGCGCCCACCCTGAAAACGCTCTAACCCATTGATACAACGAAGAAACGTCGACTTTCCGCCGCCAGACGGTCCGATGATGGCGTCGACTTCGCCCTTGCTGACCTCGAGCGAGATGCCGCGCAGCACCTCTAACGTGCCGTGGCGCTTGATCAAATCAGAGACCTGAATCATCTGTGTCTCCCCCAGGACTTACGTATGCGTACCCACGGAATGACCGACGCCGAGCTTGTCCTCGAGCCGACGCGCCCACCACGAAACCGGCACCGACATCAGCAGGTACAGCACCGCGGTGACCGCCATCAACTCGACAGTGGCTTGCGTATTCATCGACAACACTGTGAAACGCTTAGTTAATTCAACCACCGTCACCACCGAGCAGACCGACGTATCTTTGAACAGCGCGATAAAGTCCGACACCACGGGCGGAATGACCATGCGCACCGCTTGCGGCACCACGATGCGGCGAATCGCCTGCAGGCGGGTCATGCCCAGCGACAGCGCTGCCTCCATCTGGCCGGGCGGCACCGACTGCAGGCCCGCGCGGTAGATCTCGGACTCGTAAGCGCTGTAATTAATGGCTAAACCAATCACGCCCGTCCAGAAGGCGGGCACGTTGATCCCCAGTTCGGGCAGCAAGAAGAAGATGAAGTACAGCTGCAACATCACCGGTGTGCCGCGCAAGAACTCGACGTACCCCGTCAGGATCACGCTGAGCCACCGCGGCCCGTACAGGCGCAGCACCGCGACCAGCAGACCGAGCAGGATTGCCAATGGAAACGAGAGGATCGACAGCACGATCGTCATCAGCGCCGACTGCGCGAGGATGGGCGCATACTTCAGGATCACCGCCCAGCCGCGCTGGCGCTGGCCCATCTCGACTTTGTCAACGTCGACGATGGGCTTGCTCGGCGATCCGCCCGCTTCGGTCGCCGCGCTCGCCACCGTCGTCGCGGTCGCATCACCCGCCATGGCCGTCGTCGCCGACGCTTCGCCTGCGGGACCTGCCGCGGCGTTGCCGGGCGGGCTTTCGGGCACCGCATCGACCGCCTGCTGCAGGCCATAGAACTTCGCCGCCTCGAAGATATTGAACAATTCGGACTGCTGGTCGTCCCAAATGCCATAGCGACGGCAGATGCGCTCGAGCTCGCCGCTGCGCACCAACACGATGAGCGCTTCGTTGACCTTGCGTAGCAATTCCGGTTGCCCTTGGCGCACATACATCACGTAGTAGCCACGGCCCACTGGCTTACCCACCGGCATCAACTGCGGAAAGCGCGGGCCGTAGAACGAAGCGATGGGCGTGTCCTGCACGGTCGCGTCGAGCTTGCCCGTCTCGACCTCGCGCATCGAGTCGGTGTTGCCATCATAGGTCACGACTTCGCATGTAGTACCGCAAAATCGCTGTACTTCCGTTTCCGCGGCGGAACCTGTCAGCACGCCGATCTTTTGCTTGACGCCGTCGCGCGGCTTCTTCAGGTCGTCCCACACGCGGCAGCCGCCCTCTTTGCGCGGACACAACAGCTTAAGACCATAGACGAAGTACGGCACCGTCGCATCCATGACCTGCAGGCGATCGACCGTGTACTCGAGCCCGTTGGCGATGAGCGGCACCTTTTTGCTGCGCAGCATGTCGGGCAACTTGTCCCACTGGGCCTGCGTGAACTCGTCTTTGACGTGCAGGAACTTGCCCATCGCGCGCAACAGCTCGATCTCAAAGCCGATCAGCTTCTCAGGATCCTTCTCGTCGGGGAAGATGTACGGGCCGCCGCCCTCCATATCGCCGCCCCAAGGCAGCACGCCCTTGGCCTGGATGTCGGCCCAATCGTTGGCGTGGGCAGGCCAGGCAAACAGCGCAAGCACGAGCGCTGCCAGGAGGCGTAGCGCGTGTCGGGTGATAACATGTGGCATCGGCAACTCTCCCCTGCGGCGAACTACGTCAAGAATGTACTTGAAAACAGCGTTTGTCACCCGACGCAATACCTAGGAAAAATGCGGGTTGCGCAGCGGCACGGGGTCGATTAGGGTCCCGCCTGCGTCGGCATGACGCAAGCTGAGCCGATCATGGACCGTTTTTCGGCGCAAACGCAAGACTCCGCGGTCGCTCGAAGTGGGCAGACCCAGTCACAGCCCCCGCGGAGTGGGGAAACCCAATCACAGTGGCTGTGGCTGCTTGTCGCGTTGGCCGGGATCGCTGTGCTGACTGCAGCTCTGGTCCTCGCGTCGCGCCTGCAGGCTCGTCGGCGGCCCGAGTTGCTGGCGGATGCGCGGCTGTCAGCGCCCCAAGCGGCGGTGGGCAGTCAGCTGCGCATCACGGGATCGGGCAGCAACATCGCCCTGTTTCGCAAGATTGTGCGCGGGCCGCCGGATGAGCTGTTCCCGCCGGATGTCGATGAAGCTGGGCTGCCTGTAGAGCTTGATGCCGTCGACGAGGACCCCGGCGAGCCGTTCTTTGACGAGCTGCCCGCCGACGAGTGGGCCGCGTAGCTGGGAGACCTGAGGGTCTGCTGGCTGGCGGAGCCTTGCGCGGATCGGAGAGATCAGCTTGAACTCACGTGAAATTTGGCGGTTGACGGCAGTCTAGGCCGGGCGTAGGCTCGTCGCTGGCGGCTGGGATGGTCTTGGTCGGGGGTTGCATGGCGCTGGCGGCGTGGTCTGATGGGCGGGTACCCGGTTTGCGCGCCCTTCTATGCAATCGGTCCGTCTCAGTGACCTATGCATTCATCTCCACGCGCGCCAGCGCAGGCTCAGCAGGCTACCAGTTCAGCCACGCCGCGTTGTCAAGCATCCAGTGGGCCGCCTTGTCGCCCCAAGAAGGGTCCACGCTACGGATCCCACACAGTCTTGCAAACCGGCTAATTTCATAGGACGATCGGCCCGGACTTTCGGGCGCACAAGCCCGTCGAGAGGGCGAAGGGGTGAAGGCTGCAAAGAGTCAGGGACTGGGTGAAGAGTTGGCATCGTTGGACCTAGGGGACGCGCGCATCGAGCGCAGAGCCCGCACGATGTTGACAGACCTAGCCCGAAGCCCAGACC
>CAIXGW010000127.1 GCA_903919145.1 uncultured Myxococcales bacterium
AGCACGGCTTTGGTCGGCTGCCCAGCGGCTGCTACATGCACTTTGACCCGCGGGCCCAGCAGGAGGTCTTGGCGCAGATTCGCCGGTCGATCCCGTCGCAGTGGGCGGAGATCGCCAAGCTGTTGCGCGAGCCGCAGCTGGCGGGGCTGACGCTCGATGGGTTCTTGCGCGCGACCGATGTCGAACTGGCGGATGTGTATGCGGCGAAACGGAGCTGAACGCTGCTGCGGCGCGCAGCCGGGCTGGCGGTGCCGGCGAGCACCGGCGCGGACGAGGAGCAGGCGTTGGTAAACCTGGGCAAGCTGACCCACGTGGGCGATCCCCTGCGGCTGGGCCTGTGGCGGCGGCTGCTGCGCGGCGAGACGGTGTGGACCCCGCGGGATCGCAGGTTGTGCGACATGCTGTGGGTGGTGCTGTACGGCGGCAAGCTGGCGGCGTCGGGCGAGGCGGCCGAGAGGTTCCAGCGGCATCAGGCTGTTAGGGCGGAGCTGGCGGAGCTGATCGAGGTGCTCGAGCGGCTCAACGGGGTGTTGGCGCCCAAGCATGAGCTGGCCGCGGCTGTGCCGCTGGTGCTGCATGCGCGGTATCTGGCGGGGGAATTGGCTGCAGCCTTTGGGGTTCGGACCAAGGACGGGGAGCTGCGGGAGGCGTACTACACCGGGGTCGAGGCGGTCAGGGATGGCGGGCGCGAGTACGACCTGCTGCTGGTGACGCTGCAGAAGGCCACTGGGGTCAAGGAGCACTTGCGGTATCAGGATTTTGCACTGGGGGAGAAGAGGTTTCACTGGCAGTCCAAGGCGGCGACGACTGTCAAGCCTTGCGGCTCCTCGGCCCTCGCGCGGGGCTGGGCCGCCGAGACTCCCAGGGCCGCTATGCTTTCATGGACGACCGCGGCAACCGAAAGTGCCGGCAAATTTGTGCGGTGATGCGCGCTTGTTGATCGGCCCCAATCGGCATGGTGGGCACCAGAGCCAGCAGCTTGGAGCGGCGGACCAGTCTGAGACGGATGGCCTCAAGGATGTACGCCTCATCCTTCTCGCGGAACGGCACGTACTTAGAAAGCAGCAGGTCGTGGATCTCAAGGCACCAGCCTGTAGCACCTTGGGTCTCGAGCCCGCAGATGGGCACAAGCCTTGCTTGCCAGCCGGCGGGCAGAATCGCGGTATTCGGGCCGACGCCTTGCGCATAGTAGCCAAATCTGTCGTGAAACATTGACAGTTCCCCAATCGCGCCGTCGATCAGGTCGGCCAAGTCGGGGCGGTCTCGAGGGTAGAGGTCCGCCTCTGCTGAGACCCGTAGCGTTCTGGGCGCGTCTGGGAACTGCCCCAGGATCGCCTGACTTCCAAGGATAATCAGATCCCTTTCCCCACAGATCGCGCTCGCCGCGCGGATCAGGTGCTCAAGCTGCGCGCGATTCATCGCTTGCACGCCGCTCAAAGGCCTGGAGGATGGTTTTGCGTTCTTGCGCGGTCAGCGCACCGGCAAACGGCGAGTTCTGGCGCAAGGCGCAAGCCCGTTGACCGACGTCAGTCAGGAATTCAGCTATTTGGGCTGGTTGCCCCGCGAGTACCTCGAGCCACGCGTCGGCATACCAACGGTGGGCCGAACCATCGCGCAACCACGCAACTGCGCGCTCGCGTGCGCGCAGTAGCACCAGGGGGTCAGCCAACAGCTTGGCCGCCACTGCGGTGTGGAGCGCCAAGCTCTTGCTTTCGCTTAGCTGCAGTTCGCTTGGAATCCCCGCATACATTGGATGCATCCTGCCCGCCGATTCGTCGAAGGCGGGCGCAGCAATCAAGCTAGGACTATACAGCAGCGGAGTCAACTGTTGGCTGGAGTCCTTTCCCTACCAAATGCTCGACGTAGATGGCGTGGACCTGCGCGACGTCAAGTGGGTGGCCGGCAAGTACGCCGAGCGCGAGCTGTCTGGCCGGCTGGTGGGCGCGGCGGAGGTGTTTGTCCAGCGGGCAGTGCAGGCGCTGCACGAGCACATCGGCAGGCCAGAAAACCTGTGGGCCATCGCGTTTTGCGCCGATATCTCCCACGCCCACGAGGTTCAGCAGCGCCTGGTCCAGCACCACCTGCGCGCCGAGGTGCTGACAGTCCTGGAGGATTTCGCTGGCGGGGGACGAATGCGACCCAGCCAATGAATTGGCGGGCTATCATGGCGCCGTCCCTCTTGAGGGACGGCTTTCGCCGCCGCGCGGCGAACCTACCCCAGCAGCGCCTCCACCGCCGCTACCTTGGCTTTGAGGTCGGCCATGGCCTTCTTGGCGCGCTCGCGCTGGACGCCGCGCAGCTTGCTGGTATCGGCGCCCGTCCACTCGGCGGCCCAGGTGTCCAGGTCTTCCACAGCTCGCTCGAGCCGCGCCACCAACCGACCGGGCTGGGCGGGCTTCTCCGTCTCGGGCTTGGCTGGCGGTGGCTGGGTACCCGGCTGAGAAGCATCCGTGTCGTAGTAGTTGCCCAGGGTCAGCTGCCCAATGGCGTCTTTGAGTTGGTCGACGGACCACTTCTGCATCGTGATGTCCATGGCCAAGCGCGCACGTGCGTTGGGGTCCTCAAGCCGCGCCAGCTCGACCACGTGGCTGAAGAGCAGGCCGTCGCGCACGGCTGGAGGCAGCATGTCGTAAGTGACCCGGGCGTTGATGCACTGGCGGATGATCTGCGCACTGAGGCCCAGATCCACAAGCTCGCTTGGACACGCGCGGACAAAGGCAGCAAAGCTGGACTCTTTGGAGGCCCAGTGGGTCCGATAG
>CAIXGW010000128.1 GCA_903919145.1 uncultured Myxococcales bacterium
CTATCGGACCCACTGGGCCTCCAAAGAGTCCAGCTTTGCTGCCTTTGTCCGCGCGTGTCCAAGCGAGCTTGTGGATCTGGGCCTCAGTGCGCAGATCATCCGCCAGTGCATCAACGCCCGGGTCACTTACGACATGCTGCCGCCACAAGTGCGCGACGGCCTGCTCTTCAGCCACGTGGTCGAGCTGGCGCGGCTTGAGGACCCCAACGCACGTGCGCGCTTGGCCATGGACATCACGATGCAGAAGTGGTCAGTCGACCAGCTCAAAGACGCCATTGGGCAGCTGACCCTGGGCAACTACTACGACACGGATGCTGCTCAGCCGGGTACCCAGCCACCGCCAGCCAAGCCCGAGACGGAGAAGCCCGCCCAGCCCGGTCGGTTGGTGGCACGGCTCGAGCGAGCTGTGGAAGACCTGGACGCCTGGGCCGCCGAGTGGACGGGCGCCGACACCAGCAAGCTGCGCGGCGTCCAGCGCGAGCGCGCCAAGAAGGCCATGGCGGACCTCAAGGCCAAGGTGGCGGCGGTGGAGGCGTTGCTGGGCTAGGTTCGCCGCGCGGCGGCGAAAGCCGTCCCTGAAGAGGGACGGCGCCATGATAGCCCGCCAATTCATTGGCTGGGTCGCATTCGTCCACCGTTTGCGCTTCCGGCTGCTGTCCCAGCCCGCCGCATTCCCCAACGATTGCTGCAGCTCAGTCCCGAAGGGACATCTTGACCCAAGCGCGTGGACTTCAGTCCCGCGCTCCCCCGCCAGCGAAAACCTCTAGGCCTGGTAGACCCTTAGTCGCGGGTCCCTGGACTCCGCTGCCGCGTCGCTATCCGCTCCCTCACGGGCGCGGTTCCTTGGGCTCCGCTTGAGGCGTCGTTGCGACTTGTTGCTAGTGAGTGGCTGTGCCGCCATACTGTTGGTGCGGGCCTTGGCCCGCCGGAGGGCCCGATGGACCGTTTGGAGCTGGACGCCACGGCCGACAGTAACGGGAACGTGACGCTGCACGTCGGCGAGGCGGGAGCGCGGGTCCATGTCGTCGTAGAGGCCGTCAGGGCTCAAGAGCCAAAGTCGCGCTTGCTGGACCTGTGTGGCATCTGGGCAGACGAGCCGTTTGAACGGCCTGAGCAGATTGCTTGGCGCGACGTCGAGCCGCTGTAGGCAGGTGGCGCGATGTGCCAAGACGTTGTGTACCACTTCGACACCAACATTTTGGTCTTGCTGTTGCGCGGAAAAGACCTCGCGCTGGCAGTCCGGATAGCTGCGCTCGGTCGACGGCAGCGTTGTGTTTCGGCGGTTGTTCGAGCGGAGTTGCTGCTGGGCATCGAAAAGAGTGACCGCCGCGCGCAAAGGGCCGAGCAATTGGAACAGTTTCTTTGCGAGTTCGAGACCGTGGATTTCGACTCCAGTTGCGCAGCGCACTACGCTTCGATTCGCGGTCACCTTGAACGCAATGGCTTCCGAATCGGAGATAACGACACCATGATAGCCGCGACGGCGCGGGCGTATGGCGCAGTGTTGATCACGCGCAACGAAGGCGAGTTCAAGCGGGTGCCGGGGTTGACGGTGGAGCCGTGGTAGCTAGAAGACCCCCTGCTGCAGACTCCAGGCGCACCAAATCGTGCGTGCGCGGCGGCGGGTGTCCGCGATCAGCAATTGCCCCTTTGTAAGCCTTCTCAACGGCTTGCTGACAATGAAAGCGGATGGTCCAACCAGGCGCCGCCTCGCTCGCGGCACAGGCGCACGCGGCCGCCAAGTCGCCTTGGGCAAACTCCAGCCAGTCTGTTGCCGGGGCCGGCGGGTCACGCGGCGAGAGCAAGGTCCACCGCACCTTCCGCCAAAA
>CAIXGW010000129.1 GCA_903919145.1 uncultured Myxococcales bacterium
CCTTCTGGGGTTTGAGAGTCGTCGTAAACCCTTTGTAACCCCAGAAGGACTGCTCGTCGATCCTCTTGCCCGGCTCGCCTTGGCCGGCACGAGGTGCTCGCCAAGGCGCTGGGTGATCGAATTCGGTGGTCAGGCGTTTAGCCCATAAAACGCCCGCACCGCAAGCGCAGACCTTGACGCTCACCCCCATTGGCGTCGGCACAATCTCCACGTCGCCCGTCCCATACAGCGTCCACCACGGGGCCCCGTCGCGTCGCCGCCGTATAGCCAAACGCCCACATGCGATCGGTGTGCAGCACCATCAGCGGCGCGGGGCCGGTCAGCACGTCGGTCAGCCACTCGCGACGAATCTGCAACAAGCGTCGATAGTGATCGACCAGCGGCCGGTTGCGCTCACGCTCGTGCCAGTCCAAGTGGTTGGTGGCATCATCCCGACAATAGCTGTTGCCGTCCAAGCGGTTGTCCTCTGGCCGCACCTTGGCGCGCCCCCACTCCTGGCCCTGTGCCAGCATCAGCGGTCCGCGAGCCCGCACCAACGCGGAAGCAGCCAGCTTCATGCGGCGCAACAACGCTTCGTGCATCGGAAAAAGCGACGCGCGCTCGACGGGATGACCGGACGCCGGCTGATGTAACGCGTGGCGAACCAAATCGGCGGCGGTATGATCGTCGTGCGATTCCAAGTAGTTCAGGCCCGCATCAACGGTCACGTGCCCTGCCCCACGCGGAAAGCCCAGGTAGCGCGACAGGCCCACGAGCATCCCCGGCAACTGCGGATGATAGACGCCCGCGTCGCCGCGCCCGAGCACCTGCCCAGTTTTTGCGCCTGCGCGATCATCGACAGCGCCAACGTGGTCTTGCCCGACGCTTCGGGTCCGTAGATCTCGATGATGCGGCCCTTAGGCACGCCGCCTGCCCCCAAGGCCAAGTCCAAGGCAAGCGAGCCGGTCGCCACGACCTCAATGTCGTTGTCGACGGCGTCGCCATCGGCGGCCATCAAGATGCCGCGGCCAAAACTTTTCTCGACGGAACGGATCAGGCTATCGAGCGACGCAAGGGCAATTTTCGGTGACATGCTGACTCCTACATGGCGTGCCAGAGGCACGTGGTTGACGGCTGGCCCACCTTGGGCAGGCTGGACGCGCAAGGGCGCGGCGTTGGGACAAATTGGGGCTAGGGCACCGCGCAGTTGGGGCCCGCCAGGCTCTGGCCTGCGCGATCGAACCAGCGATATTGCAACGCTTCTCCGATATGGTCGGCGCCAATCTCGCGGTCGCCGGCGACATCCGCGATCGAGCGCGCCACCCGCCACACCCGGTCGTGGGCGCGCAGCGAGAGGCCAAACGCGTCCAACGCGCGCAGCAACAAGTCGTGCACCGGTGGGGTCAGCGGCGAGCGCCGGCGCAGCTCGGGCATCGGCACGTCGGCGTTGGTTAGTACACTGGCGTCGCCGTTGCCCGCTGCACAGTGCGCAGCCAAGTCCGCATAGCGCTCAAGCTGCCGGTCGCGGGCGCGCTGCACGCGGTGACGCACGTGCTGGGACGACTCGCCCTGCGGTCCGCCGCGGAGTTGCTCGCTGGGCAGCGCGTCGAGCCGGAGCTGAATGTCGATGCGGTCCAGCAAGGGCCCAGACAGCCGGCTTCGGTAGCGCTCCAACACGACCGACGAGCAATGGCAGCGCCCATCCTGGCCGCCAAAGTGCCCGCACGGACACGGATTGAGCGCAGCGACCACGATGGCGCGGGCGGGAAACCGCACGGTTTGCCGCCCGCGTGTCACGGTCACAAAGCTGTCTTCCAGCGGTTGCCGCAAGGCCTCAACGACGTGGCGCGGAAACTCTGGCAACTCGTCCAAGAACAGCACGCCGCGGTGGGCCAGCGACACCTCAATGTCCCAAGGATGTGCTGGTCGCCTTCAGCTGCAAAGTGCGAGGACTCTGCCCGTCGTGTGATGGGAAG
>CAIXGW010000130.1 GCA_903919145.1 uncultured Myxococcales bacterium
GCGGCGCCCGTGCCCGCCGAGCCTGCGCCCAGCGCCCAGGCTGCTCCTGCCGATCCGCCCGCCGCGCTGCCCAGTGCGGCCAGCCCCGAAGCACCTGCCGTGGGCGCCCCCGAGCCAGGGGCGGCAGAGGTCGGCGCTGCCGAGGCCATTGCGACGGCCGAGCCGGCCACGGCCGACCAGCAGGCAGGCCCCGCCCTAGCGCCTGAGGCAGGGAAAGCCGAGTCCCCAGATAGCGGCTCAGACGGCGCAAGCAAGCAGAAGGGTTGCCCAAATTCAGCCCTGGCCGTTGCCGGCCGCAAGCTGGCCCTGGCCCAGGGACCCAACCCGCGCCCCAATTGGCCTCAGCCGGCCCCGGCGCCGCCAGCGGCTACCCTGGCGGCCTTCTGCATCGACCGCGACCCCGTCTCTGCCGGCGCCTTTGCCGTGTGGTTGCAGAGCCGCACCGAGGAGGAGCGCAGCGCCCACCTGCGGCGCAAGGGCAATGCCGCACTGGCGGGTGCTGAGCACCTGCCCGCCAATCGCTTGACCTGGGCGGAGGCCAACCACTACTGCACGGACCAGGGTGGGCAGCTGCCAAGCGCTTTGCAGTGGGAGGCCGCCCTGCGCCAGCGGCCGCCACCGCGCGTGGTCGCGGACACCGGCGAGTGGTCGCTGGATGCTTTTCCGCCAGAGGCCTTTGGCTACCCCGCCGAGCGGCGCAGCGCTGAGCATCTCTACTTCAAGGAACACCTGGGGGGCAAAGCGTCTTCACGCAAGCCCCTGCTCTCTTGGCAGCGCGGCACTCCGGTGCGCAAAGGGGCCAGCAGCATCTCTTTTCGCTGCGCCTATCCGCTGTAGGGACCCGCGCAAGATCTCGCTGCCTTTCCGCCTCCCCTTGGGCTTCTGGGTGGAATGCGATGGCCCGGCCCCAAGGCGGTGGCTCGCCAAAGCGCTGATCAGGGAAGCTTTTCGGCCCAGAACCAGCCGCGCACGTCGTTCTCTGCAAAGCCAGTGGCGCGATCCTGGGGATAGGCCTTGGCCAGAACCTCCCTGAGCGGCGGCACCAGCTGGTCGGCAGGTCCGTGGCAGGTCAGGCACACGGGGGCAGTGCCAATGGCGCGCAGATAGCCCTTGCCGCCGCCGGGCAGATCCGCCGCCGCCAGCTTGGGCCCCGCAGCAACCTTGCGGCCGCCTTGGGCCTTCACCCACGCCTCGGCCCAGGCCGGAGCCGCATTGGCTGGATTGCGCAGGGCATGGGATGTCCGGCCGATCTTGAGCCCGGTTTTCTGTAGTTCAGCTGTGATCGCCGCGGCTTCGGTGCGACAGATGTCCGCGGCGGCCACCGGACCGCCCTTGGCTATCTCAGCCACCAGCCGCTCTTTGAGGCGCCCCTGTAGCTGGTCCATGGCTGCAGAGACATCGGCGGGCAGCTCGGTCGCCGCAACCGCACCAGCGGGGCTCGGCGCAGCGGCCTCAGCAGCTGGGGCAGCTGGCGCCGCCGCGGGCTTCTCTTCGGCGCGGCTGCACGCCGCCGCCATGACCGCGACCCCAGCCAAAGCTAGTAGTTTTGTGCCAGACGACCCGCCCAGTGAAAAGGGGGCGCGGACGGGAGCCGTGGCGGACAAGGAGCGAAGGCGGCGCATGGGGAATCCTCCAAAGAGCAAAACTGCAAGGCCAATGTAAGAGCCGCAAGCCCAGCGACAGGTTCATACCTTGGCAGCCTTGCCGCAACCTGGCTACTACCAAAGACCCCAAGTCAGCCCCGGCAGAGGCCGCGCGCAACGTCGCCAACACAACGCGGGCTGCGTAGGCACCGCCGCCTGGTTTTGGCTATGCTAGCCGCAACAGGCGGGCGGCGGCGGCGGTCCAAGGGCGGTAGGTGTGCAACAGGTGGGCGGACGATTCTGGGCGATCGCTGGCGGCCCGTGGGGCATGTGGGTCCTCCTCCTGCTATGGCTGGTCTTTTCTGGCTGCAGCCAGGCCCCACCGTCAGGCCTTGGGGCCAGCGCTGGCCAGGTCGATGGCGCGGCAGGGGATGGCGAATTCGGCCAGGACACGGCCAAGGCCGACGGCACCGCGGTCGACGCCCCAGACCCCGCCGACGCGGCCGACCCAGGCGCCGAGACAGAGGGGTCCGACGCCGCCGGCTCCGACGCCAGCCTGCCAGACAGCGCCGATGCCGCCCCGGCGGATGCTCCAGCGGCTGATGGTGCTGCGATCGCCGACGCCACCGATGCAGCCTCCAGCGCCTGCGCCGGCCAGAAATGCTCTGGCCACGGAACCTGCTACCCCGTCCAGGGCGTTGGCTTGTGCAAGTGCGACCCTGGGTTCTGGCTGCTGGGCACTGGGCAGTGCTTGCCCGTCAGCCAAGCTTCGCCCTGCCAACCCAATCCCTGTACCGAGCCAGACAAGGGCATCTGCACCGTCAACTCCGCCACCAGTGCCGCCGAGTGCTCGTGCAACCCGGGCTATGACGACACCGGCAGCGGCTGCCTGTTCCAGACCTGCCCGCAGATCGCCGCCCGCACCGCCATCACCGTCTACGATCAGACCGGCGCCGGCATTGCCGAAGGGTTTGACCCGCTGCAGGCCGGCGATAGCGTAAAACTGCGGATCGAGCTTGAGGTTCTGGCTGGCAGCGGCGAGGCCACCTTGGAGCTGCAGGGGCAGAACCTGCTGTTTGACCTGAGCCGCCTGACTGTGGACGGCGCCAAAGCCAAGGGAAGCCAGAAGGCAACGCTGACCAGCGTGCCCGTGGCATTGACCCCAGGGCTGCACGCGGTAGAGCTGATGGGCAAGCTGGAGTCGGTGTATTACCCGCTCAGCATGAATGCCCGGTTGATCGGCGGACCGGGCTGCGAGCTGCCGCAGAGTCGCAGCGCCGCGCGGATTGGCTCGATAGGTCAGCTGGATCCCAAGGGTTTTGGCTGCATCGATCTGGACCGCACCCGCTCGGTCCAGGTCACCCACGACGTGGTAGAAAAGAACACCTCGGCCTATGGGCAGGCCAACGGCACGGCCCAGGACTATGCGCCCAGCGGCAGCATTGTCAGCACCGTGACCCAGTGCGTGCTGCGCCTGACCGATCGCGCCGTGTTCTTGGCTGGCGATGGCCGTGGCCTGCTGCCATGGGCCGTCGACAACGACCTCATCATCGAAATCCACGATCATCCGCCAGCCCCCGGCGATGCTCCGCTGGTTGCCGTGGCCATGGGCACCGACAGCGTCAGCTCCACCAAAGGCTTTGCGATGGTGGCGGGCCCCAAGCCAGATGTCCCCGGCACCCACTTCGGCATCCCCAACGGCTCGCCCTTTGGTTTCTCCGCCGGCCATGTGCGCCTGGATCCCTGGCTGCCCAAAGGAAAAAGCCGCTGGCTGCGCCTGGTCGCTCTGGACCAGGGCGTGGTCGGCCGCCTGACTCGGCTTTACGTCGTGTCCGTGCCTAGCGCTGCTAGCCCCAGGAGATGTCTCAGCAATTTTCAGTGCTTGGGCCCAAACGGAGCTGTGCAGGCCGGCTGCATTGATGGCGACTGCACCGGCGCTGCGTGCGCGGGCGGCAGCTGCGCCAGCCCCGGCCAGTTCTGCGTAGGTGGCTTTTGCACCAGCCTGTGCAACCAGGGCGGCGGCAGCTGCCCGGCCGGCAGCGAGTGCAAGGTCCATGGCTGTGAACCCATTGGCGCCAAAGGTATGTGCGAGGCTAGCAAGCAAGATCAGGACTGCCCCCTGGGGCAGGTCTGCCACTTTGGCAGGTGCGAGCCCGGCTGCCACCACCCGCGCAAGCAGGACCAAAGCTACTCCCAGGATCCAAGCTTCTGCCAAGGCGCCAAGCCGGCCCTGTGCCCCCACTGCCCCAAGCCCGAGCACGGCTGCTGGAACAACATCTGCGCGGCCTGCGAGATCGACGCCCACTGCCCGGCTGGTCAGTGGTGCGTGAATCGGGCCTGCACCCCGCCCGGGTAGCCCCTACTTCTAATTCCAAATAGTTGCCAAGCGACCGCTCGTCATCAGGTCTTGGGCTCTGCTGCTGGTTTCTTCAGCTTCCGGCCGCCTGCGCATCCTATAGCCCGCCGCCATCATCCCACCCTCTTGCGAGCGGCCCCTGCCTGCCGTGCTCGCCAGGAGATCGGATGACCTTTGCCATGCCCGCCGTACCGCGCCTCTTTAACCTGCCATCTGCACTCGGGGCATCACCCGTGGTCAAGGCCTTTTTGCTGACCGCACTGCTGAGCGGCTGCGAGGCCCAGACCGCGGCCAACGCGCCAGGCCCTGGCGCTGACGCCGGCTCAGCCGCCGATGCTGCCAATGCCGCCGATGCGGCCAGCGGTGCCGACGCGGCGCCAGCAGCGGTTGCCATTGGCCGCTGCACCTATGCCAATCCGTTCTCTCAGGGCCAGGAGTGCAAGCTGTATTCGGGCGCCGCCTGGGATGTCAGCACCGCCACGGCCGACTGCGCCGCGCCCATGGCCGGAGTAAAGGGCGAATTCGCCACGGCCGGCTCTTGCGGCACCGCCCCTCAGCTGAGCCAGTGTGTGGTCGGCGACGCAGCTGCCAAGGGCTATCTGCTTATCAGCTTTGGCGATTCGGCCGACGGCTGCCCGCTGGCCAAGATCGGCTGCGAGGTCTTTGCCAAGGGCGCCTACACGGCCGGAGCGACCTGCACCGGCACGGCCGCCCCCCCCGACGGTACGACCAACCCGGGTGGCCCCAGCCCCGCTGGCCCGGGCAAGCCAAGTGCTGGCGACGGAACGGTCTTTGTCCAGCCTTATCAGAGCTGCGTGGCCCCCAAGAACGGCGAGGCAGCCGGCCAAGGGCCCAACGGCCAAGTCTGCACCCA
>CAIXGW010000131.1 GCA_903919145.1 uncultured Myxococcales bacterium
CTTCGCTGCGGGGGCCACCGCGAGGGTGCGCGTGCTGCGGGTGAGGCAGAAGGCGACCACTGGCGAAGAGTGGCCACAGTGACTTCCAGGCTGGCCTGGCTTTCGTTAGCGGGAGTGGCCCAATTTTTTTGAAAACCCAAGACTTCACGAATTGTCGTCACACCCAACTCCCGATACGCCATCGCGACTCGCCCCAGCCCCCCTTCGGGGCCGGCGCATCATCGCCGCCTTCCGCGCCAAAGGGGTGGTCCCTATTTGTGGCGCGGCGGGCGCTCGGTGGTCCTTATTTCATGGCGCGCTACAGGCGTGACGAGGACGTGGAGCTGCCACGCCGCGATGCGACCGTCTGGGCCGGTGAGGGCGAAGCACGCGGAAGTGTTGGTGGAAGTGCGAGACATTGTGGGGTGAAAGGTAGCATCGGGTGGGTGGGCTCGCAACGGGCTTGCTGAGGAGCGGAGCGGAGGGGCTGGTGGTGGACTGGAATTGGGCGCAACCCTGTTGTCCCTCGCTGGGGCGCTACTCGGTCGGGGCTGCATCCGCTGCAGTTGGGCTTGGCGCAATTGCTGGCGGCTCACCTTGCCCAGGAGCGTGGCGTAAGCAATCGGCCTGAATTCTCAGTCGAGTGTCGTCCGCGCCAGGCAATGAACAGAGAGAAGTGTCCTGGTTGAAGAAGTCATCGCTGCTTGTGGCCTTTTGATTGACTACCGGACAACCGTGCGAAGTGAATGCCTGCACCACTCCGTCGGCCAGACAATCCACACCGGCGCTGAATCCGGGGTCTTGGCGGGCGGTCTCGCTCGTGGCTGCGATAACGGCTGCCCTAAACGCAGGCAGCATCACCCGCCAATCATTTGGGAAGTGCAGCTTCTGGCAGAGCAAACTGAACTCCGTCAGCTTCGATTCGTAGCCAATACCCTTCAAGCAGGGGTCCTCCTGGCCGCCAGTGATGGCGGCGGACGGGACGCAGGCGGTCGTGTTCAAGTAGGCTATGCTGTGGTCGACAACGCAGGCTACTATGGAATCTACTGCGAGTTCTGGCAATTCCAATCCAGATGCGGCCTGGCTCGCACGAAAAAACGTCCGGAATTCGGAGGTGCTCGCCGCGCGAGAGCTGTCCCATGCATGCCCTGTGATGCGGGCGACCGCGGAGGCTGCCATCGTGCTCCCGTAAACGATTACAGCCCCGCCCCAGTTCCATGCGCAGAATACGGCGACTAATCCCAGACGGTTCTTGAATGTGCTGGTTGCGTGCCAGGTTGACGGCGGGCTTGGTGTGGCCGAGGTGGTCGATTGGCCTTCGGGCAGGGCGCGGCGTTGTGCAAGCAGTTGTCGGCGCGCCCGCCAGAGCAAGTAGAATGCGACGGACACGCACACGCACAGGACCAGGTTCGCTACGAACTCAGTGCGTTCCACGGCTAATCTCGAAGTGGTCATGCCGAAAATGAAAGAGACTGAACCGGTTGAGAGCGCAACCACGTAGGGGATGACCAGTACCAAGCCGATCAACCTGGACACTTTGCTCGGTAGTTCTTGGGTGGTGCTGATGCGCGCAAGCCCAGAGACAATAAGAAAGATTCCGAGATAGAATGACAGTGCATACGCTAGGCCCATAGTTACCTCCATGCGCAGGAGGCGCGCTGCAGTATATAACTGTTCTAGTGCGCGGCTGGATTGCCGGCGATGGACTCTTCCAGCTTGTCGAGCCTGAACTCAGCTCGGCGGTTCTTCCGGCGGTAGTCGTCGTCAGACTGGCCCTGCAGGCGAGAAAGCGGCCGTGCATCCCCGTAGCCCACCGCGACTACACGGCGCTCATTTCCGCGCAATAGATCACACTTGTCGTCGCCAAACTGATCGCGGAAGGCCAGGAATTGGGCCCGAATCGCGCGGGCCCGAAACCAAGAAAGCTCATGATTATCAGCGCAGAAATGCCCTCCGGAAAGGGGAACGTCATCGGTGTGCCCTTCGATAATCAGCTGGATCCGATCGTGCTTCAAGAACACCGGCTCCATCGCCTTGCATATCTTTCGTAGCTCGGTTTGGCCTTCGGGCTTGACGTCCATTTTTCCTGAGTCGAACAGCTGTTCCGAGTCGATCGTGAAGCCGAGCTTCGACTCGGTCTCGCGAATTTTGCCAACACCGAGTTGCCGTTCAAGCTCTGTCTTCGCGAGCTTGACGGCCTCTTGCAGGCCGCGCACTGGGCCGCTGCACTCCTCGAGCTTGACTTCTGTCTTCTTGACCTGCTGTTGAGCCTGCGTCAAGCCAGTGTTGCAGGTTTGCGCCCTCGTCCTTGCGGCTTCCGAGTCGGCCAGCGCCTTTGCCAGCGACGCTTTCGTCTCGGTGAGCTCACCGGATTCCACCAACAGGAGGACGAGCATGGCGAGCATGAGGCCACTAAACAGGTCGGCCATAATCGGCCAGATGTCCATTTCTGAACGACGCGAGCGAAACTTCATGGGCTACCCAGTTGCCGAAGAGCCCCTGCGCCCAATCCGAGGCACGCCTCGACCTTACCTGCCGTCTGTGCGTGGCTCGGGGCCCTCAGCTGGCCAAGCCCATGAAGGCACGCACGGAAGACGCGTTCATTGGCAGTTTCAAAGGGTTCTGGTCTAGTCCTCGTTCCTGCTCCGCTGGCCGGCAGTAGCGCCGTCGCTGCGACAAATGCCATTGGGCCATCGGTAGCCGTGGCTGTTACAGGGAGGTCAACCTCTGGCAGGCAACCGCGCTTTGGAGCGGTGCAGGTGTACAGGCAGGTAACAGCGCTCCGCGCCAAATTCGTGCAGATACTCAGGTCGGTCTGCCATGTTAAGCCCTCCTGCCGCGCCTCAACGACAGGAATCGCCGTCGCCGCTGGTGGCACTCCCGCCACAGCGAGCGGAGCCGAGGGTTGGAGCGTTTCGACCGACGCGTCGTGAGCATCAGCGGCTGCTTGGCCATCCGGCGCCGGTGTCTTGACCATGAATGCAGCGGTTACCCCAAGGCCACACAAAACCGCGACAATCGCTGTAGCCACCATGAAGTTACGCGAAGTTTGGCCTTGCCGTTCACTCAGCTGTTCGATCGCTGCAATAATGCCTTGATCGGAGCGCTGACCACCGCCCCTCTGTGCGGCAAGCCCACCGACAGCCTGCCGCATCACGTCCGCGTTCGCGGCAGTGGCCGCACCAATCGCATCAGCTGCAACGCTGGCCATCAGGTGGGCATGTTCCTCTCGCGCAACGGTGTAGTCAGCAAATAGGCGGTCGAAGCGCTCGCCAACAGTACCCAGGCGCTCGGCCATATCGCGCGTGCCCGCCGCATACTGCTCTACGGCTGCCAACTGGCCAGCCACGGAGAGCAGTTGGCCGTGGACTTGCTTCATCGACTCTTGAAAGCTTTCAGCACTCTGCCTGACCATCATGGCCGTTGAGCCAGCGACTTCGTTAAAAGCTTTCCGGGCTTCGCCCATGTCGTTCTTAAAGGTCTGGCCGAGATCGGCAATCTTGGCGTAGTTTGCCTCGACTCCGCGCATCTGCTCCAGTACGTCGGCGAGGCGTTTGACCGCGTCCGCCGTTGTGGCCGTTGACTCCGATTGGTTTTGCGCACTTGCTTGGGCGCTGTTCAGTGTGTCCGCCAACGAAGTTACGACGTCGCCCAGCCCGCCGATAGCGCTGCCGAAATCGTCGAAGGCCCTGGACTGAAACCCTGCGAGTCCGTTCGCCAACCCCTCCATGACGGGCACCATGGCGGCCGCCATCCCTTGGTGGCTGCTTGCTTGGTATTCTCGGTAGCCCTCGGCCCAGGCCTCGTCGATGGCGTGGCAGAGTACGGAGACGGCGGTCGCCCGGAGCTTGCTAGCGCTCGACTGCAGCCATAGCAGGAGCACGGCCCACAACGCGCCGATGGCCGTGTAGGCGAATGGTTCTGCTACCAGCTTCAGTGTGTCCTTTATTGCAGCGGGCTCTCCGTTTGTTGCCTTGAATACTCCCACCAGGGTAGCGCACACGCCGAGCAACAGGATGGCGTTTGCCATTGCGCGGATTCGGTCTTCATACGCCGCCAGAGTTTCCTCAACGGCGTGGCGCTCTTGGGCGACAGCATCTGGAACGCCGAGCCGGCCCAGTTCGCACACGCGTTGCGCTAGCTTCTTGACTGGGTCTGATTCTACGGTGGACAGCTCCTGCGCGTGCGCACCGTGGGCGATCCACGCGCGCACCCCGGCGACGGTGAGGATGCCGTGGAGTGCGGGGATTAGGAAGGGGGATTCGAAGTATGCGCTGAGTAACTTGCCAATTATCATTATGTTATTCCGGGGGCAGTAGTGTGCATTGAAGCTTTGGGTGGCAATAATCAGGGTGCATTCGCGCTGGCGTGACTAGCACGTTATAGAATTTTGTCCGCAACCTCCCGAGTTGTCGTCGCCGCTCGCCTTGCTGCTTTGCGGCTTGTGGTCGGGCGCACTGCCTGCCGTGTGGCCTCGCTTGTCTACTTCTTGGCCCCGGCAGCTGCCTTCTTGACCCCGGCAGCTGCCTTCTTGACCCCGTCAGCTGTCTTCTTGGCCTCGTCAGCCGTCTTCTTGGCCCCGTCAGCGGTCTTCTTGGCCTCGTCAGCTGTCTTCTTGGCCTCGTCAGCCGTCCTCTTGGCCCCGTCAGCGGTCTTGTTGGCCTCGTCAGCCGTCTTCTTGGCCCCGTCAGCTGACATCTTGGCGTCGTCACCTGTCTTTTCGGCCGGCACGGCTTGCCCAGTTGAGTCTGAACGCGGTTCAGTGGGGCTCCCGGCTCCGCTTGCCTGCTCCTCAGCACCCGCCCCTTCGGACGAGAGAGCTCCCTTGGCCGTTGCACGAAGAGATGCATTAGGAATTGCTGGTTCCGGCGCGGTAGGCAAATCGGTAGACGTCGGATGGTCCTGTTTGACATCTGTTTTGTTGGAGTGCCCCAGAATAACATGCACCCCCAACGCAATCGCCAGAAGCACTACAGCGACAACCTGCAGCCGATTCGAAGTCATGCAACACCCCTTCCACCCTGCCGATTCCGCCGGCGAGCCCACACCAACAGGACCACCCAAGCACCAGCCACCGCCAGCCAGCCGACCGGCCTCCGAGCCCCAGCTCCCGCAGCGCACCCGTCGTCCAACTGGTCCTCGTGTTCAATGCGCTCTGGAAGAACCAACATCAACTGCGAGCAGCCAGCGATACAGCCGCGAGTGCCTTCAGACTGTTCTTGAAGTCGCGCGAACCCGGCTTTGTCCACTGCTTGCTGCAGACCCACCACAAATCTGCGGAGCGCCGGAATCTGCCAAGGTGCAGCAATCAGAGCATTGCTGTTGAGGTCCTCAATGGTCGAGGTCGCGCCCGCAGCGGGCTCAAGGGCGGACCGCAAACCCGGAGGCAGGCCTGCTATGACGTCCTTTTCTGCAGAACCTTGCCCACTTGCATTGGCAACTAACCTCGCGACAGCAAGGGCTCGCAGCGGAATGCGACCTTCGTCGTCAACGACCTTGGCGCGATGGCCCACCGCCAGGTCGCAATTCAATGTCGCGTCCATGCCGCGTTGACCGAATTTCGCCCCTAGCACAGGCACTTGCACGCCCTTCTTGTCGGCCTGCACGATGCTGCGCAGGCTCTGCCCGCCCCTGGGTCCAGCTACATCGTGCAGTAAAACATGAAGTTCAGAGGCGTAGCTGGGCGGCAGCTGCGATTCTGCGCCGGCCGGCAAGCCCAGAGTCCAGCGCAGCAATCCCGACTGACCGCAGGCGGCCGTGAACACGTCCGGAGCACGGGGCTTGGAAATTTTCGGCGAATGGTCGCGGACCTTCTGGGCCACCAGCACGGACTCCGCGACGGTTGACCATTTCACCTCGTGGGTGCGTGGGGCCAACTGGGTGGGCTCGAGCGAACGACCAAGCTCAACAGTGGAATTCCGGCGTGCAAATAGCTCTTTGGCCCTGTGTTGAAAATCACGGACCACATTGTGAAACATCGGTTCGATTTCACGGTGGTGGCGGGGAGAGGACACTCCTAAGACCATCAAGGTGCGCGGACCGTGGTACCCGCCGAGCGCCATCTCCCCATCGCAGTCGATCTTGATGGCCTTTCCAGTCAACTGCACGGCCTGGGCATACCAAGGCTGGCGCTCGATGAACTCGCGACACTTGGACCCAGGGGGCAGATCCTTAGGCGTGGCGCCAAGGTACACCTTTCCGCTGAACGGCGCAGATGCAAGGGCCAGCCAGATTCCTCGTTCCTCGCTGACGGCCTGAGCAAGCTCAACAGCTACATCTGCCGACGCCACGTCTGGCGTGACCCGAGTAGCTCGCCCTTGCTCGTCGGTGCGTTGGTCCGAAATGCCCTCCGTGACGATGATCGCCCCGGTGGGTACCGATCCTTCAGGGGTTTGCGCACGAGCGTTTCGAATTGCGCCAGCTAGGTCAGCGCTTTTCCCATCTGCGACGAAATCGCCGCGGTGCTGCCCGTAGGCGGCCCAAGTGCGGCAAGGGATTGGCCTGTCTTTGAACCCGCAGATGCCGCCAAAGCCCTTCGATTGCTCCCGCGCTGCAGAAAACAGCAGTTCGATGGACCCCTCTGCAGAAAATCCGGCCATACCTTGGCTCAAATCCAGGAATGTCCAGAGCTGCGCTTGGTCAGTTGGCGCCAACGGCGCGGGCTTGGCTGCCAGCTTCGCGGAAACGTCTGAGCACAACGGCCAGCGTTCTTGGGGCCGGCGCCAACCCAGATTGCGTTGCTGCGCCGTGAGAGCTGGCGAATCAGCCAAGAGCTGCGAGCAGTTCTGCGTGAGCTGCGTGGGCTGCGTGCGCTGGGGCGTGCGCGCAGTGCGGGCGGTACGCTCGGCGGGCTGGGCATCGTCACGGTCGCATCCTGCGATCGAGACCACGAGCCCTACTACAGTAAGCGCGGCCGATGTCGGCCATGGACACTTCACCGGGCCTCCGGGTTGTCGCTGCAAGTGAGATTGCCTTGTGCCACAGCGCCCCTCTGCTTCCAGTCATCGAGAGCATCTCGGCGGAAACTCCTGAAGTCTGCCGGAGAGGCGGAGGCGACTACCGTCGCCGGCCGATTCACAACGGCTACATAGCTGCCGGATCCGCCAACTTGGAAAAAGTCGCCGCCAAAATTCTTGTCCAACATGACGCCGAGTTTGTGCATTAACTGCCACTGCCCGCTGCCGGCACGCAGTGCCCAGATGTTGAGGTTGCCAAGTTGCACTATTTCCGACCACTGGGTCTGGGAGTTGTCAAGATAGCGCTGCACCATATCGTGTGGCGCCGCGCGATAGGCTTCGGACCATTGCTCGGGAAGCAGCTTGGCCGGGTCGAGCTGGTACATGAGCCGCGCGGGTTGATAAGCCGGGTTTTCTGACCCGCCGTATCCACCCTCCGCGCCGCTCGACCCGTATGCGGAACTTTCGCCTGGGTAGCCAAAAGCATGCTGGGTTTGGGGGAGCCCGGTCAGTGCGCTGGAGCCACCTCCTGGTCGCGTTGGGTCAGTTCGGGTAGGCGACTGAGTGGTGTGGCCCG
Organism: uncultured Myxococcales bacterium; assembly: GCA_903919145.1. GTDB lineage: Bacteria > Myxococcota_A > UBA9042 > UBA9042 > UBA9042 > SXRM01. The sequence continues at coordinate 7,513 of CAIXGW010000131.1, forward strand.
TTTGCTGGGTAAACGGCGCTGGGCCGGCACGATTGGACATCGCATTTGGGTGCTGGACGGCTGAGCGCATGTCGACTTCTGACGAGCGCAATGCCCTGACCTCGGCCTGAAGCGTGCTCAGCTTGTTTGTAAGTTCAGTCAGTACTCTGGCGTCGCCTCTACCCGAATCCACTGGCATGGCGCGGCGCTCCTCCTCCTCGCCGACAGCCAGCCACCAAGAAACGGACGCCGAAAATACGGCAAAGATAAGTAAGACCAAGGGTATGTATGTACTGGGCTGCCAATCCATGGCTACCGATCCCGAAGTGCGTATTTGTAGATCTTGCCTGCAGCAAACTCGCGCGCATAGATCTCCGCGAGCAGCGGGCGGCGGCGGCTCACCTTGAGACCGTGACCTTCGCTAATATCCGCGACGTACCGGGCAGGACGGCCCGCGTCTTCCCCGGTAAACGTAAGTGAGAAAGTTTGATTATCCCATGAGATCGACGGCATGGCGGGAGTCGCACAGACCGTTGATCGCGAGGGAAAGGACAAAGCGTTGCGGCTGACCTGCATGTGCCACGGTACGCTCCCCTGCGTCCGCTGGCCCCCGTCGTCGTACTCGAACGTCTCGTCGATGCCGTTCGGTGCAACGATTCCGCGAGCGTTGCCCGCCCCAGCCGCGCCGCCGCGACTGGCCATCGCCAACGCCCCACGAGCTACAAGCGTCTTCGGCGACAGGTGGGGCTCGGTTGAGTCCATATGTTCGGTGAATGGCTGAACTCGCGTCTCAACTTGCGCACCCGCAGCCGCGAGTAGCGCCGTGATGCGCTCGGCCAACTCGATGCTAAGCGCAACACGCAACGGCGCGTCATGGTCGGGGCCGAGCCGCGATTCGGGATGGCCTTCGTTCAACTTCCACCCGTTACCTACCAGAATTACCGCACATTTGAGCACCGGCCCGCGCACGTGGGCAGCTTGGTGCAGATAGGTTCCGGCAACAAGCCGCGCGGCGTACTCGCGAATGAGCGCGAAGTAAGTAACGATGACACGGGCAGATTCAACGAGTCCTTGCCGCTGTTGGTCGCTTAGTCCCAGGCGGCCGCCGAAGCCGTGGGTGCGAACATTTCTTCGCAGTTCTATAAACTTCTGGCGCCTCTTTGAGTCGTCACTGGCATCGGCTTCCTGCATGAACGGCGGCCGCGAGGCCAGGGTCCGCATCACCAGGTCTGCGCCAAAGTGGATGCTATCGGCAGCGGTAGGGTCGGTCGATCCGCCACCGTCTTGCCGAAAAAGTTGTCGATTGAACAGGGCAAAGTCGACAGAACCGCCACCGATGTCGATAGTGAGTGCCCAGTCACATTCGGCAAATGGATCGCCGGGCAGTGCCAGGAATGCTGCCCGCGATTCGTCGCAAGCTTTGGCAGCGGACACGCCCGCGCCGCTCCAATGGGATACCGTAGCTGTCGCAGCTTGGAACGCCTGAGCCAAGCGCGTCTCCTGCTCTAGGCTGAAAGCCAGCGGAAATGTGTAGTGGAATGCGTAGTCTCCCGGCAGGTTTCCGCCGCCGCTTTCGGCAGCGTGCAGGGCGTAGAGCATCGATAGTTCTAGGTATTTCTGAAGGTACTTATCTGCAACCTCGCTTGTGGCCCACTTCATCCGATCGCAGATCTGGCGCACCTTTACTTGTTCAGAGCCAAATGGCGTAAGTATGTTGATATCTGTAAAGAGCTGCAGCTCTGCGGCCCGGTCCGGCGCCATATCGTTGACGTTGCCGTGCTCAGCCAACCCAGGTGCGGCAAGCCGAATCACCAATTCCGACGGCAACTCGACTAGCGGGGCGGTGCATGCCGCCAACTTATCGCGAGTTTCCGAGTTCTTGCCCACGAAGCCGGGAAACCAGAGTTCGTGCTCGTAGCTGCGCTCTTTGTTCCCGATGGCGACTTGCCTGTGCCGGGGCAGCAACTCCAGCGCTCGAGGTGCGCTTTCGTCAGCGCGAGTGTGCGCAAAGCAGGTGTTTGCGGTGCCGAAGTCGATAGCAAGTCCGGTTGGCGCCGGCTGCTTGCTTCGATTGCGGTCCGCCGGCGGCAGCAGGCGAAACAGCCCGCCTGTCTCACCGGTGGCGCTGTGGATCGCCAAAAAGGCGGGACGGCCATCAATCGTGTGGATTCCAAAGTCCTTGAATTTATATGAATATCCCTGAACGACCTGGAGCGTATGCAGCACGCTGCCTAGCGAGGGCTTTGCCCAGTGCACAACCGACGCCGCGAAGTCTGCGTACGCTTCATACCGCAAGTACATAGCGAATTTACGCCAATCACTCAGCTGGGTGTTCGGCCAGACTTCGCAGCGGAACGGCTCTGAGGCAACACCGATGACGTCAGGACTCGCCTTTGGCATCGCCAAGGTCCATTCGACCGGTCTGTTTACGCCGTGCAAGGTCACTGAATAGGTTAGATTTTCCCCAACTTGGCTGGGTTCGTTGCGGACTGTAGGCGCGAGCACCAGATCGGCGAATTGGTGCCGGATGGGCAGTTCGGGGTACACCACACGATCCCCGTCGTGGAGCCCAACCAATTTGTCTACCCGTACACGGCCTTGAGCAAGAACTTCGCAATCCTGCCGAGGAAATACGATCCGGGCCCTGCCGATGAGCAGGTCGCCAGTATCCTCGTCGAATGCGCGCTGCAAGTCGGTGTTCACCGCGACGTCTTTCCAGACGATCCACTTGCCGCGACCCGGATGCCAGGCTACGCCGTTGATCGGGGGCAGGCCGATGGTCGTACCGGGATTCTCGGGGTCCTCAAAGCCCCAGTGGCCACGCCGCAGCGAGATTCGCACGCGCATGTTTAGGAACTTTTCGGCAGAAGGGCTGCAATCAGCGAGCCTTTCGAGCGGGTAGGGCGTGAACAAGAGCAACCTCCAGGTTTGGGCATCGACTAGGAAGCGTGTTTTGCGACCTTGGCGGCCAATTCCGGACGCACATGAATGGGCAGATTTTCCATGTGATCAAGCCAGCTTTGCTCAACGCGCAACCGATTCTTCAAGACGGCACGCCACTGAGTTGGTGGCAGGACCGCCATGACCGGAACTTCACCAACAATTTCAACGCTTAGGTAGCCGGCCGTTACTGCTTGGCTCGGCGTCGCTGTGTCGCCACTCGCGCCACGTTCCAGCGACACCCGAAGTACCTCCTGCCCGGGCCGTTCCGTATCGTAGACGCGAATGCACTTGGCCTCAACCTCAACGTGTCCCGTATTGGCCATCTGAAGCGCCATGCCGAGGCGCAAATCCCGCCCAGCGTCGAAGACAGGGATCTGAAAAGCTTCTGGGGCGGGTACGCGCGCACCGTCGTGCCATTCCAGCACGATAGGGCCGACTGGGGCGCGGTCTTGGTCGTGCAACCGAGATTCCTGAGGAGGCGTTTCGTTGTGCCGGTAGCCAGTCTTGTTCACAAGCAACTTCAGCCATGTATAGGCGAGCAGGTTAGACTGACCGTGGCTCCCCATGCCCATATGGTTCGCATCACGAACGAATCGTCGCAACAAATGCGTTGCATTGGCTACACTTGTCTGGAAGTGATTGGCGTTGAGGGCCGTGCGCAACTCTTGCAGGAACGGGCTTCGATCAAACCATTTGCCCTCGGCGTCGCTTCCGTAGTGCCGCACGGACGGCCAGAAACCGCAGCGGTGAAACGACGCTGCGACGTAGCTGCGGGCTAGAGTGCCAAACGTTGGGCGCAGCAGGCCGACAAACCGGCCCACCGCATCGCCTTCAACGAACGGAATACCGCGGTCAAAATGGCTAAGGCCTGGACCGTTGGACCTCAAGTCGACCACATCGATGGCCAGCAGTCCTGTGGCCACACCGCGCCACAAATCCCAACAAACGCCGATAGGTGAACCGCCGCCTGCAGCATCCTCAATATGCTCAAGTCCATCCGCAACCCGGTCGGCGAAGAAGTGGGCAGCAGCCAGAGGTGTCGGGTAAGAACTGCGCGTCACGTGGTCTGGAAGTCGGCCTTTAGACAAAGCGTCGAGCCCGTCTGCGACCTGCTGCCAGCCCAATTGTTTGGGTGCTGTTGGCAGTCGGCGGGACAATAGCCATTGCAATTGGCCAGCGTCCTTCTGCATTCTAGGGGCCGAGCGCGTGGCTGTGGCCAGGTGAGATGCCACTGCTGCGCTCCAATCTGCGACGAGGGAGTCGCCGCTTTTGGACCCATACGCCTGCTTCCCGAGCGCCTCTGTAATCGAAGACTTCTTGCCAACCCGAGCGGGGGCCAGTTCTTCGATCTCCGCCGCGACCGGCAAGCTGAGCATCGACTTCGCATTCCCGTGCTCGCCCGCCCAAGCCTCGACCCCATCAGAGAACAATTCAAGTGCTTCTGCTCGCCGCTTCAGGTCTTCTACGCAATCGTTCCAGGCGCTGTCAACATTGCGCCGCCCGCCAGACGCGTGGGTTGCGCGCAGAACCGACCTGTACACCGGCTTGGTAGCCAAGGCTTCTGGATTCAGGCAGAAAGCCGAGAAGGACTCAGGGACCTGGAGTAGGGCGAGAGCATGCAGCATCTCGCGATTGGCCCGGGTCAATGCGATTAGGTGCCGCAGTTCGGACTTGGCCTGCCCATCTGGGCTCGCCAAGGTCAAATCGGCGGGGTCCAGCAACGGGTTGTCCAACGAGCGAGCTGCGAAAGCATAAAGCGCCGCGCCGACGTTTTGGCCGGTCACCTCATTGAACAGGGCAAGACCACCCGACAACACCGCGGCCCCCACGAGAAAGAAGGGCGACACGGGCAGCGGTTCGGCGCCACCCTCCTGGGTAGACGACCTAACCGGCAAGTGAGTTCCGTCTGCGCTGGGATCGCCCACTAGGCAAACACGGACATTTGGCGCCGTCGTGCCAAGGAGGTCGCGCATGATGTAGCGCAGCCCCATGTCTCCATTGGCGCGCAGCAGCAGATCGCTAGGCATTGTTCCAGGCGCATCGCTGGCGCCCTGCTGCGTCGCCGAGCGGAACCAGGGCATGAACGCCATCAAGCAGACCCGCCGCTTGGGGTTTTGCTGGGCAATTTGCCGTGTGATGCCAGCTAGCAGACCTGCACCTGTGCCACCAATCAGTGAGCCGACAACAACAACGTCAGTCGATAGGCTCTCTAGCCGCTTCAGCAAACCCACAGGGAAGGATTGTTGGCCATCGGTCGCGACGCCAGGAGCCACCTTGGCGAATGCTGCGCCCATAACGGCCGCGGCCACGTTCGGTCGGGCCATGAAGCCTTCGTCGATGACGAACTCTTTCTGCAAGGATGCGTGTTTTGCCGTGCCGGCCTCAAACTCGTCGAAGCAGAGCTCAAAGAGCTTGCCCATCTGTTTGTCGGGCAAAACCCTGGAGGCCAAAGTGATTCCAATGCCGCCGCCGCCTGCAGTATCAAACGGGGCCATCCGCGTCGCTGAACTGACGCCCACTTGTTGCCGCTTGGCAACTGCTAGAAGGCGGTCTACCTGCTTGCTGAAAGCAGTTTCATTGCCGGCCCGGCCTTCAGCGTCAACCACAAGTACGGTGTCAGGGGCTTCGAGCACACCAAGTGCTGCCAACCCACTTACGGTGGCGCCGAACGCCTGGCCGGTGCCGCCGATGAGGACCAGTGTATATCCCATCAGGTCCTCTCTTTCGCGCGACGCGCATACTCAAACCGCGCCAGAGCCAAGCCCGCAAGCACCACAGCCAAGCCGGTTCCGGACCCAATGCCCACCGCGGCCGGTATCGAGTACAAGCCGGAACGGCGGTAGACTGCGCGCACCTTCTTTACGCGGATCTTCCTACCGTCGGGACCGATAGTGATCTGATGCTCCGTATCCGCCTCCACGGTGGCGCGACACGCGTCAAATTCGCTCTGATCCTTGCCCGCCCGATACGCGCCGAACCGGCGCACGGCGCCGCCAATTGCAGATGCCGCCACCATCACCAGCAGCAGCACAAGAAGGAATCGGCCAATCGGCGAACGGAACCCGAACGAGTTGGAGTAGCAGACATGTCTCAGCGCGATAAAAATTAGCACCAGCAGGACAAGTCCCGCACCGGCAAGGCCGTACTCCTTCTTGATGGAAACGCGCGCCGCCTCCGCACATTCCTCAAGATTGCTGCTGTCGGACGCATCGCGCTCATCGTTCTCGAGTTGTGCTCCGCCAAAGCTGGGCGCTGGGGCGGCATCCGACGCAGCGTCAGACGTTGCCGGTACACCTTCGCCGGAACCTGCCACCGGAAGGACCTGTGGCGCTGGCGGGGCTGTGATTTCAGCCGCCGCTGGGCGGGCGAACACCAGGTGCAGGGCAAGAACCGCGATCATCTGAAATATGGCGCCAAGGAAGCGAGCAGACGCGCCTCCATCGGACCCAACCCAACGGTGAACTAAGGCTTGCCGACGAACATGGGGGGATAAGCAAGGAGTTGTACCCAATCTGGCCTCCGCGTGCTGAAACATGCGACATGTAACCCTAATTCTTGCGGCTGCAGCCAACTGGAAGGGCATTTGTCGCCACTGCCTTGCCTATTGATTCTGCGCCATCGCATACCCGCTGTCAAGGTTCGCTACATGCCGATTCCCAGGTCGCCAGACTGAAAATCCAATCATAATTAAAATGTTTTAAGACGATAGCATTGGCCAACACTGGTCACAGTCCTCAACCCTAACCGGTGCGACAAAGGCCTCTCGAGATGTTGTCCAGCCGAGGCTCCGCCTCCCCTTCGACCTCCTGCGCCTGTGGCCGCGCCAACCGCACGACCTCAAGCCGCTACTCCACTGGAATTAGAGCCAATAGCGCCTCCAAGCTCTTCTGCGCTGCCAAGATGCTGGCACGCATCTCGGCGCGGTCTTTGATGGGCAGACCGGCGGCAATGGCCCCCATCTTGGCCATATCCCC
>CAIXGW010000132.1 GCA_903919145.1 uncultured Myxococcales bacterium
TTGCGCGAACCTGGCGCACCCACCTTTGCCTGCTCGATATCTGGTCCGACTTCTGATTCTGGCTGAGGACTGCTCATGATTAACCTCCCAACTTCGTGGAGGATTATCGCAGAATCCTGGTCGAATGTAAACACCCTCTAACCAACACCGCTCCTTCTTTGCCCACCAGGCTGTGCCACGCATCGACCACCGCCGGGGGCCTGCAAACTAGTGACCAAAAGGTGCAGAGCCGCCACGGTCAGGGCGAATGCCGGCGCGGCGCCGGCAGCGGGCCCGGATGCGCGTCGGACGCGCACGGCGTAGGACCCACGGGATGTGGATTGAAAATGCCAAAGCATTACAAGGTCACACTGCCCCCCTGTAGCAGGCGGCCTACCCACGGGTCGCGGACCTCGACCCTGGTATGCACCGTCGAGCCTGGCGGAAGCTCATTGCGTTGGAGCCGCTCGGTCCAGGTCAAGCGCCGGTGTTGGCGAATGGCCGGGGTCTTGGCGTCGTAGGGTTTTGGCCGTTTGGGCGATTCGCCGTAGCGTACTTCGATGTGGAGCAGCATGTCGCTCAGCGCTCTCTGGAGGCCTTTGCGAAGCGCACTTGGCACAAGTCGCGCAAGCTGCACTTCCCACGGCCCTGGCGCCACCGCGGGCGGCGCTCGCCACGCGTGCTTGACCGGTTGTGGCTCCACCGAGCGCGGCGGCTTGGGCTTTGCCGCTGCTTTCGCCGCCGCCTTGGCCACGGCCGCAGGTGTAGCTGGGGTGGGTTGGGGCTTGGCGTGGCGGTAGATGCTCTCAATCTCTTTGATTTCCCGTTGAATCTCTGGAATGTCGGAGCCCAGCGCTTCCCTGAGTTGCACTGAGATTTGCACACAGAAGCGAGCACGCGGATGCGGTCCACCACAGGCGGTCAGGCTTGGGCAGCCGCGGCAGTCAGATTCCTGCGTCCGAAACGCTACTTTTACCCTCCCTGCGGCGTTCAGCCAAACGCTGAAAGGACTGACAAGTTTGCCGGCGGGGCAATGCATTCCTATGCCGTTTCGCCACTTCCACCCCGCATACTTCTGCAGCAAGACTGGCCAATCTTCCCGCCCCAAGCGCGCAAGTTCGGGCGGTTCACTGGCCCCTTCCGGCCTGGGCGGCGCGTCCAGGGACGACGGTGGCGACGCATCGTTGCCGTGGCTGGGTCTCAGCACAAGTTCTTATTCATCATGTGGTTCTGATGTTTGGTCGCTACTCAGCGGTGGCGGCGATGCTTGCGCAGGTCCCTGCCCAGCTTGGAACTCCGGCGTGAAGGCGGTCGCCGGCGGGCCTTCTGCGATGGCGACCTGCCCACGCTGATTGATGAACGACAATTCATTATTTGTTACAATGGACTGTGGAGCAGTCGCCGGGTCCTCCGAGTCGTTGTCGCACTGCGCTTGGTTGTCAGTCTGCGCCTGCGCCTGCGCCCGCTGCGCAGCATCGCTCGCCACCGTAGGCATATGAACACGGGGCATTTTTTTCACTTCCGCGAACTCTAGCGGACCTTCACGCTCGGCGCCGGCAAGGGTGCGTAGGTTAGACACGACCAGTCCTGTCAGCATGGCCAGCCACTGACCGCCCAGTTGGAAACTGAACACCTTCTTGAGCTCTAACTCGCCGAATAACTGGGAAAACCGATTCTCCAGGCTAGCCCGCCCAAAGTAGAGGGCCACGGCGTCCGGCGCTGGCCAGGCTGCGGCGGGTAGGGTCGTGCCGAAGAGCTCGAATTGCCAGCCGTTTCTCAGAAGCCCGGCCCCATGCTTTTTGTCGGCGCGATAGCGCGTCACCAGCACGCGGGCTTGGGTCAGGCCTTCGGGTGCGCCGTCTAGCGTCAAGTCGTCTTGGCACGGCCAGTTGCCGAGTTCCGTCACGTACCGAGTCGGGCCGCTCATGGAATCAGGTACTTGCTGCCAGGTCGCGTGATCCAGCCAGTCCTTGACCGCTGGCCGGTCCAGCAGACCATAGCAGGTCAGGCGAACTAGGAAGTCAATGCAATGTTTTGAGAAAGCGTTCAAACTCGGCATGTAGCCGCCAGCACCATCCACGCGCACAAGCATCCGCTGCGAGCCCAGGCCTGCCGCGGTCCGCCACCCCTCCAAGTAAGGCAATACTTCCAGTAGCATCGCTGACATCGACCCGTTTCCCGACGCCATCGTCATTTGCACCCACAATCCTGTCGCCGCGTGCTGCAAAAATCCACCATTTACCAGCACTTCACCGCGCTGACGACCCGGATGACCGGCTTCCCCCATCACTGCGCGCCGCACTGGTTCGGGCAGGTCGTCGCCAAGGGGTAAGCCGCGCTGGCGAATGACGATGGAACTCATGTCAAAATCGAACAGCGCCCAGGCATCGCCGAGCGCGTCAAACACCTGAGCGGCAGCATGACTCGACAGTGCTCTGATATTGCTTGATAATATCTTGGAGCCAAAGCCCAACAGCATCTCGCCTGTCGGCACTGCAGCAAGCAAGCGGGACATGACGCCCTGGCCGGGAAAGACCTTGCGACCGGCCACCGCTGCCAGAGCTGGCCGGGCATAAGCACAGGCTTCGTCAAAGCCTGAGATCGATAGCTCTTTTCTCTCAGCACGTGCCCAGGAAAACATGCCCAGGAGAAACAAGAAGCCGTCGAATCCCGGATACCCACCGGCCCGGTACACTCTCAGCTCCTTCTTGATCATCTCAAGCATTCCCTGACTTTTTAGCCAGTTTACCCAAAACACGTACTGGCCGGCCCAGGCCGGCACCCGGGTATCATCCGGTGCGGTCTTCGTGACAGACACTGTTTGCTGTGGCATTCTGCCCTCGGTCGTCGTTCCAGCGCCCTGGGCCTAGCCCTCACGCAACCTGCGCATACAGGTGACGTGGCTGGGACGGCGACTTTCGCATGCCGTTGAAATCAAAACAAGATCTGCGAGAAGAAACTGCCGTATTGAAATTGCCGGAAAAAGTCGATCCACATCCCGTGGGTAGGACGCCGCCGCCAGCGGTCTCGGTCCCTTTCGCATTGGCCCAGCCCAAAGGGCGGGCCGCCGGCGCTTTGCCGTTGCCAGGCCCGCGGCAGGCAGCGGCGTCAAAACGCGCAGCGAAAGCCAATGTCAGAGAAGCTCTTGCCGACCTCCAGGTCGCCGCGCAGGCTGGCGCGCAGCCCTTCGGCGGGAGTGGCGCGCGAGCCGCCGCGGATCACCTTGGCCGTGCCGGAGGCGGGCCCCAGCGGATCGGTCTGGATGCCGGTGACGTAGGAGTAGAACCAGTCACTGTTGAATTCCAAGACATTTCCGGCCAAATCGCAGAGCCCTTGCGGAGAATTGCCCGCAGGCTTGCTGCAGACCGGCCACGTCGCCTTCTGGCCGCAGCCATTGCCGGCGGCGTCCAAGTAAACAGCGTAACTGCAATCCGGCAGCTGCTGCCCCCAGGGATAGACCCGCGGATCGTCGGTGTTGTCCAAGCCGCGGGCCGCATATTCCCACTCAGCGTCGGTGGGCAGCCGCTTGCCGGCCCACTGGCAGTAGGCGTGGGCCTGGGTCCACGTCACGCAATTGACCGGGTGGCTGGAGCGGCCTGGAGCGTCCATGTTGCAGCCCAAATTGGCCGCAGCGCTGGTCACGGCCGTGCACCCACCGCTGGCCATGCAAGCCATGTACTGGGCGACCGTGACCTCATGCTTGTCCAGAGCAAAGCCCTTGAGCTGAACCAGGTGTTGGGGCAGCTCGCTGTCACTGCCGAGCCCCGCCTGCACCTGCCTGGCCGACGCGCCGCGATAATAGCTGCCGGCTGGCAGGGCGACCATCGGCTCCTTGTCGCTGCCGACCACGACCACTTCGCCAGCGTCAGCAGCCTTGGCAGCGTCGTTGCCAGCTTGCCCCCCTAGCGCGTCGCCGCCTCCAGCATCCACCGCCGCCGCGTCGCTACCGGCTGCATCCCCTGTCCGTGCCTCGGCGGTCACTGCCTTGGAGGGCAGGACCTGCGGCTGGCAGCCGCCACCGAGCACGACCCATCCCGCCGCCGCTGCCATCGCGGCCGCTAATTTTTGCGCCGTCGCCCCCGCGCCCTGTGCCATTGCCCCTCCGCCACAACTCGTCCCCATCACCACCACCAACCACCGCGCAACCCTATGGTCTGCAGACCAATCCGTCAACTACCCAACCCGGCTCTGCTGCGTCCGACACGACTGTGACCGCCGCCGCCTTGCTGCGCAGCCGCCTGGATCCTTACCTGTCTTGGGTTGGTTCGCCAAACTTGGAGGTTCCCGATGATCACCCTTCGACCGCACATCCCCCGCGCGTGGAGCCCCGTGCTCCTTGCTGTCACCTGCGCCGCTACTCTGCTGGGCAGCTGTGGCACCGAGTCGACGCCAGCCGGGGACGCCAAGCCCCTTGCCGATGGCATCCAGGTCTATGAGAGCAACAAGGCCCGCCTCAGCGCCGCCAGCGTGGCACCAGCCGACCTCAAAGCCGCAGCCGATGCCAACAATGCCTTTGGCTTGGCCTTGTACAAGCAGGTCCAGGCCGCCTCCCCTTCTGGCAATTGCCTGTTCTCTCCCTACAGCGCCGAAGTGGCACTGGCCATGACCGCCCAGGGGGCCAAGGGAGAGACGCTGGCGCAAATGGCCAAGGCGCTGGCCTTTGGCTTGCCGGCAACCCAGATGCACCCGGCCTTTGGCGCCCTGGACCTAGCGCTGATGGGTCGCGGCCAAGGTGCAAAAGGCAAAGACGGTCAGCCCTTTAAGCTGAGCATCGCCAACTCGACCTGGGGGCAGCAAGGCTATGCGTTTCAAGCGGCCTTCCTGGATGGCCTGAAGGTCAACTACGGCGCGGCCCTCAACGCGGTTGACTTCATCAAAGACGCAGAAGGGGCGCGTCTGCTCATCAACCAGTGGGTCCTGGACGCCACCCAGCAGAAAATCAAAGAACTCGTGCCCAAGGGCGCGATCGACGCCTTGACCCGGTTGGTCCTGGTCAACGCCATCTACTTCAACGCCGCTTGGGCCAAACAGTTTCCGGTTGCCAACACCAAGCCCGCCGTCTTCCACACCGCCGCCAAAGACGTCAGCGTGCCGATGATGAGCCAAACCGCGCAGCTGGGCTATGCGACCGGCCCCGACTGGCAAGCCGTGGACCTGCGCTATGACGGCGGCGAGGTGTCGATGGTTCTGCTGCTGCCCGCCGTGGGCAAGCTCGCCCAAGTGGAGGCCGCGCTCTCTGCAGAGCAACTATCCGCACTCTTTGGCCAATTCTCCACCACCAACCTCCTGGTGACGATGCCCAAGTGGCAGATCGACTGGGCCTCGCCTCTTGGCCAGGGCCTTCAGGGCTTGGGCATGGTCGATGCGTTTGACCCTGGCAAAGCAGACCTGTCTGGCATCGGCGGCGCCAAGGGCGACCTGTTCATCACCGCTGTGCTGCAGAAAACCTTTGCTGCCGTTGATGAAAAGGGCACCGAAGCCGCCGCCGCCACCGCGGTGATTGTCGGCACGACCAGTGCCCCGCCGCCGCCCATCGCGGTCACCGTGGACCGCCCGTTTCTGTACCTCATCCGCGATGTCGCCACCGGCGCGGTCCTGTTCATTGGCCGCGTCGCCGACCCAAGCCAGAGCCAGTAGGGGCGCCAGTCTCGGTCAGGGCTTGGCCAGCTCTTCCGCGACAGCCACCGTCCGCGCCTTGGCGTGGTCGATCAGGATCTGCGCGGACGCCTCAAAGGCGCTGGCGGCAGAGAGCGTAGAATACGGCGCCTGCTCTCCCTTGGCCCCTGTGACGTGCGGCGCCACCAACGCATGCAGCTGCTGAACTCGCTTGGCAAATGTCGCCGACTCAAACCCACCTTGGACCGCCAGGGCCAGGTGCTTGCGATACGCCGCCCGGTAGGTAGAGTCATCCAGCAAGAAGCGAATCAGCGGCCAACTGTTGGTGACCTCCGCCAAAGATAGGGACAGCCCGTTGCCCTGGCCGCCAGCCTTGGATCCGGTCGCTCCGCTAGTCGGTTGCATCGACAGGTTGAAATCCCAAGGGATCCAGTGCAAGCGCTTGCCGTCCGCTGGCACGCCGTACAAGTAGTAGTTGTGGGCCATCTGGCCATAGGAGTCCCAGTTGACTATCGCGGTGCTGACCGCAAGCATCTTCAAGAAGTTGTCGACGTGCAGGCCCTTCTCCAGGCCCGCCCGCCACTTCGCCGCATCGGTTCTGTCGGCGTGCAGCGCGGCGATCGCTGCCTGAATATCAGAGAAGTCCGCAGCTTTGCTGTTGCTCTTCTTCTCAAACGCGGCGGCGTCAAACGCTGTCCAAGCAGCCGCCACGCCGTCGGGCTTGTAGAGGTTGCCTGAGTCATCGCCATAGACCCGCGTCATCATTGCGTCGGACGGGTCCTCGACCGCCGTGTACAACCCCATGTACACCGGGCCCTTGCCATCGCCTTTGTCCAAGGTGATCCGATAGAACGCCGCCCTGGCCGCCGGCACGCCGCGGTCGCGAAACACTTCGCCGGCCAGTACTTCGCGCAGAAAACTCGCGTCGCCCCAGTTGGAGGCAAATGTCAATTCCTCAAAACCATGGTAACGCTGGCCCTTGGTGGCCGGAAACTCGGCGGCGTACTTGTTGAAATCCAGCCGAAACGGCAGCTTGCGGATCCCCTGCTGCCAAGAGGCCGTCAGCGAAGAGTTGCCCTTGTAGCGCATCCCTACGTGTTCCCACACCTTGCCGCCCTGCCGCACCGTGACGCCAACGTACATCGGATCGCGCGCCGTCAAGCTGAGCCCACCGGCGCCGCCGCCGGGCCCGCTGCCGCCCGGACCGCTGCCGCCCGGACCGCCCATGCCATCGGGCTGGCAAGCCAAGCTGCCGCCGCCAGCACTGCACTTGCCGGCCTTGGCGCTGCCGCCGATCACCACCGAGCACGCCTCGCCCGCCTGTTTTCCTACACAGGCCCCGGTAGCCTCGGCCGGAATCTGCCCGCCTCCCGGTGGCCCGCCCGTCCCTCCGCCGCCGGTGCTCCCGCTACCCATGGCGCCCAGCAGCTCGACCAGGTCGGCATCCTGCGCCACCGCAGCCGCTGCCGTGAGCTCCAGTGCAAGCTCATGCACTTGGTCGGTCGCAAAGACTGCTGCGTAGTCAGCCTCTTGGCTGCCCGCTGACCCTGCAGCGCCGTCGCCCATGGCATCGGACCCAGCCGCGTCGCCACCAGAATCTGTCGCTTGTTGGCCGGCTTGAGGCGCGTCTTCCGCCGCACACGCCACCAAAACCGCAGCTGCGGCGATGCCTATAGCGCCCAAGCGCGCCAAGCCCAACCCATTGAACAAGATCCTGCGCATGTCTGCTCCAAGGAGTCTGTGGCCCCTTTGGCAACCTTAGCAGATGGCTGCGAGGGCGATTGTAAAGAAAGTTGGACTTGGTGACGGTGCTGCAGGGCGGGCCGGGTTCGTCGAGCGAACGCCGTGGCCACGCGCCGCGCGGGTCGATGGCACCGAGCACGCCAAGGTATGCCCGGACCACAGTCGATTGGTCCGGAAGATCAGGCCCAAACATCGGGGCAGTCCGAGAAAAACAGGCGTAAAAATGCCAACACCCCCCTGCAGACCGAAGTCTACAGGGGGGTGTTGGTCGAGGATTCCGGCAGCGTCCTACTCTCCCAGACGGTCTCCCGTCAAGTACCATTGGCGCTGGAGAGCTTAACTTCCGAGTTCGGAATGGAATCGGGTGGGTCCTCTCCGCCATGGCCACCGGAAAA
>CAIXGW010000133.1 GCA_903919145.1 uncultured Myxococcales bacterium
CCATCCACAAGCACTACCTTCGCGATGCCCGGTCCCAAGGGCTTGACGGCCAGGTGCAAGGCGCGGCGATCAGCGTGACACAGAGAATGTCGAGCAATCTCCAGCTCAACCTCCACTGGCATGTGCTCCTGGCAGACGGCGTGTGGACCGAGCAGGACGGTCACGCGACCTTTCACCCCGCCGAGCCGCTGAACACCATGCGCGTGCAAGAGACGCTTCACGACGCGGTGCTCCGCATCGATAACGTGCTGAAACGCAAGGGCTGGCAGGACCGTCTGGACGATCCGTTCGCCGAATCCGAGCCCGCGCTGGCCGAGCTGTGGAAGGCGGCGGTGCTTGGCCGGCCCATCGATGACAGTGTGGCCCTGCAGAAGAAGGCCCAGCTCCGCGGGCTGCCCCGGCCCCACGGGCGGAACTGTGGGCAAATGGATGGGTTTAGCTTGCACGCCAACACCTTTGTCGGCCCGGCAGCGCGCGACGAGCTGTACAAGCTGGTCAAGTATCTATGCCGTCCAAGCATCGCCGGCAAGCGCGTAACTGAGCAGCACGACGGCCGGTTTCGGGTGGAGCTCAAGACGGCTTGGCGCGATGGTACGACCGCGGTCTTCCTGTCACCGGCGAATCTGACGGCGCGGATGGCCGCGCTGATTCCCCTGCCGGGCAAGCCGACTATTCGTCACTGGCTGGGTCGTGCACCTTTTGTGCAACTTGTTGCTTTTGCTCCGAATGCCAAGCTGCGCCCCCTGGTCGTCCAGGCTGGAGCGCTGGCTCCTCGTCGGCGCGACAAGCCGCAGGCGCGGGCGCACGACTGCCAGGTGCCGCTGACCGATGCCGAGCTGGCTCATCACGCGGTCGAGCGGGCCCGGCAGGCGTCTGGCCGCCTGGCTTGGTCGGTGGCGATGAGGCTGGCATGGAAGGCGGATGTTTTGCAGTGCGATTGCGGGGGTAGGCGTCGTCTGGTCGCGGTGATTGACCAGGCGGCGGTGGTTAAGAAGATCCTCGCGCACCTCGGGCTGGCTACTGAAGCACTGACAAAGCCTGAGGATCCTGTCTGGCTGCCAAAGAAGTCGACACTGCGCGGGCCGCCGGATGAGCTGTTCCCGCCGGACGTCGATGAAGCTGGGCTGCCTGTAGAGCTCGATGCCGTCGACGAGGACCCCGGCGAGCCGTTCTTTGACGAACTGCCCGCCGACGAGTGGGCCGCGTAGCTGGGGGACCTGAGGGTCTGCTGGGTGGCGAAGCCTTGCGCGGATCGGCAAGAACAGCTTGAACTGACGTGAAATTTGGCGGTTGACGGGGGGTGATCGGCTGGCGTAGGCTGGCCGCTAACGGCTGGGATGGTCTTGGTCGGGGGCGGCATGGCGCTGGCGGGGTGGTTCAATGGGCGGGTACCCGGTTTGCGGACCCTATGCATGCTCGCCGCGCTGGGCTACAAAGTACATCTGCTGAACGCCCTTGCCCTTGACCTCGGCCAGCGGTCGCGGCTCACAGGCAAAGTTGTCTTTTATCAAGCGATACGTCGCATCGGACACGTTGATGCACATGGGCTGACCTGCGGCTTCCATACGCGCGGCCGTATTGATCGCGTCGCCAAAGACGTCGTAGATGTACTTGCGCACGCCGACGATGCCGCCGATGGCCTCGCCGGAGTGAATGCCGAGCCGCGCGCGCCACTGCACGTCGTGGCTGCGGTTGCGCTTGTTCAGGTAGCGCAGGTACGCCTGGGCCGCGCGGGTGATGCGCACCGCATGGTCAGCGCAGACCACCGGCATGCCCGAAACGGACAGGTACGCGTCGCCGATCGTCTTGATGCGCTCGCAGCCGAAATGTTCGGTGATTTGATCGAAATTACTATAGATATCATTAAGTTCGTCAAAAAGCGCCTCGGGCTGTCGACTGATCGGCATGCTCGTAAAGCCAACAAAGTCGAGGAAGAGCACGGAGACCGACTTGTACAGTTCAGGGCGCGTGACGCCGTTGGCGCGCAGGTCCTCGACGACGCGCTGCGGCAGCACGTTGAGGAGCAGGCGCTCAGCCCGCTCGCGCTCCCGCTCGGCCAGCACCGATTTCTCTTCTACCAGCTTGGTATAGGCCGAGATGACCGCGTCGCGCTCTATGGTGCGGCTGTCGTCATCGCCCTGCAGGAGGATACGGCCATCGTCCAACTTGCGGGCACGCCAAAACACCGCCTGTGGCCCGCGACCGGTCAAGTACGTCTGCGGTTGCTCGTACACCGGCCGCCGCGCCAGTCGCGTCGCCAACCGCTCGGGATGGTCGGGGCAGACCAGCACACTGGCCGACGGCGCGGCAGCCTCGGCCTGCAGCGCAGCGAAAGCTGAATTGCACCACAGCGTCGTCGCGCCGCTCTCGTCAAGCAAGGCCAACGGCGTCGTCAGTTCGCTCAAGACTCGTGCGTCGTAGCCGGTTTCACTTGACATCAGGCGGCGCTCTCCACGATCTGATCGCGCGTGCCCAGCACAATCTCGGCCACCTGTGCGATGTCTTCAGGTGCCATGCCGCCGTCTTCCAGGGCTTCGGTCAAGAGCTCGCCAATCATGTTGAAGTCCTCGTCGCGGATATGCAAGCGCGCGTGCGCAGCCCGCAAGCCGACCCCTTGATAGTTGTTGGGACTGCCGAGCGCTACCGCGAGGAACTGTGTCTGGTGCGTCATCAGCCGCTGCATGTCGACGCCGACGAAGAACGGCTGCAGCGTCGGTTCGCGCAACACCGCACGATAAAAAGCCTCGACGATGCGTGAGAAGGTATCGTAGCCACCGTAGCGTTCAAATAAGGTCATGATATTGTCCGCGCGGATTCCTCAGCGCACTCAGAGTCTGCAGTATCCTGCAACGCTCCGCAACGGAAGAAAGAGAACAGTAAGCATATCGGACCGATCACGGTCGGTCTTCCGGTCGGTGCGCGACAGCGCTGGGGCTTGCTGCGTCGGCCGTCGTCAGGTCATGCTGGCCGCGAGCGCCTGCTTGTGCGCCTCGAGCGCCTTGACGAACGCCTCACAGGGGGCGAAATGAGAGAACATCCACGCTTCGCGCAAGCCGCGCGGGCTCTGCAGCGCCAACTCTGCGTAGCGAACCAGTGGAATGGGCGCGTTGTCGCGGCGCCGCAGATCGCGCGACCCATCCTTGTTGGCGTACACCCATGTCGTCGCGACCACCTCGGCGTCGTACGGATGGCCATCGGGCTCAGCAAATCGCGTCGCCCCCATCGAACCACTGAGTTCAAGCAAGTCGGTCAGGCCCACCTCGGCACCGCGCCGCATGAGAACAAATGTCGGATAAATCAACAGATCTCAGCCATTGGCGTTCTGCATCCGCAGCACATCTCCGCCCCACCGCACAATCGTCGGCGTGACGATGCTGAAGCGGACGCGCCTGCGATCCACGCTCTGCGAGATCCCCCTCGATGTTGTGTCGGTCGCCGTACCGGTCACATCCCAGATGGCGTCCGGACGACCCAGGACCCGGACGCGCAAGCTGTCGTAGGCATTTTGCAGATGTTTGGCCAGCGCCGAGATTTGGTCCCACAGGGTTTGGCTGTCTACCACTAGGCCCTGGTGGGCCATTTCTTGGCACTGCCGGGTCAGCGGCTTGTGCAGCAGCACCAAGCCGCCAGCATCAGGCTCGGTGTGCCCAGCCAGCACCGGCACCAGCCTCGGCGGCGCCGCCACCGCCGGCTCTTGGCCAATGCGCATGAGGGTCGCGCAGCGCAGCCCGGTCTGCTGCGCCAGTGCCGTCCACGACACGCCGCTGCTGCGAGCCTGGCGGATGTGACGGCACAGTTCTTGGCGCAATTCGGCCGGGAAGCGCTGGCCAGCGCGGCGAGGGTAGGTCTGGTCGAGCGCGGGCTTGAGTTCGGCGATGGTCATGGGGGCTCCCAGCGGCGCGCTTGCTCGGCGCCGGCGAAAGCAAGTCTCGCTCCGGGAGCCGGGGGTTGCACTGTGGGGTTGGGCGAGCATTTACGGAGGAGTGGCAATCTGGCGAATGCGCTCTGGGGACGGGGATAAGACTGAGGTGCTTGAGGCCATGGAGCACCTTCGCCTTGGCATGGGGGCCGAGTCGCCGATTCCTGGTTCTTTTGCGCTCGCGAATATCGTGATATCTGTGCTTGCAGCGGTTCTGCAGCCATTCGCGACATTCGGACTGCTGTTCTTCTTGTTTCACTGACAGTCCAGGCACTTAACGCGACGTGTGCCCGCCTGAGCTGAATGCGATCGAGCTATGGTGGCACTGGCTCAAGGACCGGCCGCGCCCGCGACCACGAGATGCTCGACGCTGCCATCGACCTGGCGATGGCAGCAGCCGCCGGCGATTGCCACCAATTAGCTGCGGCATTACGGCTATTCGGTCAAGTTCGCGTGAGGACGTCGGCCATTTGGAGCGGCGCTGTCAATGTCATCAATCTACGCGGTGCCTTGTTCCCAAAATGAACTCGCCAAGTTCTTTACGCATTTGCGAATCTCGAAGCAGAATCGCCGCCTTAATGTCAGTCAGCGCTGCGCCGTCCGGGTCTACTAGAATATCCGGCAGGGCCAGCGCACACTGCCAGTCCGACCGGGTTACTTCACCTTGCTTAATTTCACGCACTTCCTTGAGGAATGCCCACATCGTGCCGTCGCTCTTTGAAACGTTGAACGACTTGTCCAACAGAGTGCAGTTGCCAAGCGAGTTTATGAGCGCATAAGCTTCTTGCTGTGTCTCAAAGCCCTTGGGTGCCAAGAGTAGGCGTTCAAGGTCGCTGCCGGCGAAACCTCTGCCTGCAGCATGAATTTCCTGGGTCACCAGTCGCGACCAGTACGCATCAGCCACCGTATGGTCAACTTCAAGCTTGCCTACGCGCTTCCTTCCGGTTCGCATCTGAATCGTTGAGCATTCCCAACGCGCAAGTTCGAGTCTGTGCCACACCCAAAGGTAGTCATAGTATCCGTGCACCTGCTTTCGATTGCGGACCACAAAGTTGGAGACCTGATCGGCCGCTCTTGTAGCGACACGGGACATCA
>CAIXGW010000134.1 GCA_903919145.1 uncultured Myxococcales bacterium
ATTTGGCGGTTGACGGGGGTGATCGGCTGGCGTAGGCTCGTCGCTGACGGCTGGGATGGTCTTGGTCGGGGGCGGCATGGCGCTGGCGGGGTGGTTCAATGGACGGGTACCCGGTTTGCGGACCCTATGCATGAATCACTGCTGGGACCGGCGCGCTTCGAGCCCAAGACACGAGGAGCCCGCAGCAACGGCGACGGCCGAACTACGCACACTGGCCAAGATATGGCGATGGCAACACCCTGGAACAAATGGCGTTCCCGATTGGTTTCTGTTTAGCGCCCTACCCGCCCTGCCGCTCAACCGGCGCACGCATCGCTGCCGGTGCACAGGTCGCCGTCGTCGCACTTGGTGCCCACGGATCCCGATGCACGCACCCGCCAGACGGGATACTCAGCCGTGGTCAGTGCTTCCGTAGCCGGCCTGCCAGGCACTGGCAGCTAGATCTATGTCTTTTTACGGGTTACGCCTGTCTTCCAACCGATTCACCGTCAACCGCTCAGCCCCAGCACCCGGCCCCACCCTGCGAGCTTTGGCCCTTTATAGACGTCTATTCAGTGAAAAAGCTCGCACCCATCGCCAACCGACGGTTCTATCGCATGTTGGGGCGAAGATGCCGAGAAACTTGCCCCGCCGAAAATCCTTAACTGAATAGTGGCGACCAGCGCCGACGAATCAGCGTCAGCCAGTGGTCCGGCGGCATGTGGTCCAGCTCAAGACTTGAAATATAATAACGATTTTCGATTGTCTCCGCCAGAGTGATCTTGTCCGTCACCGTACATTCCAATCGAATTACGGTGTTGAGATGCTTCCAGTCCAGCCAGCCGGCCATCTTGTTGGTGCGCCACATCCGCCGCACGACAATACGGCCTCCGTCGAGATCCGTTGAAGTTGCATGGGCTTCGGCGGCTGTCTTGTGCCCCAGAAACTTCTGCGCGTCCTCCAGCAGCGTCGGTTGGCCCTTTGTGAGGCAAAAGACGTAATCCAGGTCGCGCGCTATGATTGCATTGGCATTTTCGAGACCACAGGCGCCGGCATCGTACATCACTAGGTCGAAAAGCAGCTTACCGTAAGCCGCCAGCAGGTCGTCCAAAGCCTCGATAAACATACCCATTTCGTTGGTCTCCGGTCGAATTGGGCACGCATCGAGGCATGGCCGCGCCGGCACCGACACCAGCGTCGCCGTCACCGCGCGCACCAGACACCGCCCGTTGGTGTCCACCTGACCAAATTTCTCTTTAGAATCAGGCCAATCGTAGTAAGTCGTCGACTCTACCTTGCCGTCCATCGCCAGCGCGCGCACCGGCAAATCGTGTTCAAGTTGCTTGCGCCGGTGCGCAGTACGGATCTGGCTGTAGATAACCTTGCGCACATGATGGGGATTTATCCGCGTGCAGATGTCGCGCCCGGTCGTGTCCGGCAAACGGCCACGCAAACCGAGCGCCCGCTGTGCGCCTTCGCCGAGGTTGGCCGTCAGTTGCTCCAGCTCACCAAACCCCTTGCAACCAGCTACGATTCCGGTGATAGCCGCGACGAGTACAGTTCGCAGCCGCCAGCGGACGTTCTCGGTCCGCGGGTCCTCAATGTGATTTTCCAAAGGCAATTCAGCGGTTCTGGCGGCCACATGCCCGAGCAGCCGCCGGTTGATTCTAAGTTTTGATTCATTGTGCATAGTTATTCCTTCAAGGTTGCTCGTCGAGCCCCCGCCGCACCATGCTGCGCGTGCTCGTCGGTTTCGCGAAAGGCCGGGGGTACCACCTCGCAATTTCACGTAATTTATTCCGTTATGATGATCGCGTAACGCGGGGCCGGCGAGCAACTTTTGGGCTGAAAAAGCGGCGAAAACGCCCCGCCGCAGCCGCCGAAACGGACGGCCCGCGCAGGCAAATCCGCACAATTCCAATTTTATTCAGCGAGGTTGGCCGTGGCGCGCAGGCAGGCGGCGGGCGACGATCACGTTTTTTGGATAGAAATCATCCGTTTCGGGTGCTGCGAATTTGTGCATGGCGGAACTGCGCGCGCGATGCGGGGCAACAGCTAGGCGCCAAATCAGCTTTTTGGCGACAGGGGGTTGAGGGACCGATTCAGACTGGAAGCTGAACCAACTACGTACATCGCCTGATGGACCAAATCGCCAACCATATCGCCGTCGAGCACCACCGGTGATTGCAAAGTGGGCAATTCCGCACCAAGTGTCGCGCAGCAGCGGCGAACTGCCGGCGCTGGGCGCGCCCATTGCCTCGGGCGTCAGGGTATCCCGAACTTGCACGGCTTGCCCTTGCAGGTGCCCTTGAACGTCGGGCTCACATTCCAACCTGGGTCGCCATAGCCATGTTCAGTACTGGCAGACAGGCGAAGCTCTCCTTGGCCCTTTGGCCCACTGAGCGACACGCTAGCCCGCAGTTTCCAGCCATCAGGCCCAAACGTAAGTTTGTTGAGCCAAATCCAGGGCGAGGCTTCAATTGGCTGACCGAGGGCCTCAATGACGGCTGGCGAGGCTCTAGCCTGCAACAGGGCCTGGGGATACGCGCCGGACTGCGCAACGACCAAGCCAGAAGCGAACAGCACCGCCGCGACAACGCCACCAATCGCCAGCAAGACCATGGTACAGCCGACCGTCGGAAACTTGCCTTTCGTCAGAGGCGGCAGCGAACCGGCCGGCATGGCGGCGATAATGGCATCGACTCTCGCCACGGCGTCCTCGAGGTTGAGACCGGTCGACCTGCGTACCAGCATGACGGCACCAAGCTTGTTTCCGGCGCGCAAGAGACGGCGCACCTCTTCGTCGAGAGCGACCGGTGCGGTCGAACCACCAGTGCCTCGCCCGGCGACGGTCAGCCCGTCGGCCGCCAGCCCGCAGCGACCGCAGAAGCGCTTGGCGCCCTCCATTGGGGCGCCGCAGGATGTGCAGAAGGGTGTCTCTGACGTACGTAGATGCTCCATGCCTAACTTGCTCCCTGGTGCGCTGATCCGTTTGGCCTTTTTGCCCGAGAACCCTTTGGGTCGAACGGGAAACACGCCATGACAGGCCTGGCCCGAACCGACCTCGCGACTTCCGGCAAAGTGCATCTTGCCACGCAAGCAGTAGCCCGGCAAGAGCGGATAGGAGACGCCACAGGGCGATCGCAAGAACGCCAACTCCGCGGCAGGTTGACAGATAAGTAAGAGCCGCAAACGCCATCCGTCCATCGTCTTTCACCGCCAGCCCCATCAAAAACCGCCATTAGGGCGTAGGGACTGCGAACGCTGTATCGCTTCCATGCGCCACCCTCGACCTCGCCCAAAACCGCCACCATCGGCAAAAACCCCGGCCCACCCGGGCCTTGAACACCAGAATGCGCCCGCTTCCGGGCCGTGTCGAAGGCTGCGACGACGACAGCGACGGTTACTGCAATAAAAACAAGACCATCTTGGGCTACGTGCAGACCTGCGAAAAGGGCATCGGCGACTGCAACGACATGAGCGCCGCGGTGCACCCGTTTGCCATCGAGCAGTGCGACGACGTGGATAATGACTGTAATTTCAAGGTTGACGAAGGCTGCGACGAAGATGGCGACAACTTCTGCGCGCTGGGCAAGATCATCCCGAACGGCTTTTCGCCCAAGATCTGCCTGGCGGAGCCTTGCGCGGATCGGGCAGATCAGCTTGAACTGACGTGAAATTTGGCGATTGACGGCGGGGATCGGCTGGCGTAGGCTGGCCGCTGGCGGCTGGGATGGTCTTGGTCGTGGGCCGCATGGCGATGGCGGGGTGGTTCAATGGGCGGGTACCCGGTTTGCGTGTCCTATGCATCCCTCTTCCGGCGCCACGTGCGCGAGAACTTTGTTGTTGGCTGAGGCCGGGTTGGGCCGCAAAGGCCGCGGTCAGGGCTGCCACGGCGACAGCCCAGTGACCTTGGCCCGCGTGCCCGTAAAGGCGAGCGCGGCACTCGCTGCGTCGACCTGTCCGTCTCCGTCTAAGTCCACGTCGCCCGGCAGCATTTTGGCGCGCAGCGACTGTGCTCCGGCCAAACCGCCGAGGGCGTCCAACGTCGTCTGTGGCAGGCCCGCAAGCGCAGCGTCGAGGTCCGCGAGCGGCACGGCGCCGCACAGCGAGCCCTGCACCGTACGCCACCCGAGCGGGCCGGCCGGCTCATCGCCTTGCGCGACGACCACTTGTGCATCCAAGCGCGGACGAAACACCTGCAGGAGTACCTGCGCTCCTGCAGCGAGCGGCACCGAGAACTGCAGTACATCGCCAGCAGGCAACGCGACATCACCGCCCGGCCCCAGCAATTTACCTTGTATGGCAGGGGCTTGCGGTGGAGCCCACTGTACGGGAAGCTGCATCCACGGCGCGCACACGCCCGCGCCCGGTGTAGCCCGATCCCAGCACAGCGGGCTGGCCGTATAGCCGCAAAACGCGTCTTGACTCGTAGGGTTACACTTCAGGCTGGTGGCTGCGCGCGTCCCAAATAGCCAGCGCAGCTTGCCTTGACCACCTGACGGCGCCAGCGCGTCTGGCTCCAGCAGCACCGTCGCCTGATCATTTGCGACAGCATCGGTCAAAAGTGATTGCATCAGCGGTAGTTGAGCTGCCAACTTGCCCAGCGCGTTCCCGATCGCGCCGTCACACGTCGCGTCGCTCGCCTTGAGTGAAAGGGCAGTCAGTTTCAACACATCCGTCGACCAGGTGGAGGGCAGGGCGCAGGTCTGCAGGACGCAGGCCGGTGGCGGCTGCAGGCGACATGTCAGCGACTGCGGGCACGCCGGCGTACACTGAACGACGCCCGCCGTGACGCAAATGCCACGGTCTGGTCGGCACTTCTGCCCCGCTGGGCAGGCAGGGCAGGGTGGCGCAGTCTGGGCGTCGGTCCCCACATCGCCATCCGCAACCTCACCTGGGGCAATTTCGCCATCGACCGAAGCGACTTCGCTGACTTGCCCAACGTCCGCCGCGCTGGCGTCATCGACTGTGGCAGCATCGAATCCAACCTGCGCAGCCATGTCAGCCAACGGTGGTACTTTTGCGGCCTCGCCACAGCCGACCTGCAGCAGCGCACCCGCCAGCAACAGAACCTGCAGCCTGATCATGGCTTGCTCGTGCAGAAGAGGCCGCCTGTGCACCGCGACTCAGGTCCGGGATAGCACGATGCCCCTGCCGATGTGGTCGCGACGCACTTGCCTTGGACGCAATCTGCCGCGATTCCTGCGTATTCGCCGCACTCATTGCCCTGCGAGCAGCTCGCGCCGACCGCGTAGTCCTTGCCACACTTGTTCTTGCTGTAGTCGCAATGCAGACCCTTGGCGCAGACCGCTCCGATGCAGGGTGCCCCCTCGGGCAGGTTGGGGTGCGGCGAGCAGGTGCCCGGGTTGGCCACGTCGGCGACTTGTTTGTTCTTGTCAAGGCACAACAGCCCGGTCTCACAGGTCTCTTTGATGGTGCAGGGGCCGCCAACGGGCGTCGGCGCGACGCACAAGTTCGTCTTGGGGTCGCAGATCAGACTGGCGACGCAGGTGCCAAACCCGAGGCACGCCTCGCCAGCCTTGGGCAGCGGGGCACATGTGCTCGTCGTTGGGCCTTCGAGTACGCACATGCTGCCGTTACCGCACGACTTTTCGGGGTTGTCGGGGTCGCATGACTTGGCCAGCTTTGACCCGGCTGTACAAGCGCCGCTTGCGTCGCACTTGGCCTCATAGCACGTGCCAACATAGGGATCCCACTTACAAAACCCTTTGCACCCGTAGCCACTGGTGAGGCACTTGGCCCCATACGTCAGCCAAGCGTCGCTACAGACCTTCTTCGATGTGTCGCAGAACGTGCCAGACGCGCATTCTTCTTGTGTTTCACAGTATTGCCCGACATTTTTGGCCGGGCCGCAGTGATATCGCCACGCGCCGCCGATCACGCCCACGCCGGGGATGGCGATGCCGTTGCCGCACCCGCTGCTTGCCCACACCAGGCCGATAATCGCTAGCCACGAGCCCCAACCCCTCGATAAGCCTAGACAAACACATGACCGCATCACTGATGCACCTCCGCGTCAACCTCGCCGGGCCCCACAGAGTGGAAATGCCCAGTCGCGCAGCGTAGCGCATTTGGCGAGGGGCTGCAATGCGAGGCACTTCCGTGATTTTGAGAGGTTACATTTCACGCGTGGTCGTCTGCAGGTCGAGCGCGTGCAGAATCTTGACCGTGGCTGGCAGCTGCGAGGTCAAGTCTACGCCGGCGCCGTCCGGTGCGGGATTCGCCTCGACTTGCGGCAAAGCAAACGGGCATAATTCTGGATGGTTATAGCCATGCGCGCGCGCGAATGCGAGGTGGCAACGTACCTCGGCGAGCACCGCCTCGACGCGGTGAGGCGCGCAGCGCAGCCGAATGCCGGCCGGCAACCAGTCGACTGCGGCCATGAGGAGGGTGGGGCATGCCACCCGCTCTGACGGTGGCACAGGCGCACAAGCGGCATCAAGAAAAACCTGAAGCTGCATGGCGGCTTGCTGATGTGCCGCCGCGTGGCGCCGGTGCGCTTCGGCTGCTCGCAGATGGCGCTCTGTCGGATTGGCCGTCAGCAGCGTCCCTGATGCGCCAAAAGATCCAGTCGCATCATAGGGTTGAATTGTGCGCACGTGCTCGTGCGCAGGGTCCCACGCGGCACGCTCACGCTCGGCGAGTCGTCGCTCTTTTTGGGCCTCTGCTTCATGGCCCGCGACGGTCGTTTCGTCAAGACGAACCTTGGGACCGCTGCAGGCAGCCATGGTCGGCAAAGACAAAGACATCGCGACCCGGCACAGACGGGGCGAGTTGGGCGTCATCATCGAACGGGTATACATCGGACACCTGCAACAGCGACCACGTGGCGGCTGCCGCGGGCAGCGTGCAAGGTTCGTGCCGGACGCGACTCGGGCCCCGAGGCCAAAGCCCAAGGCTTTGTCTACCTATTGAGATTAAAGCCGAATATTTGTCTTCCCCCTAGCCCATCGGGACCTGCGCACCCCAGCGCGCGCTGTTCTTTCAGCCGTTGCCCGCGGCTTTCTCTGCCAGCTAACGATAACTCTGGCGATGGGATCGCCTTCGCCACTGCTGCTCGACCTCCCCGCTGCCAATCACTTGGCGGCGCCGGGCTTTGTCTATGAGCGCAGGCAGCCCGAGCTGGGGGCGCTGCACCGGGCGGTGAGCACCGGCTGGCCGCAGGTCAAGGCACTGGGGTTTCAGCTCGCGCTGGGCCGAATGTCAGAAATCACTCCCTTCATGAGGCTGCCCGGCCTCCGGCCGACGATACGACTTTCTGATCTTAAGTTCGTTTTGCAAAGGTGAAACCAGAGA
>CAIXGW010000135.1 GCA_903919145.1 uncultured Myxococcales bacterium
GCCCACGGCCGTCGCCACCACCGGTGTCGCACAGGCCATCGCCTCCAAGGCCGCCAGACCAAAGCCCTCGTGGCTGCTGGGCAGCAAGAAGACATCGGCGTTTTGCAACAGCTCCAGGCAGTTGGCCCGCGGCGCCACCACGGCGCAGCGGTCGCTCAGGCCGGCCTGCTGCAGCGCTTGCTCTACGGCCGGCCGGTCGGGGCCGTCGCCGACCAGCAACAGTCGGCAGGGCTTGACCTGCTGCAGCGCCGCCAGCAGCGGCACCAGCGCCAAAGTCCGCTTGACCGGTCTGAAGTTAGACAGGTGCAGCAGCACTGGCTCGTCGCCGTGGCTGCGCTGGGGGCCAAACAGCGGGTCCAGGCGCCGGCGGTCGCGCTGCGGGGCCGGAAAAAACCGTTTCTCATCAACGAAATTGGCCACCACCTGCGGCGGCAGCGGCAGCTGCAGCGCGTTCTGGGCCAGCTGGGCCAGGGCTTGCGACGGCGCTGTCACTGCATCGGCGTGCAGCAGTGCCTCGCGCAGCAGCGGCCGGTACAGCGGATCGGCGGCCACTGCGCTGGCATCGGTGCCGTGCAGGCTGACCACCAGCCGCGGCGCCGCGGCCCCCAGCGTCAGGCGCGCCAGCCACGCGGCCGCTGCGTGGGGCACGGCGTAGTGGCAGTGGATGACGTCGACGGACTCCTGCTGGCACAGCTGCACCAGCGCGCCGGCCATGGCCACCGTGTGGGCCCCCGCGCGTTCCAGGGCCGGATGCGGGCCCACCTGGGCCGCCAGCCAGCGCACCCCGGCCGAGTTGTCGGCGAGGCGCGGTGGCAGCTCGGCGGATACCACCGTCGATCGATGGCCAGCGCGGGCCAAGGCTAGCGCCAGGTCGGCGGCGACTACGCTGCTGCCACCCCAGGAAGGCAGGCAGACCTGGGCGATGTGCAGGGGCGGCGTCATGGACCTTCCGGAAAGAAGTGGGGAACCCCGGGCCGGCCGCGGAACAGCGCCAGCGGATCGGCCACACTCAGCGCAGCCGGGCTGATGTACGGCTCGCCAGCGGCAGAGCCAATCTGGGCGCCGTAGTAGCCATCGCGGTGGGCCAGCGCCGGCAGCGCCAGCGAAGCCGCCACCAGCGGCACCGCGCCTTGCTGAGGCTGGCCGACCTGGCTGGCATGGCAGGCAATCGCCTGGCGCTTGAGCTCGGCAAACGGCTCGATGTCGACCACAAAGCTGGGCCGCGCCTCCACCCGCATCGGGTAGAACAGCAGCTGGCGGATGCGGTGCAGCGGCTGGTCGGGCTGAGGAAAGTTGCGCAAACCCGCCAAGAAGCACGCCCGATCGGCCAGCTGCGCCGCCGCGCGATGGTCCGGGTGGCGCTCTTGCTGCCACGGCGCCAGCACCAGCTCGGGGCGCAGCAGGCGCAATTGCTCTACCAGCGCCAAGGTTTGTGTGGGGTCGTCGCCCAGCAGGCCGCAGTCGGGCAGGCCCAGGTTGCCGCGCCAGGCAACGCCCAGGACTTGGGCCGCTCGGCTGGCCTCTTGGGCCCGCAGATCAGCGGTGCCGCGGCTGGCCTTTTCGCCGCGGGTCAGGTCCAGGATCCCCACCCGGTAGCCCAGCTGGGCCATCTTGGCCAGCAGGCCGCCGCAGAACAGCTCGGCGTCGTCGGGGTGGGGGGCGATGGCCAAAATGTCCAGCGGTGGCGCAGAGTCTTGCAAGCTCACAGGGCCTCCCAGCGGTGGCTGCCGCCAAACGGGTCAGGCAGATCCAGCGCCGCCGCCGTCAGCCGTTGGATGCCAAAGCGCGCCGCAAACCACGGCCAGGCGTAGAAGCGCTCTTGGGGCGCGCCGTTGGGCCAGCACAGCACGTGGGCCCTCTCTAGCTTGTGCTGATCGCCCAGCTGGCGGGCGGCCAGGGCGCGGCCGTACTTGGCCATCAGCTTGTCGACCGCCTCGGCCACCTGCTGGTGGGTGCGCTGGGCGGCCTTTTCCAGGCTGGGGTCCAGGGCCGCCAGCGGCTGGGTCAGACGCTGCCAGTCGGCGGCCTGCACCGGCCACAATTGCTGCTGCAAAGCCGCGGTCTGCGCGCTGACTTCGGCCATGGCCTGGCCGCCCAGCAGCTTCTGCCAAGCGCTCTTGGGGTCCCGCAGATCCGCGGGCTGCAGCTGCCACTGGCGCATCAGGTCGGGCATCCACGGCTCCAGCCAAGTAAAGCCAGCCCGCAGCACCGGCCGCGACGCCGCCACGCCCAACAGCTCATACAGCGGCTGAATTTGCGCCAGGTAGCCCAGCTCTGCCGGCCCGCCCACATAGGCCGCGCACGGCAGCAGCGAGTCCTGCAGCAGCGGGCGCAGCAGGGCAGAGGTGCTGAACTGCTCAGGATGCGCGGCCAGCAGAGCCAGCAGCTGATCGGTGCCAAGGGCAAACTGCGCGTCGCCGCCCGCCAGGCCCCAGCGGCCATCCTCGCGTTCTTGAATTCGATACCTGGAGGCGCCATCGCCCTGGGGCGCCACAAAGCTAAGGGGCGAGCCGGCGCGCACCTGCACTTGCGGCTCAAAGCCGGCGGCGCGCAGCTCGTGGCCGCGCTGGGTCAGCGAGAGCTCGATGGCTTGCCAGTGCTGCAGCGCCAGGCCGTGTACCGGCGCCGCCGCCAGGGCCATGGCCGGATGGCGCGGATCGACGATCAACAGGCCCGCGTCGCCCAGCAGGGCGTCCATCTGCAGCGCCACCGCCAAAGCCAGCGGGCGGCCCGGCTGCCAGGCCTGGCTCAACAGCTCGACCACGGCGGCGGCATGGGGCAGGCCGCGCAGCAATTCATCAAGGGATGCGAGGGTTTGCTCGATGTTGGCTGCCACCTGCAGCGCCCCCACCGAGGCGCGCGGCGGCCCGTTCAGCGGCGCGTGCAGCTTGACCGGCGGCCCCGGCGGTCGCGGGATCCAGGCGTGGTCGATCTCGGCGTCGTCGTGGTCCTCGCTCTGCAGCCAAAACACTGGCACAGCGGCAATCCCGGTCTCCTCTTGCAACCTGCGCGCCGCCGCCACCGCCGTGGCCGCCTTGTGCAACGTGAACAGCGGCCCGTGAAATAGCCCCAGCTGCTGGCCGGTGACCACGGCCACCGCCTTTCCGCTGGCCAGAAGCGCTAGATTGGCGTCGCGCAGCGGCCGCGGCGGCAGGTGGTGCTGCAGGTCGGCCATCGCCGCCAGGACCGCTGGATGGGTGGGGCGCGTCAGAGCCTGCGCGGCCACCTGCGCGCGCTGCTGGCGGTCGAGCATCGGCGCCGGCAGCAGGCGGCGGGCGTTCTGGTCGCCAGCAAGCCAACTTGAAGCAAAGGAGGGTGACATTGGCGAGCCTGTGCGCCACCGTGGCGCGCTGCCGAGGGTACAAAGCTCCGGTCTTCTCTGCTACCGTGAGCCCCCATGCAAGCCCAATTTTCTCTGCTTTGTTCCCGCAAGCGCCCCCCTTCTGGCCCGTGGCCGCACCTTCAGCCCTGGCGGCGCGCCTTGCTGCTGTGGATCAGCGGGCTTGGGCTCGCGCTGCTTGCCCTGGGGTGGCCCATGTCCAGCTATGCCAATGCGCTGCTAGAGCCCGGGCTTCCCTCTGGCTCGGCGATTCTGGCTTCTCTGCAGCGGCTGGGCCGGGTCGGCACCGTGCTGTACGTGGCGGCCCATCCAGATGACGAGAACTCGCGGCTGCTGGCGTGGCTGGCCGGCGAGCGCGGGCTGCGGGTGGTCTACCTGTCTCTGACCCGCGGCGACGGCGGTCAGAACCTGATTGGCAGCGAACAGGATGAGCTGTTGGGCCTGCTGCGCACCCACGAGCTGCTGGCGGCCCGCGCCATTGACGGCGGCGAGCAGCGCTTTACCCGCGCCCGCGACTTTGGCTACAGCAAGACCACCGCAGAAACGCTCAAGATCTGGGGCAAGGAGCAGGTATTGGCCGACGTGGTCCGGGTCATCCGCGATCTGCAGCCCGATGCCGTGGTGACTCGCTTTACCCCCGTGCCGCCCAACCACGGTCACCACATGGCCTCTGCAGAGCTGGCGGCCGAGGCTTTTTTGCTGGCCGGGCAGGGCAGCTACCAGAGCGCGGCGGCGGACCTCAAGCCGTGGCGGGCGGCCAGGCTTCTGCACAATGTCACCCTGTTCAACCGCAAGATCGAAGACGTGCGCGCGCCGTACCGCGTCGATGTGGGGGGCTACAGCCCGCTGACCGGGCGTTCCTGGGGCGAATTGGCCGCGAACAGCCGCAGCCAGCACAAGAGCCAGGGCTTTGGGGTGGCGGCCGCCCGCGGGGCCCTGCCTGAATTCTTTGAGCTGCTGGCCGGCTCGACCCCCGCGGGCAGCGATCCCTTTGCCGATCTGCCCTCCGCCTGGTCGCGGTTTGCCGGTGGCGCCGCCATCGACCAGCAGGTGGCCGGGCTGGTGGCCGGGCACAGCGTGCGCCAGCCGCACCTGTCTCTGCCGGGTCTGGCCAAGCTGCGGGCGGCGCTAGCGGCCTTGCCGGCCGATAACTCCTACCGAACACTGAAGTTGGCTGAGGTTGACCAGCTGCTGGTGGCCTGCGCCGGCCTGTACCTGGAAGCGCGGGCCGATCAGGCCGAAATCGAGCCCGGCGCGCCGTTCGCCATCCGCGTAGATGCGCTGCTGGGGCTGCCCGCCGCGGTGCAGCTGCAGTCGGTGCAGGTAGAGGTAGAGGGGCAGGCCGACGGGGCCGCTTCTGCGCGGGCCCAGCCCTGGGCGGTGGCGCTGGCGGTCCACGCCTCGCAAACTACTGTCCTGACAGCGGAACTGCCGGCGACTGCCCAGCCGACGACCCCCTACTGGCTGCGCCAACCGGCCCAGGGCGGCCTCTATGCACTGCCGGATCGCGCCGCCCTGGAAAGGCCGGTGGACCCGCCAGCGATCCGCGTCAAGGTAGCCCTGCAGATCCAAGGTGTTCAACTGCAGGTGCAGCGCGCCGTTCGCTACCTGTGGACCGACCCGGTGCGTGGCGAGCGGACCCGCGCCGTCGAAGTCGCGCCGCCGGTGACCGCCACCCCTGATCGGCCGGTGGTGGTCGTGCCGGCACAGACGCAGGTGACGCTGCAGTGGCAGGTGGCCCGCTCGCTCAGCCAAAACACTGCCCAAGGCAATGTTTACTCCGCGCAAAGACAGGAGAAAGCGCCAGCGCCAGCCACCCGGCAGCAAGCGACCCTGGTCCTCCAGGCCCCGCCCGGCTGGCAAGTGGAGCCGGCGCGGCAGGTGGTCGAGCTGGCGGCAGCCGGAGTGGCGCAGACGGTGGCGGTGCAGATCCGCGCGCAGTCGGCTCAGGCCCAGGCGGGCGAGCTGCAGGCCTTTGTCGAATTCGCCGGTCGACGCTGGTCGGTGCAGCAGCACGGCATGGACTACGAGCACGTGCCGCCGCTGACGGTGCGAAAGCCGGCGCAGGTTCGCCTGGTGCCAGTGCAATTGCAGCTCGGCCTGCAAGAGCGGGGTCAGCGGATTGGCTATATTCCGGGGCCGGGCGACCGCGTGGCCGAGTCGCTGCAGGCGGTGGGCTACCGGGTCACCCTGCTGCCAGAGCCGCGAATTGCCGTTGATTCGCTTGAGGAGTTTGGGGCGATCGTGGTCGGCGTGCGGGCCCTGAACGCCCAGCCCAAGCTGGCCGCCCACCTGCCCAAGCTGATGCGCTGGGTCCAAGACGGCGGCCGCCTGCTGGTGCAATACCAGACCAACAGCCGCATCGGCCCGCTGACGGTGGCGATGGGCCCGTATCCCCTGGAGATAGGCCGCGATCGCGTGACCGATGAGACCGCGCCGCTGACCTGGCTCGATGCTGCCTCACCGCTGCGCAGCGGGCCCAACGCTCTGACAGAAGCCGACTTTGCCGGCTGGGTCCAAGAGCGCGGTCTGTACTTTGCCAAGACCTGGGATCCTCGCTATCAAGCGCCCCTGCAGCTGGCAGATCCCGGCGAAGCGCCGCTGTCTGGGGCGTTGCTGGTCGCCGCCCATGGCAAGGGCCAATTTATCTACACGGGCCTGGCGTTCTTTCGGCAGCTGCCGGCCGGTGTCCCCGGCGCCTACCGCCTCTTTGCCAACTTGTTGGGAAAATGAGCCAACCCCTCGCCAAAGCTACGCCCACCGACGCCTCCCTGGATCCGCCTCCCCTGCTGGGTAGCTGGCCGCGGGTTTATGCGTGGGTGTTAATCAGCCAATTCCTGGTAGCCGCGGCGCTGTGGGCGCTGGCGCGGGTCTACGGGGCCCCCCAGTGACGCCGCTGGATTGGCTGGTGCTGCTGGGCACCGCAGCGCTCATCATTGGCCGCGGACTGTGGGTGACCCGCCGCAACACCCACACGGCGGAAGCCTACCTGCGCGGCGACACCAGCCAGTCTTGGGTCACCGTTGGCTTGGCGGTCATGGCCACCCAGGCCAGCGCCATCACCTTTCTCTCGGTGCCCGGCCAGGCCTATGAAGATGGCATGCGCTTCTTGCAGGTCTACTTCGGCATGCCCCTGGCGATGATCGTGGTCAGCGTGTTCTTGGTGCCGGTCTACTACAGGCTGAAGGTCTATACCGCCTACGAGGTGCTGGAGGCGCGGTTTGGAGTCGGCGCGCGGGTGCTTGGCGCCAGTCTGTTCCTGCTGCAGCGCGGGTTGGCGGCGGGCATCACCCTGTACGCGCCGGCCATTATCCTGACGGCGCTGCTTGGCTGGCCGCTGGAGTCCACGGTGTGGGGCATCGGCGGTGCTGTCATCCTGTATACGGTCTCAGGGGGGGCGGCCGCAGTGGCCCAGACCCAGAAACACCAGATGGTGGTGATGCTTTTGGGCGTTGCGGTGGCCGCCGTGGTGGTGGTTTGGCGGCTGCCCGAGTCGGTGGGCGTGGGCGACGCCTTGACCCTCGCCGGCACCTTCGGCCGGCTCGACGCCATCCGCTGGGAGTTCAACCTGGCCGATCGCTACAACGTCTGGTCGGGCGTGCTGGGCGGCTTCTTTCTGTCGCTGTCCTATTTCGGCACAGACCAGTCGCAAGTGGGCCGCTACCTGGGCGGGCGCTCGCTGACAGAGAGCCGGCTGGGGCTGTTGTTCAACGGCGTTGTTAAAATTCCCATGCAGGCTGCGATCTTGCTGGTTGGCGTGCTGGTGTTTGTGTTCTACCTGTTTGAGCCGCCGCCGCTGCACTTCAACCAGGCCCTGCTGCGCCAGGCCGAGGCGACCGCCGCCGCGCCGGAGCTGGCGGGTCTCCAGCAGCGCTGGCAAGATCAGCGAGCGCTGCTGCGCCACGACGCCCAGGCCGTCGTTGCCGCGGCCCAGGGGGGGACCCTTGCAGAACTCCAGGCAGCCCAAAGGCAATTGCTGGCCGACCAGCAGCTGGCAGAGCAGACCCGCCGCACCGCCAAGCTGGTCATCGCCAAGGCCCTGCCAGGCCGCGAAACCAAAGACAGCGACTACATTTTTCTGAGCTTTGTCCAGCGCTGGCTGCCGCCGGGCCTAGTGGGCCTGCTGGTCGCGGTAATCCTGTTTGCGGCCATGAGCTCGATTGCCGGCGAGCTTTCGGCCCTGGGCACCACCACCACCTTGGACCTGTGGAAAAGGCTGCGGCGCCAAGAGCCAGACCAGCGGCAATTGCTGTTTGCCTCTAGGGCCTTTACCGTGCTGTGGGGAGGCGTGGCGGTGGCCTTTGCCTCGGTGGCTTCCTTGCTCGACAACCTGATCCAGGCCGTCAACATCCTGGGATCGCTGTTCTACGGCACGGTGCTCGGGCTGTTCTTGGCGGCCTTCTTTGTCGCGCGAATTTCCGGCAAGGCAGTGGTGCCGGCGGCGCTGACCGCTCAGGTCACCGTCATAGCCCTGTATCTGACCACCGATATTGGCTTTCTGTGGTACAACCTGATTGGCTGCGCGCTGGTGCTGGCGCTGGCCCTGCTGTTGACCCTTGCGATCGAGCCCCGCCGTGACCCTGCCGCCTGATCCCGCCCTCTCTGCTCCCGCCGCTGCCGCAGCTCTGCGCAGCCAGCCTGCCGCTGGGGCGTCGGCGCGGCCGGCCTCGGCTGGGGTGGCCGTGGCGACGGCGCTGCTGTTGCTGCCGCGCTTGTGGGAGCCCCTGGGCCGCGATCAGGCGGTGTTCGCCCTGGTCGGCCGACTGTGGTGGGCGGACCGCTGGCCGTACCGCGACGTGTTTGAGCACAAGCCGCCGGGCCTGCTGGCCGCCTATGCCCTGGTGGCGCCGCTGGGCGACGCTGGGCCGGCGCTGCTGGACGTGGGGGCGGCGGCCCTTACCGCTGCGCTACTGGTGCACCTGCTGTGGCCCTTGGGCCGAGCGCCGGCGATTCTGGCGGGCCTCATCTACGCCGTCTGCGCGCGCCACCCGGTCTTTGGCGGCTTCTGGGCCATCGCCCAGCCCGAGCCTCTGCAGGAGTGCGCGGTGGCGCTTGCCGCCTGGGCGGGCGTGCAGCGGCGCTGGTTTGCCGCCGGGGTAGCCCTATTTGCGGCGCTGGCGCTGAAATTCACCTTGGTGCTGGCCCTTGCCGTGGCCGTGGCCGCCGCCTGGCCGCGGCGGCGGGCTCTGCTCAGCTTGGCCCTGGGCCTGGCCGCGCCGGCGCTGGCGCTGGTGGCAGCGCTGGCCGCCGCCGGCGCCCTGGAGCCGGCCTGGCAGGTCGCGATTCGCTTCAACCTGCACCACGCTGCCGCCACCAGCCTGCCCTGGGCGGCGGTGCCGGCCGCAGCCTTTGCCAGTTGTTCAAGGTTGGCCATGGGTTTTGCCGGGGTCCCCCTGCTGGCGCTGTACGCGGTCGGGGCAGAAGCCGTGGCGCGGTCGCCGCAGCGGCGGGCCGTTGCCCTGGCTGTGGCCGCGGGGGCGACGGCGCTGGCGCAGGCGCTGGTGCAGGCCAAGCTGTGGGCGTGGCACTGGCAGGCTGCCGTCTTGCCGCTGGCCGCCCTGGCGGGGCTGGGCCTGGCGCGACTGCCGCAGCGCTGGCGGTTGGCGGTGGGCGGGGCGGCCTTGATCAGTGCGCTGCCCGGCTGGGGCGCCTACTGGACCCGCCACCCGCTGCCAGCGCTGGTCCACGGCGACCTGAGCCGTGCGCAGTGGCTGCAGACCTATCACTGGGGGCGCGGCGACTGGTCTGCGGTCGAAGAGGCCGCCACCGCTGCGTGGCTGCGGCAGCAGGCACGGCCCGGAGACCGGCTGTTGGTCTGGGGATTTGAGCCCGGGCTGTACTGGCACTCGCAGCTGCCGCCGGCCACCCGCTGGATCTACGACTATCCGCTGACGGTAGCGCTGCCGCCGGCCGAGCGCTCGGCGGGCCTCGCCGAGATCGCCGCGTCGCTGCCCCAGACCCGCTGGTGGGTGGTCATGACCGGCGACGCCAACGCGTTAGAGCGCCAGCCTTCAGACCGCCAGCTGGCCGACGCTCCGGCCCTGACCCAGGCGCTGCAGCGCGACTATCGGCTGGCGCAGGTCATTGGCGACGCGTACATTTACCAGAGAATTCAGCCGTAAACTCGGGCCTGCTACTCCGCCAGTCCGACCCAAGCCGCGCTGCGCTGCCACAGCTCTTCGGCCAGTGCTTCGTCGCGGGCGGGCCGAGAGGGCTTCTTCACCGCGCTCTTGTCATAGTACAGCCCGGTCTCCGCCGCTGCTGCTGCGGCCGTCGCGCAGTGCAGAGTGGTCAGAGCGCCCTGCTCGTTGGTGATCATAAAGCGGTGCATCACCCAGCGAAACGGCTGGGGAATCCTGCGCCACACGTCCGACGCCACCACGCCCGGATGCAAAGAGTAGGTGGTGACGTCAGTGCCTTCCAGGCGCTTGGCCAGCGACTTGGCGGTCAGCACATTGGCCAGCTTGGACACGCCGTATTCGTGCAACCCGGCTACCGTGCGCGTGGATTCCGTCTGGTCGCCCCACACAATGCCCTTGCAGCGGTAGTGAGCCCGGCTGGCCACAAACACGATCCGCCCGGCGCCACTGCTCTTGACCCGCTCCAGCAGCAGCCGCGTCAGTAGGTAGGGGCCCAGGTGGTTGGTGCCAAAGGCCAATTCAAAGCCATCGTCGGTCTGGCCCCGCGATCCCGCCAGGCCGGCATTGTTGATGAGCAGGTGCAGCGGCTCGCCAGCATCCAAGAAGGTCTGGGCGGCCTGGCGCACTTTGGCCAGATTGCCCAGGTCCAGCGCCAGAAATTGCAGGTCAGCGCCTGGGACGCTCTGGCGGATGTCCTGCATCGCCGCTTCCGCTTTGCCTTGGTTGCGGCAGGCGATCCACACCCGCGCGCCGGCCCGCGCCAGCTCGCGCGCGGTCTCCAGGCCAATCCCAGTGTTGGCGCCCGTGACCAGCGCCGTGCGCCCCTTGAGCGACCCTTGATCCAATGGCATAAGAACTCCTTGCGCTACAGAGGTCTACGCCACAACCCACGCCGAGCGGCCGTTGAGCAGCCCCTGCAAGTCGGCCTTCTTGGTGCTGCGGACCTGCTCGACCTGGCCGCACAGGGCCTCGTCATAGCTGGTGCGCTCTACCGAGCGGAGGATGCCCACCGGCACCGGAAACTCGGGCCACGTCATCCGCGCCAGCAAGAATGCCCGGGTCGGGTCGCTGTCGTGGGCGTCGTGGATCCACGCGTCCGCCTCGCCCAGGCCGTTTTCGCCAAGGGTAAAGACCTCTGGCCGCAGGCCATGCAGGCGGATGCCCTTGTCGCGGTTCGCCCCAAAGATCATCGGCTTGCCGTGCTCCAGGGCGATGGTGCGGTCAGAGCGGTGCTCCTTCTGAGACAGGTGGTCCCAGGCGCCGTCGTTGAAGATATTGCAGTTTTGGAAGATCTCGACAAAGGCGGTGCCCTTGAAGGCGGCCGCAGCAGCCAAAACCTCAGCCGCAGTGCGGGCATCGACGTCAATGAACCGGCCCACAAAAGACGCTTCGGCCCCCACGGCCAAGCTCAGCGGATTGAAGGGATGGTCCACTGACCCGAAGGGCGTTGACTTGGTCTTCTTGCCCAGCTCGCTGGTGGGAGAGAACTGGCCCTTGGTCAGGCCATAGATCCGGTTGTTGAACATCAGGATCTTCAGGTCCACGTTGCGGCGCAGCAGGTGGATGAAGTGGTTGCCGCCAATCGACAGAGAGTCGCCGTCGCCCGTGGCCACCCACACCTGCATGTCCGGGCGCGCCAGCTTGACCCCGGTGGCAATGGCGGGGGCCCGGCCGTGGATGCCGTGGATGCCGTAGGTCGCCATGTAGTAGGGAAAGCGCGACGAACAGCCAATGCCGGCAATGGTGGCGATGTTGTGCGGCTCGACGCCCTGCTTGGCCAGGGCCCGCTGTACGGCGGCCAGGATCGCGTAGTCGCCGCAGCCCGGGCACCAGCGCACTTCCTGGTCGGTCTGGAAATCCTTGGGCTTGAGGTCGACGCGGATGTTGTGGCTCATGGGGTCCTCAGGCTGGGTGGCCAATGCAAACTGGTCGCGGTCTCTGGCGGGCGGGCTCCGAGCTGGGGGCCCGGCACCTCATCGCACGCTCTACAAACTCAACAAATTCTGACAACTGTGCTGCTCCCTGGGCTTGACCTGTTCTCCGGCGCTAGCGCAAGCCGCAGCTCAGAACCAAGCTAGTCCGGCAGCAGCTCAACCATGGCCTGCTTGACCTCGGCCACCGTCAGCGGCTGGCCGGCGATGCGGTTGTAGCGGTCAAACCGGCGGGGATAGCGGGCGCTGAGCACCTGCACCAGCTGACCATTGTTGATTTCTGGCACCAGCACCCGGCCAAAGCGCTGCAGCACTTCGCCCAGATCGCGCGGCATAGGGTTGATCCAGCGCAGGTGCACATGGGCCACGGACTTGCCGGCGCCCTGCAGCTCTTTGACAGCCGTCCGCACCGAGCCCCACGGCGAACCCCAGGTGACCACCAGCAGATCGCCGCTGCTGGGCCCCACCACCTCAACCGCCGGAATATCCTGCGCAATGGCCTCAACCTTGGCCTGGCGCACCTTGGTCATGTGGTGGTGGTTCTGCGGGTCATAAGAGATGTGGCCCGTCTTATCCCATTTCTCCAGGCCGCCGATGCGGTGCTCCAGGCCCTTGGTGCCCAGGTACACCCACGGCCGCGCCAGGGTCTGCGGATCACGATCGTAGGGCAGCAGCTTGCCGCCGGGCAGCTGCTCCGCTGAGTTCAGGAAATTCGGGTCAATGGTGGGTAGGGTCGAAGCATCTGGAATTTTCCAAGGTTCTGCGCCGTTGGCAATGGCGCCGTCGCTCAACAGCACCACCGGCACGCGGTACTTGATGGCCACGCGGCAGGCCTCAAAGGCGCAGTCAAAGGCGTCGGCCGGGCTGCGAATCGCCAGCACCGCCAGGGGACTCTCGCCGTTGCGGCCATACAGCACCTGCATCAGGTCAGACTGCTCGGTCTTTGTCGGCAGGCCGGTCGACGGTCCGCCGCGCTGAACGTCGATGATCACCAGCGGCAGTTCGGTCATCACTGCCAGGCCCATCGCCTCGGACTTCAGGGCTATGCCCGGGCCCGAAGTGGTGGTCACCGCCAGCTGGTTGGCAAAGCTCGCGCCGATCGCCGCACAGATGGCTGCGATCTCATCCTCCGCCTGGAAAGTCTTGACGCCAAACTCTTTGTGCTTGGCCAGCTCGTGAAGGATGTCGGTGGCGGGGGTGATCGGATAGCTGCCCAGAAACAGCGAAAGGCCCGCCTGGTGGGCCGCAGCGATGAGGCCCAGCGCCACGGCTTCGTTGCCAGAAATCGATCGGTAGGTGCCTGGCGCGATGTCCTCGGCGGCCGGCACCCGGTATCGCACCTGAAAGAGCTCGGTATTTTCGCCGTAGTCCCAGCCGGCGCGAAACACCCGCAGGTTGGCATCCAGCAGCATCGGCTTGGCGCCAAACTTCTGCTTGATCTCGTCTTCGACCATCGAGGCGTCGCGCTCAAACAGCCAGAAAACCAGGCCCAGCGCAAAGTAATTCTTGCAGCGCTCGACTTCTTTGGCCGTCATTTCCAGGCCCAAAAGGGCATCGCCGGTCAGCCGCGACAGGTCGAGCTCAAACACCTGGTAGTCGGCCAAAGAGCCATCCTCCAGCGGATTGCTCGCGTAGCCGGCCATCGCCAGGTTCTTGACCGTAAAGGCGTCAGAATTGGCGATCAGCACGCCGTTGCCCTTGAGCCACTTCTTGTTCGAGGCCAGCGCTGCCGGGTTCATCACCACCAGCACGTCGGCGCGATCGCCCGGGGTCAGGATGTCGCGGCTGGAGAAGTGCAGCTGAAAGCCCGAGACGCCGGCCAAGGTCCCCGCGGGAGCGCGGATCTCGGCGGGATAGTCCGGAAAGGTGGCAGTGTCGTTGCCCGCGGCCGCCGAAGCTGCCGTGAACTGACCGCCGGTCAGCTGGATGCCATCACCGGAGTCGCCGGCGAAGCGGATCACCACAGACTCTAGGACTTCGGTGGGCTTGGAGCTCGCGCCGCCCGAGGCAGAGGACGAAGCTGAGGCAGAGGCTGCGGGCGAAGACTGCATCGGGCGCTCCCGCGGACGGCCTGGGCCACCGCTGGTGGCGGTGTCGCGCCCGCTGTGCAAGGACTTGTAGTCACACGGTAGGTGCCAAACCGCAGGCGCTGCGCCTGCGTTCTTCCCGGGCCCGAGGATCCACGCGGAACCTTGGAAGCAAGCCTGACCAGCGCCAGGCCCAGTGCGGCTTTTGGCCAGGGCCGCTCTTTCCATCCAGGCTGCACCCGGTTCTAGCTCGCAGGCTCTGTCTTGTCCTGCTGGGCTTGGGGCAACCGCTTAATCTTCGGCCAGCTCATCGCCAGTCGACTTTCCTTCTGGCTGCACTTCGCCGCGCTCGATCGCGTCGCGCAAGCGCGCCTTGCGCCGCCGGTTGAGCCGGGGCTCAGCGGCGGTCGTGCTGCCGCCGGCCGCGGCGCGGCGGTGACCGGGGGTGCCGTTGACGGCCGAAAGGTCGGCCGTGTGGCCGCGCAGCAGCATGGCCGAGCCGATGACGTACAGGCCAACGACCACAGCGAGCACGATCAATTCTCGAACAAAATCACTATCCATCTCTACCTTCTCCTCTGCGATGCCCCGCTCACTCGCTGAGCAGCGGCCGCCACTGGGTCCCTTCGCGGGAGTCCCGAATCTCAACGCCCAGGGCGGTCAACTTGCCGCGCAGCACGTCTGCCTCTGCAAAATCCGTGGCAGCCCGCGCATCGTTGCGGGCCTGCACCAGCCGCTCTACTTCCGCTTCCTGCTCGCTGCCCGCCGGAAACAGCCGGTCTTTGGCCAGCTGCAGAATATCCGCGGCGGTCTTGGCCGGGTCCAGGTGAAACAGCCCAAGTACCTCAGACGCTTCTTGAATCAGTGCCCGCAGGTGCCAAGCGCGCTCTTGGCTTGGCTGATCCTTGGGCTTCTCCAGCGCTTTGGCCAGGGCGGCGATAGGCTCTGACAGCGCTGCCAGCGCCCGCGGGGTGTTGAAGTCGTCCGACAGGGCTTCCATCAGCTCGGCCCGCGCCTCCAGGCACACCGCCGGGGTTGGGCTGCGCGCTTGCGGCAGGTTGACCAGCACCTGGTCTGCCAGGGCCAGCTTCTCATAGACATACAGCACCCGGCGGTTGGCGTCGTCCAGGGCTTTGTCAGAAAAATTCAGCTGCTGCAGGTAGTGGGCCGTCAGCAGAAAGTAGCGCAGCACCTGTGGATGGTAGCGCTTGAGCACATCGCGAATTGAGAAGA
The DNA here is from genome assembly GCA_903919145.1 of uncultured Myxococcales bacterium. Classification (GTDB taxonomy): domain Bacteria; phylum Myxococcota_A; class UBA9042; order UBA9042; family UBA9042; genus SXRM01. Next base: position 14,672 of record CAIXGW010000135.1, read on the forward strand.
AGTTGCCCAGCGATTTGGACATCTTCTCAGAGTCGATGGTGACAAAGCCGTTGTGCAGCCAGTGCTTGGCAAACTGGCCGTCGTTGGCGGCGCGGGCCTGGGCGATCTCATTCTCATGGTGCGGAAACACCAGGTCTTTGCCGCCGCAGTGGATGTCAAACGTGGTGCCCAGGTGCTTGCAGGACATGGCCGAGCACTCGATGTGCCAGCCCGGTCGGCCATTGCCCCACGGCGAAGTCCAGAACGGCTCGCCGGGTTTGGCGCTTTTCCACAGTGCAAAGTCGGCCTGGTTGCGCTTGCGATCGTCGTGCTGGACGCGATCGCTGGCGCCGTCCTGGTTGTCCTCTTGCGCCCGGCCAGACAGCGCGCCGTATTCGGCAAAGGAGCGCACATCAAAGTACACGTCCTGGCCGCCAAATTCCCCAGGAGCCAGATAGGCATGGCCGCGGGCAATGATCTCGGCGATCATCGTGCGGATCTCGTCCATGTGGGTAGTGACCCGCGGCTCGACCTGGGGCCGCTGGCAGTCCAAGCGATCCATGTCCTCATAGAAAGCGTCGATAAATCGGCTGGTCAGCGCCTCGCAGCTCTCTCCGTTGAGATGGGCGCGGGCGATGATCTTGTCATCCACATCGGTGAAATTGCGCACATAGGTGACGTCATAGCCCAGACGCCGCAAGGTGCGCTGGACCACGTCAAAAACAACGCACACCCGGGCATGGCCGACGTGGCAATAGTCGTAGACCGTGACGCCGCAGACATACAGGCTGACCTTGCCGGCATGCAGCGGAACGAAACGCTCTTTTTGGCGCGTCAACGTGTTGGTAAGGCGAAGGCTCAAGGGGTTACTCCAGGGGCGCGGAGTGCAGGGGCGCGCAGTGTAGCCGCTCTGGCCACAGGACTCAAGTGGGCGACTCGGCAACGCAAACCTTGTAAGGGGGCCCAGTTGACAGATAGTGCTGCCTGTGGGAGCCTCTCTCCGTCCTACTCCTCCCCCTTTGCAAGAGGTACGCGTGGCTCTTCGGTCAGCCCTGCATCACCCGGTCCGCTCCGCCGCCCTGCCTACCCTGGCGGGCCTGCTGGTGATCGGTGGTGTGATCGGCGCGAATTTCTATTCCATGTGGTACGCCAGCCCGCAGCTGGTGCCGCTGGAGCCGCTTGAGCGGCTGTCGGCGTTGCAGGCCGGTGCTTCGGATGCCGACTCTGCCGGCGGGTCCGCTTCTGCCCTTCCCGCCAACGCCCTGGCAGCCCAGCCCAACGGGTCTCTGGCCCGCGCTGACGGCATTGCGGCCTTTGGCGGTGCCGGCTCAAACGGTGCCGCCAGCCCCGCGCCGACCCGCCTGACTGACCCAGCGACGGCCGCCGCCGCAGCCAGCACGCTGCTGTCGCGCAGCCGTGCGGTAGAGAGCGGAGAGGGACTTTCCACGGCGCTGCAAGCGCTTCAGGTTCAAGGCGAGACCCAGCGGGCCGTGATCGCCGCCTACTCGCAGCTGCGCAAGCCAGAACATCTGCAGGCCGGCTGGCGCCTGTGGGGGCGCTTTGCCAGCGCCAGCGTCATCGACTCCGGGTCGCTGCAGTCGCTGGTGATCGCACCCGCCAGTGGCGAAGGGGTCACCGTCGAGCGTCAGAGCGACGGCAGCTACCTGGCCAAAGAAGGCGGTCTTCCCGGTACCTTGCAGCGCCAGGCCATACGCTGCGGCATTGTCGGATCGCTGGAGGCCTCGCTGCGGCGCTGCGGAGAGGGCGACTCTCTGATTGCCCAGCTGCAGGTGTTGCTGACCGATCGCCTTGCCCTGCCTGCAGAATTGCAGCCCGGCGATGAGCTAAGGCTGGTCGTAGACAAGCTGATGGACGGCGACACCGTGGTGCGCTACGTCGACATCGCCGCCCTGGACATCCGCAGCGTCACTGGCCAGCGCACGGTAGCGATTCACTTTTCAGAGGCCGATGGCCGCGGCGCCGAAGGGTACTACGACTTGCAGGGCGGCAGCGTAGAGCGGATGTTCCTGCGCCAGCCCCTGCGGGTGGGCCGGGCCACCTCTGGCTTTGGCATGCGCATCCACCCCATCCTGCACAAGCTCAAGGCTCACCAGGGTCTGGACTTTGGCGCGCCGCGCGGCACTGCGGTCTACGCCGCCGCCGATGGCGTGCTGATTGCCGCCCGCAAGGCCGGCGCTGCTGGCAACCTGGTCCGCGTCCGCCACAGCGAAGGCTACATGACCGAATACATGCACTTGCAAAAGTTCGGCACCGTAACTCCGGGCCAGCGAGTGACCAAGGGCGACGTCATCGGCTATGTCGGCACCACCGGCCGCTCGACCGGACCGCACCTGCACCTTGGCGTGCGCAAGGGCGGCACCTACCTGGACCCCATGCAGCTTGGCGACGTGATGGAACCCGGTGTCGCCAGCCGCTCGGTCAAGGCCTTTCAGGGCCACGCGGCCGACCTGCTGCGCCTGCTCGATGCTTTGAGCGGCGCCAAGGGCTCGACCTAAGGGCTCGACCGTCAGCCATTGGATAGCTATCCCTCATCGCCAAGAGCAAAGTCCATCAGAAGCCGAGCGCTTAGGGCCAGATTGGCCCCAAGAGCTTGGCTGAGGGACCGTTGCCCAGCTCGCCCTTGCCGAGCGTCAGCCCTTCGATCTTGGGGGTAGGTAGGCATCAAGGCCCTCTTGGCCTGATCCCTCAGCTAGACCTTGAAGGGGCCGCTAGCGGCCGCGGGCGTGGGCGCTCTCAAAGGCTGCGGCTGGGGGCTCAGAAGCCGGACTTGAAGTCCATGTCGTCGCGAGGACGCAGCACCCAGTGGCCAAACGAGTAGGCCAGATGGCCAGAAATGCTGGAGAACTTGTCTCCGAACAGCAAGGTGGTGCTCTGGTCCTTGTTCAGCCACTGCGAGCCGTAGGGCAGGTAGATCGCCAGCTCGGCGTTGCCGCTCTTGACCGTGAACTCGCCGTGGTTCTTGCCATCGGTGCCGGCCAGATTGGGCTGGGCCACCGTCACCCCGGCAATGCTGACCAGGGCGCCTTCATACGGCTCAGAATTGGCCACCAGCGGGCCGATGCCCACAGCATAGGGATCTGGCACAGCCACGGCACCCTTGGCCACTACGGCGTCGAGGCTGTCGACGATGACCTCGGTCATGCAGTAGAACTCCTGGACTGTTCCGGTTACCTGGATGACCGACCCGGCGGTAAACGGCACCGGCCAGGCCTGCACCACCACGATCAGGCCGGCGTACTCGCCGCTGGTCGGCCCGGTGGCCGGCCGCACGTACAGCAGCGCCGACTTCTTTCCCGAGCTGCTGGTGCTCATCACTGGCGGCCCAGTCAGCACCGCCGGCTCCACCATGACTTTGGCGTAGTTGACAATACCAGAGGTGTTTTCGCAGGTCAGGCTGGTGGCGCCTTTCTGCAATTCCTCAATCGTGACAGACACTGGTGCCGTATCGTCTGCGATGTCCGGCTTGGCCGTGTCCTGCACGGTGCTGTCGGGCTTGCTGGTGTCGGGCTTGGCGGTGTCGGGCTGAGGGGTGTCCGCCGGCGCGGTATCGATCACAGCAGTGTCGGGCGCGCTGTCCTGCTGCAGCGAATCGGCGGCCGTCGTGTCTTGGCCGGCCAAAGAGTCGGAGCCTCCTGCGCCGCTGTCGGTGCCGGCCCCGGCGTCCATGTCGGCGATGCAAACATTGGAGGGGCTGCAGATCATCCCGGGCGGGCACAGGCCTTCCTTGCTGCAATACAGACCGGCCGAACCCGTGGTGCTCTGGGCAGTGCAGGCGGCCAAGCCGGCCAGGGCGAGGGCGGCCGCAGTCAAAGTGGGAAAACGGGCTCTCATCGCGGCTCCTCCAGTTTCTCTCAGGCCCTTGACGGCCCTGGGCGGCAACGCCATCTTGCCCGCCGGGGCGTGAGGCTAGGCAGGCTGCGCCGCGCCGTCAAGCATTAGTACCCAAAGCCGTTCAGGCGCGTGGCGAGGCGCCCGGCTCTAATTCACAGGGGTTGCAGACTGCTGCGGGGTTGTCTGGGCATCCCGGACCCAGGAGACTCGGCCATCCAGAACAAAAGTAGGGGGATGCGCGCTGTCGAGCCCTCTGAAGTCTGGTGGTGAAGCGGCAGCCTCGCTGTCGAGCGGGGGGCGAGGGCGCCGATACCGTTGGAATGGTTCCAGCGCAAGGCTTCCCTCACCTGCAGGTTGGTCGCTCAAGAATCTGCCCAGTACCAGGAGTTTGCCATGGCCGCGCCCCCATTTGCACCCTTGCCGGCGTCGCAGCGCCTGACGATCACCGGCCTTGGGGGCCTTGCCGATGGCATTGCGCGCCTGCCCACTGGCGAAGTGGTGCTGGTGGCGGGCGGAGTGCCGGGCGACGAGGCGACCGTGCGCTTTAGCAGCCGCAGCAAGGGCATCCTGCGCGCCGACCTCGAAACGCTGCACCAGCCCTCGGCAGAGCGCGCGCAGCCGGCGTGCAGCGCCTTTGGCCAGTGCGGTGGCTGCGATCTGCAGCATGTGACCCTGGAGGCCCAGCGCCGCCACAAGTTGAGCTGGCTGCAGCGAGCCTTGGGGCGCGACGCTCCGGTGGCCCGGCTGGCGGGTGACGTGCAGCCACAGGGGCACCGCCGCCGCGCCAGGCTGCACCTGCGCAGGGTAGGGCGCGGCATGGGCCTGGGGCTGCTGCAGGCGCGCAGCGATCAGCTGGCCTTTGTCAAAAACTGCCTGGCCCTGGACCCCCAGCTCGAGGCGCTGCGCCGCCAGGTTCCGCCTCTGCTGGCCCAGGCCATCGACACCGGCGAGCTGATGGCGGTGGTGGGCCGCCAGGGCGTCATCGCCGCCTTGTCGGGCCGGCCAACCCGCGAGCTCGATCTGCAGCTTGCGCAGCAGCTGACGGCAGAGCGGCTGGCCAAAGACTGGGGGCTGGCTGGCTTGACCGTGCACATCGGCCGCTTTGAGGACGCGTGGGGGCTGTCAGAGGTCGACCTGCCAGAGGTCGATGGGCCGCTAGCGGTTGGCGTGGACGCGCGCGGGTTCTGCCAAGCCAGCGCCGAGGCCAATCGCCAGATCCGCCTTGTTCTGGCAGAGCAATTGGCAAGCTTGGGGCCCTTTGATCGGGTCCAAGAGTGGTACGCCGGCTCGGGCAATCTGACGGGGTTGCTGCTGCAGACCGCCCCGCGCATCCGCGCCATTGAGTCTGACCTGGGCGCTTGTGACCGCCTGCAGCGGAGCCTGGACGCGGCAGGCGCCTCGCAGCAGGTCGAAGTCGTGTGCTCGCCGGTAGAGCAGGCGCTGAGCCTGCCGCGCGGCCGCGAGCTGTGGCTGCTCGACCCGGGCCGCATCGGCGCCCGCGACTTGGCAGAGCAGGCTGGCGCAGCGCCACCCGCGGCAATGCTCTACGTTTCCTGTGCCTTGGATACCCTGGGCCGCGACCTGGCCGTGCTGCGCCAAGCCGGTATGCGCGTCGCCGATGCCGTGCTCATCGACGCCTTTCCCTGGACCGTTCACTCAGAGGCCGTGGTGACGCTGGTGCACGACGCCAACCCGCGGATCGCTGAGTCCGTCCAGGGTTGAGGCTTGGGGCTGCCCCTGTTACCCTCATCGCACTTGGCGAGCTCCGCCGTAGATCCAACCCGCGCGCAGCGCGTCTCATGAGGTAAGGCGCCGATGTGGCTCCTGACAACCCTGGCACTCCTGGCCGTCGTGGCCCTGGAAGCCGTCTCAGATGAGGCTCTGTATGATCGCTTTGTGGACGGAGATCCCAAGGCTCTTGGCGTGCTGTACGACCGGCACGCGCGGGCGCTCAAGGCCTTCGCCATGCAGCAGGGGGCCGCACGGCCGGATGATGTCGTCCAAGACGCCTTCTTGCGCGTCGTGCGCAACGCCCAGGCGTTCAAGGGGCAGTCCAAGTTCAAGACTTGGCTGTACACCATTGCCCGCAACCTGTGCATTGATGCCTCGCGGCGCGACCGCTTTCGCAACGGTCCCTCTTTGGACGCGCCGATGGCCGGCGATGACAGTCCAACGCTGGGCGAGCGCGTTGCCACCGACATGGTCGGCTCCGACGCCTCGCGCAACACCGCTGATAGCCAGTTCCGCGGCGCCTACGAAGATGCCATGGCGAAATTACCCTCAGAACAGCGCGAAGTGTTCTCGCTGCGAGAGATTTCTGGTCTGAGCTTTGCCGAGATCGCCGAAGCGACAGGTACGAACGAAAACACTGTCAAGAGTCGGATGCGCTACGCCCTGAAGGCCCTGCGCGATGCTCTGGCAGAATTTGCCTAGCCTTGCCCGCGGGTGCCTCTGGCCTGCAGGCCGGCACAGGGACCCGGGAGGATGTCATGGTCGACCAGACCCAGCACAGCAATTCCGCAGCTTCGGCGCAGGAAGAAGCGGCCTTTGTCGATGCCTATGAGGCCCGCATGGCCGGTGGCAGCGCAGGTCAGGTGCCGGCGCAGTGGCGCGAAGAAATCGAGTCGATGGTGCGCCTGCACGAGCGGGTGTCGGCCTTGCCGCTGCCTGAGGTGTCGCCCTCGGTCCGGGCGATCGTCCTGGGTGCCGCGGCCCAAGCCGTTGCCGAGAGACCGGTGTCCGTATGGGCGCGCCTTGCGCACTGGCTACTGAGGCCGGGGCCGATCCTGGTGGGCGCCACGGCAGCGGCGGTGGTTTTTGCGTTGGCCGTGCGCCAGGAGAAGCCGCAGGCCCCCGTGGATGCCGGCGCTGTCGCCTTGCTAGAGAACGCGGCTGAGCCGCCTGCCGCCGCGGAACCGGCC
>CAIXGW010000136.1 GCA_903919145.1 uncultured Myxococcales bacterium
GCAGGGCGCCGCGAATCTTGCCAACCAGCCGCCAGTCGACGGCATGGTCAAACAGCACGACCAAGTCGATGTCCGAGTCGTCGGTTGCAGTGCCGCGCGCCCAACTCCCTACCAGGAGGATCCGCGTCGGGTGAAAAATCTATTGGATTCGTTGGGCGGCGGCGGCGATATTCGGGTTCATGTCCCACTCGCGGCGACGCGGCGGTGGCGCCTGCACCTATGGTAACACGCGGCTGGCATGGGTCGATAGCAGCCCGGGGCACGCAGCCAGTCGGGGTCGTCCGCATTATGGCCAACATCGGCCTGACTCCCCCCAACTTGACCACGCCAGCCGGGCCGCCTAGCCTAGAAGCCAACGCATCTGCGGCTGTAGCCCTGCAGAGCGCTGCGGCGTCGGGAGGCACGGACCATCGCCCAGGATAGCCAGGGCGTGGATAACGGCGAACGCACTCTTGTCGTCCGCGGCAAACTCGCTCACGGTCAGAGAACCGCAGAACGGGCAAGCCTTCTCAGCGGCGTCTAGCATGTCCGCAAGGGCATGTTCTACGGTGCGGCCGCTCTTCATGCAGCTGTCGCGTCCAAGCGAACGGCCTCCCGGGTTATCCGCGTGCGTACTGGTTCCGGCAGGGCAGCGCGCTCGGTCACGTGGACTGGGTGGCCCACTCAGAGAGCTCGGCCTCCAGTCGCAGCAAGTCAAACAGGGACACTAGTGGCGAGACGACATCGACGAGGAGGTCCACGTCAGAGCCGCGCTTCGCCGTTCCTCGGGCGACGGAGCCAAAAACAGCGCAATCCTGAATCGCGTAATCGGCGCGCAGCCGCGGGAGCAGCGGTTCAAGCTTGGCAGCGACTTCGGCGAGCATCGGTCGCGAATTAGGCATGTACAGGCCCTCCGCGTATGGCCGTCAACATAAGCTGGGCGCTAGGCCGCTGCAACGCGTTCGTGCCAAGCCTCCTTGCGTCGTGGACCAACTCCCGTACAAGATAGCTGCGATCGTTGCACATTTGTGACCAATGGCTTGGTGTCACCAGCAGAAGGTCAAAGCCAACGCCAAGGTGGCGGAGGCTCTTGCGCGAGCGCAGCAGCAATTCGGTGCGGTCAGCGCCCTCTGGAATGATCAACACCAAATCCACGTCGCTGTCTGGTCTTTGGTCGCCGCGGGCTCGCGAGCCAAACAGCAACACCTCAAGGAGTTTGGGCGTGGCGAGGCGCAGCCTGCGCGCAATTTCACCGTGCTGGCTGTCGATTTCGCCCATGAAGCACTCCTCGGCATCGGCAGGGCGCCGCTGCCACCCTCAGCATTACGCCAGCCTCAGACCCGGGCAACCCAAGAGATTTTCCTTGCCTAAGCCGCAACGCGTCCAGACCGGTCGCGCTCGTCGCACAGGCCGGTGAGCAGTTTGGTGCGGCGCCAAGAGGGCATCGGGGACCTCGACTCTGCGGGAGAGCGGGGCGCCAGGCTGAGGCGGAGTGGCGTGGTTGTCAAGGTGCGGTTGGGTGGGCCCGCGGCCAAGCCGCGATTGCGAGGGCTGCCACTAGCAGGCCCGCCGCCGCGAGCTCGCCGCCCCTCGGCGCCGCGCTGGCGAACAACCAGGCCATTGCCCAGGAAGCGCACAGGCCGGCCAGCAGGCTAGAGGCGCGGTTGATGGGCACACAGAAGGTGTTTTCGCGTCGGTCGAGCAGCACCAAGCTGCCAAACATGCCGGTGGCAGACGAGCACAGGCCCATCGCCACCAGCGCCGCCACCTGCCGCCCATCGCCCCATAGCCCTGTGAAACCCTGGCGCAAATCGCTAGCCAAGCTGCCGTGGCCCAACGCGGCGGTACCCGCCAGCCCCAGCAGCAGCAGACCGTTGCCCACCAGCTGCTCTTCGACAAAGAACCTTCGGTTGCGGTGGGCGTCGCTCGACTTGGCCAGCCGGCCCATCAGCCAGAACCGCAGCCCATAACACGCCAGATAAGTGGCCAAAACCCAGCGACATGCGATGGGAATCTGCAGCTCGCGCGCCCCCAGCAGAGAAGTCGTCAGCGCTGCGGCCGTCAGCACCAGGCCAAGCCACGACGCCCGCGCCACCCGCCGCCCAAGAAGCAGGTCGAGCAGTGGCGCCAGCAGCAACACCCCACCGCGCATTAGCAAAAGCGCCATGACGATACTGACGCCGTCAAAGGTGAACGCCAGCGTGGTGGTCGCGCTTATGCCGGCTACACACAGGCCAGAAAGCCAAGTGCCGGGTCTTGGGCGCGGAATTGGCCAGCCGCCGATGTGCCAGGGGCTGTCCTGGGCCGCCTCGCGCCACCAACCGACAGAAATCCAGAACACCAGCAGCGCCGCCACCGAGCAGTACATCGAGATTGGCAGCAATACGGGGCCGTTTGCAGGCTTGCCGCTGGCGGTCAGCAGGCCCTTGCTCAGCCCCTTGGTCAGCATGGTGTAGGGGATATAGGCGGCAAAATAGCCAGCGGCCATCGCCCATATGCTGTTGAGAATACGTGGCTTGTCGGGGCAGCTTGCGGTTGTGATCAAGGGGTGATGACCTTTCCGGCGCGGAGCGTAACCTGAAGAATGTCGCGCATGGAGCTGACGAAACCCAGCGCCATGCTGTCGACCAAGGCATAGTGTTCTAAGCAGGTTACGCAGGCGAGCATGTCGACCCCGGCGTCATCGAGGGCGCGCAAGGCCTCGAGATGGGGCGAGTCGCGGCCCAGCAATTGCACGGCGCCATTGTAGAAGACCATGGTGTCTGGCTTGGGCTCTACACTGACTAGGGTGCGCAAGAAGCTGCCCATCAAGCGGGCGCCTAGTTCGTCGTCGCCGCGGCCCAAGGTGGGGGCGTGTAGCACGATGACGCTGGGGCCGGCAGGGGCAGGCAGGTCGGCGGGGCTTGGGAGCATCGGGCCTCGGCAAACCGCGGCACGTCGGCGCGGCAAGGGGCGAAGTCTATGGGCGCGGCCGCGGCGAGGTCAATTGCGACCCCAAGCCGTGCAGCCCCAATGGAGGCTAAGTTCGCCGAGCGGCGGCGAAAACCTCCAGGCCTGGCAGATCCTTAGTCGCGCAGGCCTTGACCGGGCACGAGCTGGCCTCCGTGCCCGCGACCTCCAAGGCTCACGTTGGCCCGACCTCACTCGCAGCGGATCACCCCCGAGAGCCTACCTCGGTTGCAGGCGCGGAGGCCTGTTCGTACCCGGCTCTGCGACCTACCGCGCAAGCTCGAACTGGAGCACGAGGTCGCCTCGCACCCGTTGCGCCAAAGGCCCAGCGACGCTACGCTGGGTCCAGAGCCAAGGACGGCTCGGGTCATGCAAAAGAGCCCGACATTGCTGCGCCAAGACGGCTATCGCTGCTTCTTCTTCTCGGGAGAGGAGCCCCGACTCCAAGTGCACATCTCGGGCGCTGCCGGCGAGGCGAAGTACTGGCTGGTGCCCGCCGTAGAGCTCGCTTGGCACAATGGCCTGAGGTCAGACCAACTAACCGCCGTTGAGGCGGTTGTTACGGAGCACCGCGATGCTTTCCGCACAGCCTGGAGCCGGCACTTTGGCAGTTGAGGTGATGAGCGTGTCGCCCAAGGGCCTATGGCTGCTGGTGCGCGATCGCGAGTACTGGCTCGATGTCCGCGAATTTCCCTGGTTTGCCGCGGCAGCAGTGCGCGATGTCTACGACGTAGAGCTCGAACACGGCCACATCCTGCACTGGCCCAAGCTCGATATCGACCTTGAACTCGACAGCCTGAGCGAACCCGGCCGCTGGCCGCTGGTGGCGAAGTAGGCCGCGATGGACACTCCGCCGCGCCGGCCCCGGCCAGGAAGCCCGCGACGGTGGGCCTGGTCACCTTAGACCTGGATTTCAACCCGGGTTTCCCCCGTCGGTGCCTTGCCTCTCGCCGCAGGTGCTCGCTCACCGGCTCGTCTTGCAGCCCAGGGAGCAGTTTCGTGCGGCGCCACGCGGGCATGGGGGCCTCGGCTCTGCGTGGTTGGCGGCTCTGGCCACCAGTGGCGCCAGCGCGGCACATGAGCCAGCCAACCATCGGGGAGGCGACCGTTGGCCTAGCCCTCCGTCCGTTCCGTCGCCAACTGCTTCACAATCAGCCGCAACTGGTCGGCCAGGGCGGGCAGATCGACGGTGGCAATGTGCCAGATCTCGTCGTTGTCCAGGCCAAAGTAATCGTGGCCGAGCACGTCTCGCAGTCCGGCGGCTTGCCGCCACGGGACTTCATGGAATCACTCGCGAATTGCAGGCGGAATGTGCTTGGCGGCTTCTCCCAAGATGAAGAGTTCGCGCTCAATCGCAGCTTGAAACAGCCGCTGTGTGGCAAATCCCTGCGGTGTCGTCGCCGCGACGAAGGTCGCCACGTGCTCGCACGCGTCGATCCTATCGTCAAGGTATAGGGTGTCATCACGCGACACGCAGGGCCTCCGCTTCAACGGCCTCGCGCCGCGACGGCTTGATGGCTGAGCGCATCACCAAGTCAACTCGCCGACCTAAGATGGCTTCCAGCTCAAACCGGCAGTCCATGAAGCCGCGCAGCCCCACCAATCTGTCGAATTCGACCAGGACATCTACGTCGCTGTCCTGCCTAGCCTGATCACGGGCAACAGAGCCAAACAGGGCGAGCGACTTCACGTGATAGTCCTCGTGGAGTCGCTTGTAGTGAAACGCGAGTAGTTGCAGGGCCTGATCCCGGTGCATTCTTGGCTTCCTTGCGGCGGCAGCCGTTGCTGCAGCGTCGTCGGATTTGCACGACAGGGCAAGGCGGCTGGGGGGCTGGTGGGACTCGCGCGACACAGGGAGCCTCGATAGCGACTGGGTCGGGTGTTTGTCAAGGTGTGGCTAGAGCGCCCGCCAAGGCTGCCGCAAAAACCGCTGGACCACCCATACTGTCACCCCCGCGGAGGACGCTGTCGCAAAACCCGATATCCGAGCTGGAGGGGACGACGAAACCTGAATAGTTTTAGGCATGCCGCAAAGGCAAGGAAGCTGTCGCCCACCCTTCTGCGACAGCCTCCTTCGCGGGGGTGACGGTTTTGGCTTGGCCGCGGTTGCCGCTGGTTGCCAACGGTGAACCGCCGGTTGGAACATCGCAAATCTCATGGTTCCAGACAATACCGTAGGCAATGTCTGATCCGCCTGGCGCCTAAGGAATTTGCTCCAAGGCAACGCCGGGTGGGCCGCATCCGCCGGGCGCGAAGGGCGCGTCGCCCGAAGCTAGACTACTGCCAGGCACGCACTGACCGGCCCACGCCGACGCCGCTTCGTCGAGCAGTCGGACAACACCGTAGGCAATGTCTGATCCGCCCAGAGCCGCTGCCAGGACCCCAAATGGCCTCAAGCCTACTTGTAGTCCGCCGGCGGCAACGGCGGCAGCGGCAGCATCTGCGCGGCCATCTCGGCAATGTCCTGCTTGAGCGTACACGGCAGAACCCCGTCGGTGTCGCGGGCCAGGCAGTAGCGCTGCTCGACCTTGCCGTCGCCGTACAGGACGCGGCTGACCATCTGCCAGTACTCGGGCATCCAGCGGGTAGCGTAGTGAGACAGGTTGTCTTCGGCCGGGGCGGCGTTGCCGGGCGGGTGGGTGCCGCGCAGAGAATCCCACTGCACAAACGCGGCTTTTCCGCCAAAGGGCTGCTGCGAGTCGCCCGCCACGTCGGGCCAGCCGGCCACGGGTGGGCCCAGCAGCGGCGCACCGGCGGCGCGGGCCAGCATCGAAGACGCCAGGGCCGGCACCTGGCTGTCGCCCCAGCTGATGGGCCACAGCACCTGGCGCTGCGGGCGGGTGCCGGGCAGCGGCGCCTGGACCACCAGCGGGGCAAAGTGCACGGGGTCAGACAAGTCCCAGTGGCTCTGCATCAGCGCAAACAGCAGCTGCTGGTCAAAGGGATCGGGGTAAGAGCCTTTGACAATCACCAGAAACGTCGCAAAGTTAGAAGAGCGGTTCATCATGGTCGACCACACCCCGCCCGCCACGTTGACCACGGCGCGCTCGATGTCGGGGTGCAGCGCGACCATGGTGGTGCCCATAATGCCGCCCAGGCTGTTGCCGGTGTAGCGCAGGCCCAGGGCCGGGTCGGTCAGCGGGCGGGCCTTGGAGGCGCCGGTGGGCAGCACGGCAAAGCGCGGGTCGCTGGCCAGCTGGGCCTGGATCGCCCGCGACAGCGGGATAAAGGACACGGCGGCGTGGACCAGCTTGTCGGTCAGCTGCGGCACCCTGGAAAAGTCGTTGCTGACGCCCAGCGCCGTGCCGATGTCCAGCTCTGACAGCCCCCACCAATCCGTGCCCACCGCCACCGCGCCGGCGCCGGCAAAAAGGTGGGTGGCAGCGTCAGCCAGCAACGGCTTGATGCAGAAATCCTTGCAGATCGTCCGCAAAAAGCCATGACCATACAGCGTCAGCGGCGGGGCCAGCGGGTCCTGCAGGGCCTTGGGGCCGGCGACCAGGGCAAACGGCCGCCAGGTGGTCTTGGGTTGCAGCAGCAGCGCCGGCCCGCCGTCAGCCGCCCAATTCAGCGTAGAGTCAGCGTCTTGGCCCTTGGTCATGGCGTCGGGCAGCTCAAACTCGCCGCGCACCCGCAGCGCAATGTCCTGGTGGATGAACTTGACCGTCAGCGTGGCCCCTTGCGGCAGCGGCGCCGCCTGCAGGTTGGGCAGCGCGGCCAGCGCAGCCGGGTCGACCTCAATGGAGTCGATGCGCAAGCCAAGGCTGCCCTTGGTCAATTTGGCCAGCACCTGTTGGCGCAGGTCGACCGCCGGCCCCGTAACCCAGGCCGCACTGGCCGTGGTGAAGTGCCAGGTGGCGACCTGGGCTTCCTTGGGCACCCCGGCTTTTTCCAGAGTGGTCAGGTCCTGCTGCCACTCGCTCCAGAAGCGCTGCAGGCGGCCATGGCTGCTGGACGCCTTGCCGGCCTTCAGGTCCGCAAAGGCTGCGGCTTGGGGCATGGGCTGGCCGTCTTTGCCCAGCAGGGCCTTGGTCAGCCCCACCACGATCTTGCGGCCATAGCCCAAGGGCGCATAGGGCCTGAGGATCAGCGCCCGCCGCTGGTCGGTTTCGGCGTTCAGGTCCAGCTCAGCCACGTGGCGGATGCGCGCGCCGGTCAGCGCATCGACCATCACCGTGGGGCTGGTGGCGGCCAGCGAGGCGTCGGGGCGGGTCTCATCGGCTAAGTTGCTGGGGTCGATGGGCTTGGCTGGCAGGATGACCACCGGCGTCACCGGCGACACCCCGTCGCGGCGGTTGTAGGGCGCCACATCCAGCGGCTTGCCTTCGCCGGACACTGGAAACCACTGGCTCAGCAGGTCATTGCGCACCCCGGTTGGCGTCGCCGCCGGCTTTTGAAAGGCAAACCACGGCCACACCGACTGGCACTGCTCGCCAAACACCGGCGGGCAGTCGTCCAGCGGGCTCTGGGCAGCGTCGGTATCCTGGCCAGTCGCCACGTCCACCGCAGCGGCGGCATCCTGGGCCACCGTCGGCGCAGAATCCTCGACACCACAGGCGGTGGCCAGTGCCAGGGCGCAGAGCAGCGCGACGCAAAGCCAGCGGAGCGGCGTCATCCTACACCCCCGCGCTCAGGCGCTTCATGGCGTCCTGGGCTGGGGCAAACCCCGGGTCGATGGCCAGCGCCTTTTGCAGCAGCTGCTTGGCAGCCTCTTTGTCGCCGCGGTCTTGGGCATCTAGCGCCGCCGAGTAGGCCACCAGCACGTCTTGCTTGATCTTTTGGGCGGCCCGCCGCGGCGGCTTGGGCGCCACAGGCGCTGCGGGCGACTTGACGGTTTGCAGCACCTCGCGCAGCCCGCCGGCCAGATCCTGCTCCATCTCCAAGAAATCCTCGACCTTGCCCGTAGCAGAGCGGCCAGCGACGATCGCCCCAGTCTGCACATGCACCACCCGCGCCGACAGCCGCAGCTTGCCCAGCTGGTCCAGGTAGCGGCCCAGCACCAGGTATTCTGCCCCCAGCAGCTTGCCGACCTTGGCCGCCGTGGCCGGGTCAATGAGCTTGGTTTGGCCCAGCTTGAGCTCCGCCAGAATCTCCTCCAGGCGGCTGCGCTCTACCAGGGTCAGCCCGGGCTGGCCAGCCAGATCGGTCACCAGCATCTCAGCGATGCCCTTCTTCAACGTCGCCAGCTCGGGATTCTGCCCGTCATAGTCAAAGTACAGCACCGCCACCCGCACCGGCTTGACCTTGCCCGCCTCGGCCTGCTGGGGCGCGACGGGGCCCTGAGCGGTCGCCGCGGACTCAGCAGCGCGGGTCGGCGGCTGGGGCACCGCGCTCTCGCCCTGCCCCGCTGGCCCAGGTGGTGGCGGCGGCGCGCGGGTGTGGGGCGCCAAGAACAGCAATTCGCCTTCGCCCATGCGGGCAAACTGCGGGTGCTGGCTGGCGCGAAACTGCGAAGCAGCCAGCTGCGACACCGCCGGTTTCACAAACGCCGCCAGCTCGTCGGTGGTGACCAGGCCATCGCGGTTGGCGTCGGCGCCGCCCTTCCAGCCCTCTAGCAAGAACCAGGTAAACAGGCCATGCCCTTGGTACTCATGCGCTTCTTGACCGCTGCTGCCAGCCACCAGCGCCACCCGCACCGGCCTCTTGGTCACTTCGCGCACATAGGCCTTGGTCTGCGGAGACAGCCCGACCGAGCGGGTGCCAATCGACAGCCCCGAGTAGCAAGCATCCGCCACATAAAACACGTGCTTGGCCTGGTACTGAGCAAACCAGCGCTGCAATTCCGCCATGCTGATGGCCGTGGACGCCGGCGAGTCGCGCTTGCCCTCTACCGGCATCAGGTAGCCCATGGCCGAGTCGCCCTCGCCGCGAGACAGCCCGTGCCCGGCAAAGTAGACCACCACCCGGTCTTCTGGCCCTACTTGGCTGGGCAGCTTGTCTCCCACCAGCTCGGTGATGCGGCTACGGGTCGCGGCGGCATCGGTCAGCAGCGTCACGTCAAAGCCCTGGCCGCGCAGGTAATCGGCGACTTTTTGGGCATCGCGCACCGCACCGCCCAGCTTGGGCAGCTGCTGGTAGTCGTTGACGCCAATCACCACCGCCCACGAGCGCTTGTACAGCACCAGCGGCTGACCGTCGTCGGGGGTGTACTCGGCCGCGCCCAGGGCATCGGCGCCGCGGGTCTGGGCAGCGGCGGGACGCGCCAGCCCCACAGCCAGCCCCACCGTCAGGACCACAGCCAGGCCGAAATGCGCAACGGCCGCCGCGGTTTGTTGGGGGTGCCAGGGCCGCTGGTGCATCTCGCCTCCACGGGTCGCCGGTCTGGGGGGCGCCGCCTAATTGAGCTGGGGCACCGCCTAATTGAGCTGGTGCAGCGGGTGACCGGTCGCCGCCAGCGCCGCCTCCAGCATCGCTTCGGCCAGGGTCGGGTGGGCGTGGACGGTCAGCGCCAGGTCCTCAGCCGTTGCCGCCATCTCTACCGCCAACCCAGCTTGGGCAATCAGCTCGCTGGCCTCTGGGCCCACGACCTGCACCGCCAGAATCAGGCCGGTTTGGTCGGTGATGATGCGCGCAAAGCCCTCGCCGGCGTTGGCCGTCATGGCCCGGCCCAGGGCGCCAAAGCCAAACTTGCCAATCTTGATGGCCTTTCCGCTGGCCTGCAGCTCCTGCAGCGTGGGCCCCACGGTGGCAATCTCTGGGTCGGTGTAGACCACGTTGGGGATGCAGGCCACGTCCATGGCCGCCCCGGGCACGCCGGCAATCACTTCAGCGGCTACCTCGCCCTCTTTGCTGGCTTTGTGGGCCAGCATCGGGTTGCCGACCACGTCTCCAATGGCGTAGATGCCGGCGACTTGGGTGCGCAGCTGGGCGTCCACGTCAATAAAGCCGCGCGCGTTGGCCTTTAGGCCCACCGTCTCCAGCCCCAGGTCGCGGCTGTTGGGGCGGCGGCCCACGGCGACCAGCACCTTGTCTACCGTCAGCTCTACCGGCTGGCCCTTGCCGTCGCGCAGCTGCAAATTCACCTTGCCGTCTGCGGTATAAGCAGAGCCCTCTGCCTTGTGCGACGTCAGGTGCTGGATGCCCAGCTTCTTTTGCTTCTGCTCGACCGGGCGCACCACGTCGGCGTCAAAAAACGGCAGGATCCGCTCGGCCGCCTCAATCACGGTGACCTTGCAGCCCAAGCGCGCGTAGACGTCGCCCAGCTCCAGGCCAATGACGCCGCCGCCAATGACCGCCATGGTCGCTGGGATAGCTGACAGCGAAAGAGCCGCCGTTGAGTCCAGAATCCCCTTGCCGTCAAAGGCAAAGCCGGGGATCTCAATGGGGCTGGAGCCAGTGGCCAGCACAATGTCTTTGGCTTGGACGGTCTGGACGCTGCCATCGGCCAGGGTGACGGCGATCCGCCCCTTGCCCGCCAGCTTGGCGCTGCCGACCATCACCTCTACCTTGTTGCCCTTGAGCAGGTGGGCGATGCCGCCAGACAGCTTGCCAGAAATGGCGTCTTTCCAGCCGACCATGGTGGCAAAGTCCACCCGCAGGTCCGCGGCGATAATGCCCATGGCCGCGCCGTCTTTGGCCTTTTTGTAGACCTTGCTGGCGTGGATCAGGGCCTTGCTGGGGATGCAGCCCACGTTGAGGCACACCCCGCCGAGCTTGGCCCTCTCGATGACCAGCGTGCGCTTGCCGGCTTGGCCCAGGCGAATCGCGCAGACGTAGCCGCCCGGGCCGCCGCCAATGACCACGGCGTCGTAAAGGGTTGGGTCTTGGGGCGGGGTCTTGGCGGATTCGGCCATCTGTCTGTGCTCCTGGCAGCGCCGCAGCGGCGACGGGCGCAGCATCGGGCCGAAGGGGCGGCAAGGTCAAGCGCTGCCTGCACTGCAGTTGCTTTTGCCAAGGCAGATCAACGGGCTTGGGCGCGGCAGCGGTTGCGCAAGTCGCTGTCTTTGATCGACTCGCAAGCCGAGCGGCCGCCCCCGGCCACCGCGCGGCAGAAGTTGCGCTTGTCGCTGTCGCGGATCGACTCGCAGGCGCTCTTCTCGCCCTTGGAGACGGCGCGGCAGTGGTTGCGGGCATCGCTGTCTTGGATCGACTCGCAGGCAGAGCTCCCCGACTTGCCGCCCGCGACCCCGCGGCACTGGTTGCGCAGGTTGCTGTCGCGGATCGACTCGCAAGCGCTCTTGTCTCCAGAAGCTTCTGCGCGGCAGTAGTTGCGCAGGTCGCTGTCTTTGATCGACTCGCAGGCCGACTTGTCTTTTTTGGCCACGGCGCGGCAGTGGTTGCGAGCGTCCGAGTCGCGGATCGACTCGCAGTCGCTGGCCCAGGCGCTGCCGGACCCCAAGCTGACCACAGCCACACACGCACGAATCACCAGCAAACGATGCAACATGGGAAACCTCCGCCGCCATGGTATCAGGCCTGCGCGGCAGCGCCAGCGCCAGGCAGCCCAGCGGCTACCGCAACAACGGCCGACCCAACCTCAACGTCATTGCGGCGAAGGCGGGAACTATTTTGAATGGTTTGGGCTTTCCGACCCCAGCGTGCGCGCCCGTGGACGCCCAGGAATGAATTCCTGGGCTCCCCCGCCAGCGAGTCCCCTCCCGGCGGCGCAAAGCCCGCCGCCATCTCCAGGCCAGCTTGCACAGCAGCCTGCCCTTTGGCACGCTGGGCGCCTCTTGAAACCCGGGGGAATCGGTGATCTACCAGCGTGTGCAGTTTGACCTGGGCGCTTGCCTGCTGCGGCCCTGGCGCGACGGCGACCAACCCGCTTTGCAGCGCCACGCCAATGACTGGGAGGTGGCGCGCTGGCTGCGCGACCGCTTTCCGCACCCCTACACCGCTGACGACGCCGACGAGTGGGTCGAGTACGCGTCTACCGCGCTGCTAGGCCAGGTTTTTGCCATTGAAGTCGCGGGGGAAGCCGTCGGCGGCGTGGGGCTGGTGCCAGGAGAGGACATCTTTCGCCGCTCGGCCGAGGTCGGCTACTGGCTGGGGCGGTCGCAGTGGGGCCAGGGCTTGGCGCCGCTGGCGGTGCAGGCGCTGAGCCGCTATGCCCTGGAGGATCGCCAGTTTATCCGCTTGTTTGCTGGGGTTTTCTCTGGCAACCACCGCTCAGGGCGGGTACTGGCCAAGGCCGGCTACACGCTGGAAGGGGTGAGGCGGGCGGCGGTGTACAAGGGCGGGCAGCTGCTGGATGAAGAGGTCTGGGTGCGGCTGGCCCCGCTGCCCCAAGAGGCTTGACCGCGCAGGCTGTGGCAGAAGCGGGGCGCCGGCCCGCCGGTCGAGGTCCTCGCCAGCCGGCCCCCTCTGCTTGGGCCCGTTTGGGTTGGGCTCAGTGCTGCTGAACGCTGGCATCGGCCGCCTGCGGCTGGACTTCGCGCTCGGCGGCGCGGCGCAGCACCTTGGCAAAGGGCATGCCCATCAGGGTGCCCACCACCGCGCCGGCGACCAGGAACAGGAACAGCGCCGCCAGCAGGCCAAGGACCATGCCGCCGCCAGTGATGATGCGCGCCGGCCAGCTGGGGTCCGCCGCCGAGCCCAGCAGCATCGAGGACATCGCCAGACCAATGTAGCCGCCGTACAGCGTGCCGGGGATGGCGCCCAGCACCAGGAACGCCAGAAAGCCAAGGCCGGCGCCGATGTAGCTGGGGATCAGCGGAAGGTGGCTGCGGCGGGCTGTCGGGGCGGTCGCGGCAGTGGGGGTAGCAGTGGTATCGGTGGTGGTAGTCATGGGGTCCTCCGGGATTCTGTGCGCCTCGGTTTTGAGGCGGCGACACCCCTAGCCAAAGCAACCTCCGTGCCAAGTTGGATTCTGCTGCAATTTCAAGGATCAGACATTGCCTAGGGGAGTGTCCGGCGCGCCGGCGCCTGGGTGAAATTCCTACATTTCAGCTGGTTGGCTGCTTCGCGATTCTCCGACGCCTGTCGGCGATTTCCGACAGCCGCCGCGCCGGCCGTGGTGGCAGCGGCCGGGGACGGCGCTAGCGCGCCAAGTCCCAGCTGAGCCTGGCGACCAGCAGCGCCACCACCGCCAGCACCACCTTGCGCACCAGCTGATCGCCACCGCGCACCGCCAGCCGCGCGCCGACGATCGAGCCGACGGCTTGGGCCGCGGCCATCGGCAGGGCCCACTCCCAGCGC
>CAIXGW010000137.1 GCA_903919145.1 uncultured Myxococcales bacterium
CCTTCGTCAAACACCGTGTTTACCCGCACCACGTGAGGCGAATTCAACCGGGCCATGGCTTTGGCCTCGGCCTCCATGCGCTGGCGGGCGGTCGGGTGCTGCGAGAGCTCCGGCAGTAGCACTTTGAGCGCAACCTTGCGCTCAAGCGTCAGTTCCGTCGCTTCATAGACCGCCCCCATGCCGCCTTCGCCGAGCAAGCGGTCGATGCGGTAGCGGCCTTGGGCGATTAGCTGACCGGGGTGGAAGATGGCGGAGTTCATGGGGAGTTCCTTGGGGGCGCCAGGGCCGATATGGGTGTTTCGCGGCGAACTTAGGTATCAAACGGTCCAGGCACAACCAAACCCGACACCGTTGATGCAGTAACCGGGCCGAATCCTGGTGCGCGGCGGCGAATTTCCATAGGTGCAGTGTTCGCTCCACTCGGAGTTGGTCGACCCCAGCCACCAAAGCATATCCGACCCAACGCATTTCCCAGCCTTGACGCACCCTTGATACGCCTGGACCGTAACCTCGGTCTCGTCAAGCCAAAACCCGCTGACCGTCACCGTATGCAACTTCTCGTCCTCGTTCCCCTCGCCCGGCGGCGAGCCCATCTGGAATGTACCTGGTGGAATGAAGACCATCCCTGATGGTGCAGCTTCCGTCGGCGCAATTAGTCGAGAGATCGAATTCACCTTCGCTGATTCACCACGACTTCTCGACGTATCCCTCAGGGGCACTCCATAGTGTCGGGCTTCCCACCGCTTGTACCAAAGGCGGCCTCCAAGTCCGATGAGCACCAACACAATGATTGCCAAGACAACTCGCGCAATGTGCATACGATTCAACCGGAACAGTGGCACCGATGCATCGGAGACCTCGACATCCTCCGCCGCCGTCCGCCACTCCGAGAGCGGCGCCGCCGCTGCCGGCACCGTGACGACCGGCGCCGTCAACCCAGCCGCCATCTCCGCCGCACTAGCAAACCGCTCGGCCGGATCCTTAGCAATCGCCCGCCCCACCGCGGCCGCCAAATGCGGCGCTTTCGCCTGCAGCTTCGCCATATCCGGCGGCCGACGAACATGCGCCTCTTGCCACTCAAAGTCACTCTTCGCCGAAAACGGCAGCGCCCCGGTCACCAACTGGTACAGAACCATCCCGCACGCATAAACGTCCGACCGCGCATCAACCGCAAGCCCCTGAATCTGCTCGGGCGACATGTACTCCAGCGTCCCCAGCACCGCCCCCAGCCTGGTTCTCGTGCGGCCCGACTCGGCGTCGTCGCGCGCTACCCCCAGGTCGGTCAGCTTCGGCACCCCCTGCCCGCTAAGCAGCACATTCTCCGGCTTGATATCCCGGTGTACCAGCTGGGCGTCATGCAGCGCCTGCACCCCGGCCAGCAAACCCTGCATCCACGCCACGGCCTGCTCGGGAGCAGCACCATCGGGCCCCACGCGGTTGCGCAGATCGCCGCCGTCCATGTACTCGAGCTCCATGACCAACAGCTCGCCTTCTAGAAAGATATTACGAACCTGCACCACATTCGGGTGCTCGATCCGCGCCAGCGCCCGGGCCTCGCGCTCCATGCGTTTGCGCGCGGTTGGATGCGCAGTCAACTCTGAGTTCAGCACTTTGAGCGCACACCGGCGATCTAGCGACACGTCGAGCGCCCGGTAAACCGTGCCCATCCCGCCTTGGCCCAACACCGCCTCAATGACGTAGCGGCCCAACGCCACCTGTGCCCCGACGGCGAAGGGCAAGACCAAATCCTCATGCAAAGATGGCAATTCGCTGGACTGGCTCGCAAAGCGATGGCCGCAGTCGCTGCAGAAGCTCGCGTCGTCGGCGTTGCTGCGCAGGCACTTGGGGCAATTTCGCATGATCACTTCCGCTTGGAGAATGAAGCACTTGGGCGCAGGGGCGACGATAGAGGTAGGCAACCTTGGCGGTCAACTGGAAGGAGCGGCAAGGCGCGGTGTTGCAGATAACTGCGCAGCGCATAAGACTTCTTCGGGTTTGGAACAGCAGCGGCGCAACGGCTCAACACGACAGCGACCTTGGGTAAGCAGTTGGCCGGGGTGGCGGATAGCAGCGGTCACGAATGACTCCTTTGGCCTAAGGCAGAGTCCGGGCGATGCGGAAGCCAACATTGTTGAACCGGACACTGGGTCGATCGCCTAGGCGCGCAGCAGGCTGAATAGCGCTCATGTCGTCGTTGACCCACGAGCCGCCTTTCATGACCCGCTGGGAGCCACTAGAGGGGCCGGCTGGACTGGCGACCGGCGCCGGCGACAAGGGGCCGTGCCAGTCCCAGACCCACTCATGCACGTTCCCGAGCATATCGTGTAAACCCCAAGGATTCGGCATCTTGCTCATGACTGGCCGCGTGCCGCCCAGTTGGCTGCCGAACCAAGCCTGTTCGCGCACGTCATCCTCGGTCAGGCGATCGCGCCCTGCCCAGCAGGCGTACTCCCACTCTGCCTCAGTCGGCAGCCGCCAGCCGGGCACCCCGGCGTCAGGCCAGTGCACGACACCGCCGACGATCTGATAGACCTCTGGCAAGCGATGAAGCCGAGAAAGCCCGTTGCAGAAGCTGACGGCATCGAACCAAGAGACGTTCTCGACTGGGTGCTGAGGCACACGGCGGTCTGATGGCAAACTACCCAGGACCTCGGCGTAAACCAACTGAGTGACCGGCGCCACGCCTATGGCATACTTACGGCCCACCAGCACTTGGTGCGGCGGCGACGCCTCCGCCGGGAGCCGAGACCACTCCCAGCCCAGCCTGCGCCCCATGATAAATGCACCAAGCTCAATAGGTTTGACGCCCAAGGACTGGTACTGGGCCGAATTGGGCCGCACCTGTACACTCAAGGCCGGCGTGCTCTCAGCGGCTAGCACGGAAGGCGAGATCACGATCCGCGGCATAGACTCAGTGGGCGTCGCTGGCGATTTTGGGACCGGGTCAACAACAACCTGAGGCGGCGGCGCCACTTTTTGAGCGCCCCCCTGCTCAGCAACCATCGCCGCCGCCATCTCGGCCATGCTGGCAAACCTTGACTCCGGCTGCTTGGACAACGCGCGCTCCACCACGCGCGCCAGCGTTGGACTTTTCGCGAGGATCGGAGCCATGTCCGGCTTGAGCTTCTTGTGACCATAAAGGACATCAAACTCGTCGCCCTCAAACGGGCAGCGCCCTGCCAGTAGCTGGTAGAGCATCACGCCAGCGGAATAGACATCTGCTCTAACATCAACAGGCTGCCCATCGATCTGCTCCGGGGCCATGTACTCTGGTGTTCCAAGCCTGGCGCCAAGCCGAGTCCGCGGCCCCTGATTGCGACTTTCATCATGCGCAATGCCAAGATCGGTGACCTTGAGGCGCCCCTTGGCCGTCACCAGCACATTGGCGGGCTTGATGTCGCGATGGACCAACCCGGCCTCGTGGATGGCCGTCAGGCCCTCAAGCACTTCGGCCATCCAGGTGCGAGCCGTCGTCTCGTCTACGCCAGGAGCCGGGATTTCCAGAGATCCGCCGGGCAGATACTCGAGGTCTAGCACTAGCAGGCCGCCCTCGTCGAACACCGTGCGGATCCGCACGAC
>CAIXGW010000138.1 GCA_903919145.1 uncultured Myxococcales bacterium
CCGTACCAAGTCCACAGGGTGGTGGAGCCCATGTCCGACTTCTTGGTCACGGTAGCGTAGCCCCAGTTGGCGGTGTAGTAGGTGCCGTCGGTGTCGCCCCACAGCTGCATCATCTGGTTCTGCCCGCTGTTGAAGGTGCCCACGAACTGGTAGTCCTTGTTGTAGCGGTAGATGGTGGTGCCGGACCACTCTGGGTACCAGTACTCGTTGTACTTGGGCGAGTAACCGCCGCCGTGGGACCGGGTCTCCATGGTAATCGGCGCGCCTTTGTATAGCGGCGGATTCAGCAGCTGCGAGCAGCCGGTGGTCTTGAGCACAGTCTTGGGGCAGCTGACCGTGCTGGTCACGGTGAGCTTGGCGTCGCAGTAGCCGTCCTTGTCGGCGTCGCAGCCTTCATCGATGACCGAGTTGCAGTTGTTGTCCTTGCCGTCGCAGCTCTCGGCTGGCAGCTGGTTGCCGGCAATGGCATAGCAGTGCACCTGGTTACTGTTGGCAGAGACGCAGTAGTCCTTGCCGTTAAAGGCCGAGTTGTAGATGTTGACCGCGGTCTGGAACTGGTCGGTCAGCACGCCGTTGCTCAGGTCGTACATGAACACCCAGCCACTGTCGCGGCCGACAAACAACGTATTGCCGTAGACGGCCAAGCCGCCGGTCATGCCGCCGTCGCTGCCGCCGGTCAGGTTGATGATCTTGACCTGCTGGCCGGTCGCCTTGTCCAGCACCCACACCTGCATGCCAGAGGAGCGCATTCCGTAGACGTAGTTGGCGTCTGCCGCCACGCCGCCGGCCGTGGAGCCGATGTTGAAGGACCACGTCTGGCTGCCGCTCATGCTGGGGTACTTGTTGATGACGTTGTAGCTCCAGTTGGCGGTGTAGTAGCTGCCGTCAGCGTCGCCCCACAGCTGCATGATCTGGCCCAACCCGCTGTTGAACGAGCCCACCTGCTGGTAGTTGCCGTTGTAGCGGTAGACCGTGGTGCCGGCCCACTGCGGATACCAGTACTCATTGCTGGCCGGGCTGTAGCCGCCGCCGTGAGAATAGGTCTCCATGGTGATGGCCGAGCCCTTGTACACGCCCTTTTGCGCCTTGGGCACGCCGGCGCCGCTGTTGATGGCGGCGTCGTTGTCGTTGCAGTCGCCGCTGGACAGGGCCGCGTACTTGCCGTTGGTGGTGCAGCGGCATTCAAACGCGGTGGTGCCTTGGCCGTCGCCGTCGTTGTCAAAGTAGAAGTTGGTGCAGCCCAGGGCGCCGACTTGGTCCAGCGAGCCGTCGCAGTTGTCGTCTTGGGCAGTGCCGCAGTTCTCTTTGGTGCTGGGGGCGGGGTTGATCGACGAGCTCTGGTCGTTGCAGTCGTTGCCGCCACTGGTGCAGGTAGACGGCGTGCCGACCAGGGTCATGCCTTTTTCGCAGAAGCCGTCATTGTCGTCGTCGCAGCCATCGTCAATCAGGCCGTCGCAGTTGTTGTCCTTGTCATCGCAGGACTCAGAATTGCCCGGCTTGACGGTGGCCTGGGTGTCGTCGCAGTCGTTGCCCTTCTTGCACTGCACGCCAGTGGCCGTGTAGCAGTACACCGTGCTGCTGTTGGCCGAGATGCAGTACTCGCTGCCGGTAAAGGCCATGTTGTAGATGTTGGTGGCCGTCTGGAAGGTGTCGGTCAGCTTGGCCGTCAGGCCTTTGACGGTGTAGCAGTACACGTTGCTGTTGTTGGCAGACAGGCAGTAGTCCTCGCCGGTAAACGCCATGTTGTAGACGCTGGTGGCCAGGCCGGTCTGGCCGTCCATGGCGCGGCTGACCAGGTCATACCGGTACATCTGGGCATTGCCACGGCCGATCAACAGCTTGCCGTCAATCACCGCCATGCCGCCGTAGAGCTCGCCAAAGTAGCCGCCGCTCAGGTTGAACGAGTCGACAATGGCGCCGGTGCTCTTGTTGAGCCGCCACACCGTCGCTCCGGAGTTGGCCATGGTGTAGACGTAGTTGGCGTCGGCGGTGATGCCGGCCATGGTCTGGCCGATGTTGGTCTTCCACAGCTGGGTGCCGTTCATGTCGCCCCACTTGTACACAGCGCCCTGGCCCCAGTTGGCGGTGTAGTAGGTGCCGTCGGCCTCGCCCCACAGCTGCATGATGTCGCCAGAGCCCGAGTTGAAGGACCCGACCTGCTGGTTGCTCATGTTGAAGCGGTAGATAGTTGCGCCGTTCCAAGAGGGGTACCAGAACTCATTGTACTTGGGCGAGTAGCCGCCGCCGTGCGAGTAGGTGTTCATGCTGCGCATGCCCACGTAGGCAGGCGGCCACACCGAGCCGCTGGCCAGCTTGCCAATGTCATAGCGGTACACGGTGCCAGAGCCGCGGCCGACCAGCAGGTTGTTGCCAGAGACGGCCAGGCCGCCGTACAGCGTCTCGCTGCCGCCGCCGCTCAACAGGAAGCTGTCGATAAGCGCGCCGGTGGACTTGTTGAGGCGCTGCACCTTGAGCGCATCGGCGCCCATGGCGTAGACGTAGTTGGCATCGGCAGCCACGCCGCCAGCCGTCAAGCCCAAGTTGTAGCTCCACAGGGTGGTAGAGCCCAGCTCGGCCTTCTTGGTGATGGTCTGCTGGCCCCAGTTGGCGGTGTAGTAGGTGCCGTCGGTGTCGCCCCACAGCTGCATCATGTCGCCCTGCCCAGAGTTGAACGAGCCGATCTGCTGGTAGTTGGCGTCAAAGCGGTAGATCGTGCCGCCGCTCCAAGACGGGTACCAGAATTCCTTGAGCTTGGGCGAGTAGCCGCCGCCGTGGGAATAGGTGTTCATGTTGACGATCTTGGTCGTCTTGGGCGGCCACATGATGCTGTCGGTGCACAGCTGCTCGCAGACCTGGCCGTGAACCTTAAAGCAGGTCACCTGGTTGTTGTTGGGCGAGACGCAGATGTCGGTGCCGGTAAAGGCGCCGTTGTAGATGGCGATGCCGGTCGAGTACTGGCCGATCTGGGCACCGGTGGTCAAGTCAAAGGCAACAATCGTGCCGGCGCCGCCGCGGCTGGTGAACATGTAGTTGCCCACGACACCCATGCCGCCATAGGTCCAGTCGCCAAAGCTGCTGCCGGTCAGGTTGATGGTGTTGATCAGCGCGCCCGTGCTCTTGTTGAGACGGTGGACAACCGCGTTATCCGCACGCATCGCGTAGACGTAGGTATCGTCCACGGCAACTGAACCGGCGTAGTAGCCGATGTTGTAGACCCACTTGGTGCTGGAGCCAGCGCGGCGCGTAATCGTGTACTCACCCCAGTTGGCGGTGAAGTAGTCCGAGCTCTTCGTGTCGCCGGCGAGGCCCATCATGTTGTTCTGGCCGGCATTCATCGTTCCTAGGTACTGATACGAGTCGTTGTAGCGGTAGATGGTTGAACCATTCCACTGCGGGTACCAGAACTCTTTGACGAACGGATGGTAGCCGCCGCCGTGAGAGTAGGTCTCCATGGTGACCGTACCGGTCTTGGTCGGCGGCCACACCAGGCCACTCTTGCAGGCCGACAGGCTGCCGGTGCACAGCGCCGACTCCTTCATGGGCATGTTGGCGTCGCAGTAGGTGTCGTTGTCGTCGTCGCAGCCGTTGTCGGTCCCGGACTTGCAGTCGTTGTCCAGGCCGTCGCAGACCTCTAGCTGGCTCGGGCTGACCGTGGCGTCGTTGTCCTTGCAGTCGCCGCCAGCGTTGGACGGGAAGTCGGTCGTCTGGAAGCACTGGCACTTGGGCGTGCCGCCGCCGTAGCCGTCTTTGTCGACGTCAGCGTACCAGTTGGTGCAGTTGGCCGCGCCTACGCCGTTGGTGATGCCATCGCAGTTGTCGTCGGCGTTGGTGCTGCAGTTCTCGGTCGCCGCCGGATTGACCGTGGCATCGCCGTCATTGCAGTCGCCGCCGCCCTTGGGGCAGCCGGTGCTGATCGGCACTACGCCGTTGCAGTAGCCGTCTTTGTCGCTGTCGCTGCAGGTCTCATCGGCTCCGCCGGCGCAGTTGTTGTCTATGCCGTCGCAGACTTCGGTCACGCCGGGGTTGACCTTGCCGTCGGTGTCAGCGCAGTCATTGCCGCCCTTGGGGCAGGCCTTGGGCGCGCCCACGGTGGCCATGGTCGACACGCAGTAGTCGTCGTTGTCGGCGTCGCAGCCTTCGTCGGTCGAGCCATTGCAGTTGTTGTCGGAGTCGTCGCACATCTCGGCCTTGCCGGGGTACACGCTCTTGTTGGTGTCGTCGCAGTCGCCCTTGCCGGCGCTGCAGATGCCCGGAGTCCCGACCACGGTCTTGGCCGCGCTGCACCAGCCGTCGGAGTCGGCGTCGCACTCTTCGTCGGTCTTGCTGTTGCAGTTGTTGTCCAGGTTGTCGCAGACCTCGGCCGCGTCTTTGTTGACGGTGGCCGAAGTGTCGTTGCAGTCGCCGCCGCCCTTGACGCAGACGGCTGGCGCCGGGGCGACCGTGTCCATGGCTGCGTCGCAGTAGCCGTCGTTGTCGTCGTTGCAGCCTTCGTCCACGGTGGCGCCGCTGGTCACCAAGTAAGCGGCAAAGCTCACGTCGGTGTTGCCAGCCACGTTGACGCCGCCGCCGCTGCCCAGGCCGGTCCAGGTAAAGGGAGCAGACGGCGCAAAGAAGGCGCCGCCCTTGGCGTAGGCGTTGCCGGTCGTCTCCTGGATGGTGGTCCCGGTGCCGCTCGCCTTGAAGACAAAGACCCACTGATCGCCAGCTGCGATGGCTGGCTTGACCACCGAAGTAAAGGTGTACTTGGTGTAAGCGCCGGTGGCAGACACGGCCACTGGGCCAATGATTTCGGCCTGGCCCGTCAGACCGGCCGGGCGGTTGCCCTTGAACACATGCAGCGAGACCGTCTGCGAGCTCGGGGCGCTGATGTAGGCCTCGACCTTGGCCAGCGTGCCGCCCTGGGCAAACACGACTTCCTGGGCCACAAAGTTGGTCAAGCTGTTGTTGATGCCCGAACCCGAGTTGGCTTCGACCACGGCCGCGCCAGCGCCATTGCAGTTGTTGTCCTTGCCGTCGCAGATCTCGGTCTTGCCTGGATTGACGTTGCCGTCTCCATCGTTGCAGTCACCGGCCACGCTGGCGATCAAGCTGCCGCTGGGCACGCACTTGCACACGGCTGAGCCGGTGCCAAAGCCGTCTTTGTCAGAGTCCGTGTAGAAGTTCAGGCAGTTGGTCGCACCGGCGTCGGCGATGTCGCCGTTGCAGTTGTCGTCGAAGGGCGTAGCGCAGTTTTCCAGGACGCCTGGCTTGACCGCGGCCTTGGTGTCGTCGCAGTCGCCGCCAGCGCTGGCGGTGTACGGCCCCTTGGGCGCGCACATGCACTGCTTGACGTCGGCGCCATAGCTGTCGCCGTCGCCGTCGTAGAAGTAGTCGGTGCAGCCCACGCCGCCGGTGCTGTTCAGCTCGCCGTCGCAGTTGGTGTCGACGCCGTCGCTGCAGCTCTCGGTCGCGCCGGGGTTGACGCCGGCCTTGGCGTCGTCGCAGTCGCCGCCGCCAAAGGGGCACAGCGGCGGGGTGCCAACGGTCAGCTTGTTCAGGTCGCAGTAGCCGTCGCCGTCCTTGTCGCACTGCTCGTCGACAACGCCGTTGCAGTTGTTGTCGATGCCGTCGCACAGCTCGGTGGCGCCAGAGAACACGTTGAGGTTGGCGTCATTGCAGTCGCCGGGTTTTTCGACTTTGTAGGTGCTGTCTGGCGAGCACAGGCACTGGCTGGCGCCATTGGTCGAAACCTTGCGCAACCACTGAACAAAGGTGGTATTGGCGCCGCCGTTGGGCAAGCCAATGCTGCCGGTGCCGTTGACTTGGTAGTTGGCCGCCACGTTCAGGCCGGCGATGTCGCTGATGAACAGGACTACGCCAGTGGTGCCGTTGGCCGGTGGCGCCGACAGAGCGACCTTGGCAGCTAGGCCGAAGGTGCCGGTGGCGGCGCCCCAGCGCAGCGAGTCGATCGAGGTGGTGCCGGTGCTGCTGGTGTCGACCCACGCCACGTCGTCGCCGGCAAAGTCGCCGTTGGCATTGACCACCGTGACGTTGGCGCCGCCGATTTTCAGGGCCAAGCTCCAATTGCCGGTCGCCGGGTCATAGCTGGTGTCTTCGGTCAGCGCTGACCCACCCAGCACCACGATGGTACCGGCTTTGATCTGGGTCAGACCCAGAGCCTGCAGCTTGGTCTGGTAGGCGCTGTACTTGGCGGCGCCGCTGGAGGTCGAATCGCCAATGAACAGAGCGTCAAACTCGCTGGCCAGCATGTCTGCCGTGACCAGGATTTCGATGTACTCGTCGCTGGCCAACAGGTTGAAGCGGCGCACTTCGTTGATGATGACTTTCTGGAACGCCGTGCCGCCCTTGCCATAGCCGTCGCCGTCGAAGTCGACGTAGTAGGTCTTGCAGCCCACGGCGTTGGGATCGTTGGTGGTGCCCGAGCAGTTCTCGTCTACGGTGTTGCCGCACATTTCGGCGGCGCCGGGGTTGATGCCGGCATTGCCGTCGTTGCAGTCGCCGCTGCCCTTGGTGCAAGTTGCGGCGGAGCCCTTCAGGGTCATGTTGGCGTCGCAGTAGTCGTCATTGTCGTCGTCGCAGCCTTCGTCGGTGCCGGCGGTGCAGTTGTTGTCTTTGCCGTCGCAGATTTCGTTGGCTACAGGGTTGATCGCCATGTCGGCGTCGTTGCAGTCGCCGCCGCCCAGCGGGCAGATGCCGGGCAAGCCGACCACGGTCTTGCCAGCGGCGCAGAACTTGTCGCCGTCGCTGTTGCAGCCTTCATCGACCATGGTGTTGCAGTTGTTGTCCAGGTTGTCGCAGATCTCTGGCTTGTTGGGCGCCATGGCGGCGCTGGTGTCGTTGCAGTCGCCCGCCTGGCTGGCGCTGAACGGCGAGGCCGCCGCGCACAAGCAGCTGGTCATGCTCAGGCCGTAGCCGTCTTTGTCTTCGTCGTAGTAGAAGGTGCTGCAGCCACTGGCCCCGGCTTCGTCGACGTCGCCGTCGCAGTCGTTGTCAATGGTGTCGCAAGCTTCGGTCTTGCCCGGGGCCACGGCGTTGGAGGCGTCGTTGCAGTCGCCGTCGGCCTTGGCGGTAAACGAGCCGGTGGCAACGCAGTAGCACTTAGAGATGCTCAGGCCAAAGCCGTCGGCGTCGGCGTCGTAGTACAGCGTGGAGCAGCCAATGGCGCTCTCGTCGTTCTGCGAGCCGTTGCAGTTGTCGTCTTTGCTGTTGCCGCAGACTTCCTTGGCGCCGGGCATGACGGTGTTGTCAAAGTCGTCGCAGTCGCCGCCGCCCTTGGGGCACAGCGCCGGCGCCGGGTTGGACACGGTCATCGACGAGTCGCAGTAGCCGTCCTTGTCGTCGTCGCAGCCGTTGTCGGTGCTGCCGTTGCAGTCGTCGTCTTTGCCGTCGCAGGTCTCGGCCGCTTTGCCCTTGTAGACCGTAGCGTTGTTGTCGTCGCAGTCGCCGCCGCCGCTAGGGCAGATCGCCGGAGAGCCCACGAGCTCATAGGCCTTGTCGCAGTAGCCGTCCTTGTCGTCGTCGCAGCCTTCGTCGGTCTTGCCGTCGCAGTTGTTGTCCTTGCCGTCGCACTTCTCGGCGGCGGCCGGGTTGATGGTGGTGTCGCTGTCGATGCAGTCGGCGTTGTTGGTGGCCGAGATGACGCCGGCCGGCTGGCACAGGCAGGTCTTGTTGCCGATACCGTAGCTGTCGCCGTCTTGGTCGGTGTAGAACTGCAGGCAGCCAATAGCTCCGACTTCATTGCTGTTGCCGTTGCAGTTGTTGTCCTTGCCGTCGCCGCAGACTTCGGCCTTGGCCGGGTTGACCTGGGCATCGCTATCGACGCAGTCGCCGCTGCCGTTGACGCAGACCGAGGGCGTGCCGATGTAGGTCATGCCAGAGTCGCAGTAGCCGTCGCCGTCGTCGTCGCAGCCGTTGTCGACGGTCTTGTCGCAGTCGTTGTCAATGTTGTCGCAGACTTCTTTGGCGGCCGGGTTGATGGCCTTGTTGTCGTCGTTGCAGTCGCCAGGATTGACGGCGTTGTATTGGCCGATGGGCGAGCACAGGCACTTGGACGAGCTGGTACCCCACGAGTCCAAGTCGCCGTCAAAGAACAGCGGCGTGCACTCCAAGGCGTTCAGGTCGTTGAAGGAGCCGTTGCAGTTTTCATCAATGGTGGGGGTCGAGCAGTCCTCTTGCTGGCCGGGATTGAGCTTGACGTTGGTGTCGTCGCAGTCGCCACCGCCCAGGGGGCAGGAAGTCGGCTTGCCCAACGTAAAGATGGTGGCATCGCAGTAGCCGTCTTTGTCGTCGTCGCACCCTTCGTCGATCTGGCCGTTGGAGTTGTTGTCCTTGCCGTCGCAGATCTCTTTGCCGGCGGGATTGATTTCTGGGTCGGTGTCGTCGGAGTCGCCGGGGCCTTTGGGGCAGATGTCCAGCGATCCGGTGCCGCTGATCGAGCACGTCGCCACAACAGCCATGGTCTTGAACACGCCGCCGCAGGGGTCGCCCAGTACCATGTGCCAGTTGGTGGTAGAGCAGGACGACTTGCCTAGGCAAGCGCTGGAGATGTAGCTGATTTCGTTGGCGGCGTCGCAGGCGCCCTTGGCAAAGCTGGGGCAGCTGCCCGTCACAGTGCCATACTCGGCAAACTTGATGGCCGTGATGGTGCCGCCGGTTGGGCAGGTCAAGGTCAGGGTCTGGCCGTCAATGGCCTTGTTGCAGATGTCCTGCTTGGAGGCGGTGGGCGAGTACGTGATGTTGCTGTCGCAGTAGCCGTCGCCGTCGTCGTCGCAGGTCTCGTCGGTGGTGCCGTTGCAGTTGTCGTCCAGGGCGTTGCAGGTCTCTGCCACCGCTGGGTTGATGCCGGCATTGGTGTCGACGCAGTCACCGGGGGAAGTGGCCGAAACCAGGCCCGCGGCGATGCACTGGCACTTGAAGGGCGAGGTGCCGTACAGGTCGCCGTCCAGGTCGGTGTAGAAGTTCTTGCAGCCCACGGCGTCGGTGTCGTTGGTGCTGCCGTTGCAGTTGTCGTCGTCGCTGGTGGAGCAATTCTCGGCGATGAGCGGGTTGACCAGGGCTTTGGCGTCGTTGCAGTCGCCGGCCTTGGTGGCCTTGTAGGACCCAGAGGGCGCGCACATGCACTTGGCGCTGCCGGCGCCATAGGCGTCGCTGTCCAGGTCGGTAAAGTAGTTGACGCAGCCGCTGGCGTTCTCTTCGTTTTGGGTGCCCGAGCAGTTGTCATCCTTGTTGTTGTTGCACAATTCGGCTTGGCCGGGATTGACTGTGCCGTCGGAGTCGTTGCAGTCGCCGGTGCCGCTTGGGCAGGAAGAGGGCTTGCCGACCGTGGTCATGGTGGTGTCGCACCAGCCGTCGCCATCGTCATCGCAGCCTTCGTCGGCCGTGCCATTGCAGTTGTCGTCCAAGCCGTTGCAGATCTCTACCAGGCATGCGGAGTCGCCGCAGCAAGAGGCCTTGTCAGAGCAGTCGATCAGGGTGTTGCCGTTGTCGTCCAGGCCGTTCTTGCAGTCTTCACCAGCGCTGCACGTCAGGGCCAGATCGAACTGGGCCGAGTCATTGGCGCCCGGCACATCGACCACGATGTAGTAAACGGCGTTGGCGGTGGCGGCAAAGTTGACGGTGTCGCTGCCGGTGGCGATGCAGCCCGCTGGGTCGCAGCCCTTGGCCGAAGCCTTGAGCACAAACACCCGCGCCAGGGGATTGCTGATGTTGCTCAGCTTGAGGGCGACCGGCTTGGAGGTGGTCGAAGTAAAGCTGTAGGCGACTTCTTTGCCCAGGTACTGGTTGGCGCTGTCGCAGGAGTAGCTGGAGGTCTTCTGGGTCGAGTTGCCGCCATTGGTCACAAGCTTGGTAAAGCTGTCTCCGCACTTGGCTTCGGTCTGGGCGCTGCATAGGCAGGTGTTCTCATAGCTGCAGGCGCCGGTGGTGCAGGTGTCGGTGGTGCAGGCGTTGTCGTCATTGCAGTCGGCATTGCCGGTGCAGTCGGCAAAGCCGTTGGCCCAGAACGACAGGATCCGGTTGAGGTAGACGTCCTGGGTGGCGCCGCCCAAGGTCTCGATGCCGGCAAACAGCACCGACGAGCCGATGGTGCGGTACTTGGCGGTGGGGTTGTCATGGCCAACAGCGACCCAGTACTTCTCTACGCCGTCATTGCGCAGGATGTTCTTGGTCTTGGGCACGTTGATCTGACCCTCGACCTGGTCATTGAGGTTGTTGTAGTCCACCGATTGGCTGTAGCCAAAGCTGTAGGGCGCGGGCGGATTGGTGTTGGGATCGACAAAGACCTGCGAGCCCTTGAGCGGGCCAGAGATGCCGGCGGGCGAGCTGTCTAGGATGCCCTTGATCTTGAAGAACGGGTGCAGCGTGGTGGGGGCGTCAAACATGAAGGTGTCGCCGCCTTCCATGTAGAGCTTGCCGCCGCCAGACAAGAATGCCTTGAGCGCGCTGACTTCAGTTTCTTTGAGGACGTGGTTGTTGGGGTACACGCCCAAGGTGGCAAAGATGCCCTTGAACTTGCTCAGGTCGGCGTACAGAGACAGGTCGGCCGCGATCTGGCCAAACTCGCCTTTCTTGGCCAGCGCCGACTTGATCGCCTGCGCTTGCGCCAGCGGTACTTCAGAGGGCCGGTAGATGAGGTAGCCGCCGTTGTAGGTCACGGTGACCTTGAAGGTGCAGGTGCCAAACAGGAAGCCGTCGGTGTAGCGGACCACGACCTCGTGCTCGCCGACGTCGTCAAACGCCAGGGGCTCGATGGTGATGTTGCTGTTCCAGGTCTCGTCTAGCCAGTAGTACAGCGAAGAAGAGAGTTTGACGAAAGCCGGGGCTTTGATCAGCTGAAAGCTGATGATGTCGCCGACGTCGGGGTCGGTGACCTTGAGGGGCACGCTGATCTTGTTGCCCACGGTCACGGTCTGGTTGGGCGGGCACTTGCTGATCGCCGGGGCGCTGCCCTTGGCGACGCAGACGTTGTCGACGGCAAACTGGTCGATGTTCAAGGTGCTGCTGGCGGCCACGCAGAAGGCCAGGCGCAGGCCGTTGGATCCTGACAGCTCTGCCGGGAGCTTGATCGTCAGCGTATCTGGGCCCAGCTGAGAGGCGGTGTTGATCGGGCCATCGATGATGGTCGACTTGCTCCAATCTACGACTTCGCCGGCCAGCGAGCCGCGGATCGTCAAGGTGGCATCGCCCAGCGCGGGGGTAAACTCGCGGTCGAATTGCACGGTCAGCGACTGCGCGCCAGCGGCCTGGATGACCGGAGACTGCAGGCAGGTGTGGAAGTTGTTCTTGGTCGGCGTCCAGGTCAGCCGGGCAAATTTGTCAGGGCCAAGGCCGCCATCGGTAGAGACGCCCCAGTTGCCAGACGCAGTTCCGCTCAGATCGGTCGGGCTCCAGCCCAGCTGCTTGAGGTTGGTGCCGCCCTCAAAGTCTTGACAATAAGAGAGGTTGACCGTGCAGACGGGCTTCTCTACTGCCTGGCACTTCTTGGAGCCGTCGGTCTGATCCAGGCACTGGCCGGTGGCGCAGGGGCTGTTCAGGTAGCCGCAGTCGGCAGCTTCAGTTTCCTTGGAGCAGCACAGGGTGGCGCCGGCCTCGCTGGCCTGGTGGACGCACTCGTTGAGGATGCAGTAGTCGTAGGTGCACGGCAGGTTGTCGTTGCAGTCGAATTTGTCGATGCAGCAGCCGGGCATGGGTGTATGGGTGACCTTGTAGGTGCCGTTGACCAGCACGCACTGGTCGGCCGTGCAGACATTGCCGTCGCTCAGCTTCTCGGCGCTCCAGGTGGTTTCGCAACCAGCGGTGCAGCCGGCGATCGCCGTATACTGGCAAGCGCCCTTGCCGGCGACGATGTTGGCGCATTTGTCGCCGGTGCATGCATCAGCATCGCTGCAGTCGGCGTCGGAGGCGCAGCAGCCGTTCTTGGGCACGGTGTTGCGGCATTGATTACCTGAGCAATATTCAATGGTGCAGGCGTTACTGTCGTTGCAGGCCGTCTGGGCGTCGGCGTCGTCCTTGCAGCAGTTGGCCACAGCTTTGTTGCCGCATTTGCCGGTGGCAGTGTCGCAGGTGTCGGCGGTGCAGGGGTTGCCGTCGTCGCAGTTGTAGTCGCCTTGGCAGCACTGGTTGGCCGGCATGGCGGTGTGCTCGCAGGAACCGCAGCCACCGACCACGGTGCAAACGTCTACGCTGCAGGGGTTGCCGTCGTCGCAGTCGATGTTGGCTTTGCACTTGTCTGGTGCGGGCAACAGCTTGCATTTGTTGAAGCCGTCGCAGTAGTCCACGGTGGTGCAGTCGCCGTCATCGCAGTCTTCTGGGCCGTTGCAGCAGGTCGGGTCGCCGTTGCTGGTCGAGCTGCAGGTGTGGGCCAGCGTGTCGCAGGTGTCGACGGTGCAGGCCTTGCCGTCGTTGCAGTCGACGTTGGCGTCGCAGCAGCCGGGCTTGAACTTGTCGGGACCAAACAGGCACTGGTGGTTGACGCAGACCTTGACGGTGCAGTACTTGCCGTCATCGCACTCGGCGTCGGTGTCGCAGCAGCTGGGGTCGGGCTTTTGGTATTTGCACGAAAAAGCGGTGTAGTTGCAGGTGTCTAGGGTGCAGAACTTGTTGTCTTCGCAGTCGCCGATGGTGGTGCAGCAGCCGTCGATCTTGGTCTTGGAGCACTGCCCGGCCTTGTCTCCGGGGGCGATCTCGCACTTCTCGGTCGTGCACGGGTTGGTGTCGTCGCAGTCTAGCGTATTTTCACAGCAATTGCCGGTCTTTACGTTGACGCACTGGTAGTTTTGGCAGTAGTCCCAGGTGCACGGCTGGCCGTCGTCGCACTGGTCGTTGGCAGAGCCGTTGCCCATGTTGCAGCAGCCGGGCTTGCTGGCGTCTTCCTTGTGCGAGCAAGCCTTCCAGCCGCCCGCCTGGATCACGTCGCAGGCATCGATGGTGCAGTAGTTGTTGTCGTTGCAGGTCGGGTTGTTGCCGGTAGAGCAGCACTCTGGCTTGAACTTGTCTGGGCCGACGCGGCACTCGCTGTCGACGCAGGCGGCGACCAGGCACGGATCGGTGGCGGTGCAGTCGCTGTCGACGCAGCACACACCTTCGGGCTTGATGTGGGTGCACTTGCCAGTGGCAGTGTTGCAGCTGTCGACCGTGCAGGGCTTGCCGTCGTCGCAGGGATCGTTGCCCTTGCTGCAGCACTCTTTGTCGGCCTTGGTGTTGGTGCAAACGCCTTTGGGGCCAGAGAGATCGCACTTGTCGGTGGTGCAGGACTCGTTGTCGTTGCACGCGGCGTCGGTCGAGCAGGCGGAGCACTGCGACTGCAGGGTGTTGGGATTCAGGCACGTCTCGCCAGCGGTGCAGTCGAACTTGGAGCCGCAGCAGGTGGGCAGGGCGGCGTAGACGCACTGACCGTCGACGCAGGCGTCCTGCGAGCAGGCGTTGGCGTCCTGGCAGTCCAGGTCTTTGACGCAGGGTTCCAGGACTTTGACCAGCAATACCAAGCGAGCGCTGGTGGCGGTCTCCTCGGTGCCGGTGTTGGAGGCGAGGACGCACGCCAAGTTGCGAATGCCTTTGGCGAGGTCGACAAACTTGTAGCTGGTGGTCGTCCCCAAGCCGACGTAGGTGCCGTCGACGTAGCAGCGCACCTGGCCAAGCGTGTAGTTGGCCACGGTGTAATTGACCGTAACGCTGGCCTTGGCTCCGACACTGGCGACCGGGAATGCGGCGCCTGTAGACGGTGTTAGCAGCGTCAAGGTAGGCGTGGTCAGCGCAAAGGCCTGAACGCCAAATTCGGCGTCTACCCCCGCTGCATCGACAACGTCTGCACGCGGTTCCGCTGCTGGCGGCTGAGGCGCGCACGCGGCCAGCCCGAAGGCGACCAGCAGTGCGGGCCACAGCCATCCACGTGAACGCTGTGCCACGGCAGCAGGACGGACCGCAGGTCCGCGCCCAAAATGCCGTGCAAACCAAGTAGTTCGGGCAAGATGCTGGTTGTGCATCATCATCCTCTCAACGACGGGCCCAAAGATCGAACAACCGGTTCACCTTGGCGAGCCATACCTTGGGCAAGGGCGCCGTGGGCGCTGTTGCCGGAGGGGCTGGTTCGGTAGGGGTGGTCAGAAGTCGGTCCCAAGGGTACTCCTTCGTATCGGCCTTGTTGCCTCGGGCCTCAGCCAGATGCCGCAGGTGATTCCGCTGCGTACGCGCGGTGGCCAAGCCACGCGGCCGCAGGGCATGCGGGTGCTGGGTCCAAAGCCTGCGGGAGAAGTCAGGCCTCGGGATACTAGAGTGCGTCGCAGGGGGTCGCGACCGACGCTTCTGGGGGCTGCCGTCCTGGTGCCATGGGCCAGCCTGGGGAGGGCCGGCACCGCTGTGGTTGGGCTCTTTGGGGGAAGAGCGGCAACCGTTGGCAACTCAGGTGGTTGGGTCCTTGCGAACCCTACAGCTGGCATGGCCGGCGGATCAGACCGGCCAAGAGATTCTGTGCGCCCGCTTGGGACGCATAGGGACCTCTATGTTGCACCCTAACAAAGCAAGGATTGGAAGGCAAGAACGCTTTGATGGGGAGGCGCTCAAGTGCGCAAACCTCGGCTGCGGTGGGCGGTTGGGGCGGCGGCGACAAGGGCGCGCTGGGCGGTCCCCCCAGCGGTGCACGGCAAACCAACGAGTTATTCTTGTGGTTGGCGTAGAAACCCCAGGCGGGCACACAGGGCTTGCGCTACCTGGGCTACCCGGTCGGGATCGCCACCGCGGTGCGGGTAGAGGCTGGCAAGCTGGGCGTTGCTGTGGCCGCACAGGGTCAGGCCGCCGCCATAACCGGTGTCGATCGCGGCATTCAGTGCCATGCCGTGGCTGGCGACGCCGCCGCGGTGGCAAAGGCCGATCGAAGCCAGCTTGGCGGGTCCAAGCCACAGTCCGGCGTCGGTGTCGGCGCGCAGCTCGGCTGAGGTGCCAGAGCTGGCCGCGGTATCGGCCGCCGCCTGCAGCAGATCGCGGACCAGCTGGCGCAGCTGGGTGGCCGCGACCGGCAGGGCCAACAGCAGCACCACCTGCCCGGGCAGGTGCAAGGTGGCCAGCCCGCCGCGATCGACGTCCAGTACGGGCCAGCCGCGGGCGGCGGCAAGCTCTAGTGTTGCGCCGATTTGTGCGCGTGCGCTGGCGCCGTGGGCCCGCCGGCCCAGGGTGAGGGTCGGTTGATCGGGCTCAAACGCCAGCACCCGCGGCGCCGCTCCGGCTTGAACAGCTCTCAGATCGTCGAGGTTTTGGCTGACCGCAGCCGCCATGGCCAGCTGCCCAGCCCAGCGCCACTCGGCCGGCCAGGGGCCGCGGTGTCCGGTCACAGGGCGCCCAGGCGCGACCACAGCAGGTAGGCCATCACCACCGGGCCGGCAAAGAGCACGCCGTCGACGCGATCGAGCAAGCCGCCATGGCCAGGCAGCAGGTGGCCGCTGTCTTTGGTGGCGGTGGCTCGCTTGAACAGGCTTTCGGCAAAATCGCCAACTTGGCCAAAGGCGCCACAGACGGCGCCCAGCACCAAGCCGTGGACCAGCGGGATCGCCGGCGCAAGCCACACAGACAGGATGGCGCCGCCACCGATAGAAGCGAGCAGGCCGCCAATGCCTCCCTCTACGGTCTTCTTGGGGCTGATGAGCTCATACAGCTTGTGGCGGCCCAGGGCCCGGCCGGCGAAGTACGCCCCGGTGTCGCCCATGAACACCATCACAAACACGCCCATCAGCGAGCCGCGGCCGATGTCGAAATTGGCGCCGTTGGCCTGGCCGTTCTGCTGGTAAATCGCGACCAGCATGGCAATCAGCGCACCCACGTAGGTCAAGGCCAGCGCCCCCAGGGCGCCGCGCTGGGCGCCGTCTTGGACGGTCCCTGGCGAAGCCAAGCAGGCAAACAGCCATACGCACATCGCCAGGGCAAGGCCCACGGTCAGCGCTGCGGCGCCCAGCAGGGGGGCGGCGGCAACGGCTCCGGCCAAGGCGGCGATGAGCCAGCGATCGCGCGGACGGGTCGAGGGGAACATCCGCACCAATTCGTCGGCGCAGATGGCGGCTGCGGCCACCAGCACCGCGGTCATGGCGGCTTTGGGGCCCCACAGGACCAGCGCAACCAGCAGCGGCGCCAGGATCAATCCCGTCATGATGCGCTGCAACATGCTGCCTCCGCGACCTGAAAAGGCCGTGCCGAGTGTGACAAGCCCAAGCGGGACTGGCAAGGGCGCCCCCGGCTGCAGGGGCGGGCCAGCGGCGGCTGTTTCGCGGAGCTACGGCGCCGAGACGGCCCCAAAACGCCTGTCGCGGTTGGCGAATTCCTCCAGGCAGTCGGCCAATTCGGCTTCGCGGAAGTCCGGCCAGTCGCGCTGAGCAAAGATGAATTCGGCGTAGGCGGCGTCCCACAAGAGGAAGTTGCTAAGGCGCTGCTCGCCAGAAGTGCGGATCACCAGATCGGGGGGCTGCCGCAGCGGGGCGGTCCACAGCGCCTGCGAAAGCGCCGCTTCGTCGATCGCGTCCGCGCGCAGCTTGCCGGCGGCCACCTGGGTGGCCAGCGCCCGGGCCGCCTGGACCAGGTCCTCTCGGCCGCCGTAGGAAAGGCAAAGGGCCAGGGTCATGGCGCGGTAGTCGCGGGTGGCGTCGACCACCCGCTGCAGGGCCATGCGCACTGGCAAGGGCAGCCGCTGCAGGTTGCCGACCGCGACCAGGCGGATCTGCGAGCTGTGCAGTTCTTGGAGTTCAGAGGACAGGAACTCGACCAACAGCGTGAGCAGGGCCTGAACTTCGGCGGCGGGGCGCGACCAGTTCTGCTCAGAAAAAGCATACAGCGTAAGGGTTTCGATGCCGAGACGCCGGCTCATCCTGGTAAGCGCTCGCACGCTTGCGGCGCCGGCGCGGTGGCCTTCGCTGCGCGGCAGATCGCGGCGCTGGGCCCAGCGGCCATTGCCGTCCATGATGATGGCCAGGTGGCGCGGCAGCTTGCCTTGGCGCGACAGCAGCCAGGCCTTTTGAGGAATGACGTCTTCCGCCTGGTCCGCTGCGGCAGGGAAGGCTTGGGGGGCATCGGCAGCCATGGTCGACCTACGGGGTTTTGGTTTCTGGGGGTGTCGCCGCGGCGGGAACTGGGCGGTGGGGCAGCTGCAGCTCCGGCCACGGCCGCCGCCGCACCAACACCCAGGTGGCCCAGGCCAGCAGCGGCAGGCTGATGAGCTGCGAGGTAGAGAACAGGCCGCCCAGCCACAGGCCGCGGTCGTCGGCGCGCAAGTACTCGACCAGGAAGCGGAACGCCGCATACAGTAGCATGAAGACAAAGAAGTTTTGCCCGTCAAAGGCTACGCCGCGGCGGTAGCGACGCCAGGTCCACAGGCAGATGCCGGCGCAGGCGATGGCTTCGTAGAGCTGGGTGGCATGGACCGGCAGAGAGGCGCCCGCCAGCTCGCTGATGCGGTGGTCGGCCAGGTGTTGGTCCCACGCCGGCGAGTGACGGGGGAATGGCAGGCCGACCGGCGAAGACGTAGGCGCGCCAAAGCAACAGCCGGCCAGAAGGCAGCCAACGCGGCCAAAGACC
Organism: uncultured Myxococcales bacterium; assembly: GCA_903919145.1. Lineage (GTDB taxonomy): Bacteria > Myxococcota_A > UBA9042 > UBA9042 > UBA9042 > SXRM01. The sequence continues at coordinate 17,548 of CAIXGW010000138.1, forward strand.
AGGCCCAAAGAGATGCCAAAGGCGGCGAGGTCGGCGACTTTCCACACGGACAGGCCGCGGCGGTGCAAGAACCAGATGCCTGTGGGCACCGCCAGCAGGAAGCCGCCGTAGTAGGCATAGCCGCCGTACCAGATCTTGAAGACCCGCAGGCAGTCCTGGCTCTGGCGGCACAAGCCGGTAGTGGTCTCACACAGGTCCCCCAAGCCAGCCGTCAGGCACTGCTGATCGGCGGTGCAGCGCAGGCCGCGCCCCAGCGACAGCGCCGGCACTTGTGCGGGGTCTGTACACAGGTGGACGTAGTCCCAGAACTGGCCATCGGCGACGATGTGCAGGGCCCGGGCGCCAATGAGCCCGCAGGCCAGCATCAACAACCCCAGGTCCAGCAGGGTGTTGCCGTCAAGGCCGCGGGCCATGCCTTCTTTGTGGACCCACAGGATGGCCAGGGTAAAGCCGACCATCAGCAGGGTGAAATAGGCGGGCAGAGTCGTCAGCCCAAGGTCAAAGGATGGGTGCATGGTGATCGATCGCTTCGCGCCAAAGCGCCTGGATCAAGCTGCCGCAGCAGGCGGTGGGGCGTCGGGCGAGGGGTCAGAGGGAGAGTTGCCTACGGACGCCGGAGGGCGAGCGAACAGAGATTCCAGGCCGATCAGGATTACGCCAACACTGATGCCGATGTCGGCTACGTTGTACACCGGCCAGCCGTGGGTCTTGCCGTCCACTACCACGTACATATAGATAAAGTCGATCACCACGGTATAGTTGACGCGGTTGGCCAAGTTGCCCAGCGCGCCCGCCAAAATGGCGGCCACCGACCAGGCCATGAGCGCCGAGGTCGACATGCGCCGCCACAGCCAGAAGGCCATGCCCAGCGAGGCGATGGTAGAGATCGTCGCAAACAGGCCAACGCGAAAGGCGGTGGGCATGCTCTCTAGAAAACTCCAGGCGGCGCCCTTGTTTTCGGCATAGACAAAGCGCAGGTAGCCGTCGATGAGCGGGATGTCGCGGTCCAGCAGGGCCACGCCGACGTCTTCGGGCTGCCACGGCTGGGCGACATCAAATGGCCGAAAGCTGGCCTGCCAGACCTTGTCGAGCAGCAGCGAGTCGGCGGTGGAGCTGTCGATGCGCCAGGCATCGGCCAACACCTGGTGGAGCACCTCGCCGACGTGAACACGGCCCAGGCGCAGCCGCCGCGGCCCCGGCAGGCCAATCCCTTCGGCGACGACCAGGTCGACTCCCACCAGCTCGGCGTTGACCACCTGGTCGCCGCGCAGCTGGGTCTTGCGCAGCCGCGCCACGGCGCCGTGGTCCACCGCCTGATCCAGCGCGGGCTTGTCTACCCCTATGGCAGCCAAAGCGGCGGCCGGCGAGGGCTGCTGACCGCGCCAAGCGAGCATGGGATGGGCCGGGCTGGCCAGATGGCGCGCCGCCCACTGCTTGGTCCACAGATCGGCGGCCAGCAGGACCAACACGAATCCGAAGATCAACCATCGCGAATTGGCAAGCGTCCGTAGTGACATCGCATCAACCTGATGCCCCACAGGACCGGGGGCAGGCTTCGAGCGCGGCAGCATAGCGGTCACTCGCTGTCGGAGCAACGCACTGCGCCGACCCGCGGTTGGCCGCGGCGGCCCGGGTGTCCGACCAAAACGCCATGGCCGCCATTTGTTCCCGCGCGCCAATCGCTCTACCTGGGTTGGCTGGGGCCCCGGGGGTGGCCCGGCAGGGCAGCTTTTTGGAACCAGGTAGTTGCGCATCAATGTACTTCTGGGGTATTGGTGGCTTTGGGCGGAGGATCTGGTCGCCGTTTTTGCCCGTTTTGCGAGCAGACGGTCCAGGTAGTGGTTGAGGCAATGATTTCGCTTTGATGGAGCCAGCTGTGACGGTATCCCGCGAGAGCGGCCAGCGCGTCTGTCCGGAATGTGGTGCCCATACTGAGGCGCTGAATTGCCCGATCGACGGAGAGATGACGCTGGTCGCCGCCAAGAAAGAGCCCACTGCGGCGGATCGGGTGGGCCAGCTCATTGCCGGACGCTATAAGATTCAGGCGGTAATCGGCCAAGGGGGCTTCGGAGCTGTCTACCGCGCCCAGCACTCCGCCACCGGAGACCTTGTGGCGATCAAGGTGCTGCGCACCGACGTCCAGGGCGCCCAAGACGTGGTCGCGCGGTTTCGCCAGGAAGCCAAGCAAACCAGCAAGCTCAAGCATCCCAACACGGTACGGGTGTTTGATTTTGGCCAGATGGATGACGGCAACCTGTTTCTGGCCATGGAATTCCTGGAAGGGCGCACCCTGTCAGAGCTGCTGCGCAAGGAGTCTCCGCTTCAGCCCGAGCGCCTGGTCCACATCGCCGTTCAGGTGCTCAAGGCGCTGTCTGAGGCGCACGCCAAGGGGCTGGTCCACCGCGACCTCAAGCCCGACAACATCTTCTTGCAGACGGTTCATGGCGAGCCCGACTTCGTCAAGGTGTTGGATTTTGGCATTGCCAAGTCGGTGTCGGGGGACACCGCCGCCGACATGACCTCGACCGGTGCCATCATTGGCACGCCGCGCTACATGAGCCCCGAGCAGGCCAAGGGGCAGGGCGTGGACCTGCGCACGGATTTGTATTCGCTGGCGATTATTCTGCATGAGGGGCTGGCTGGCACCACGCCATTCCTGGCCGAGTCGCCGCTGTCGATGCTGCTGCGGCGGGTCCAGGAAGAGCCACCGCGTGTCCATGAAGAGCTTGCCGTGGCAACGCCTACTGGCGTGTGCGACGCGGTGCTCAGGGCATTGGGCCGCGAGGCGGCGGGGCGCTTCGCCAGTGCCGATGAGATGGCGGCTGCGCTGCAGCTGGGCCTGAAGACAGAGAGGATTGCGCCGCGGGCGATTATCCGGCCGACCGACTTGGGCGTCGGCCAGATGACCGGCGGCGCGCTGGCGCCCGGGGCCACCGGCAAGTCGACCGGAAAGGTCGTGGTGGGCCAAGGGGCCGACGAGATCGGCGCCACGCTCGACTCGTCTCATTCTGACATCTTCAAGGTCCAGCTACACCAGGCTGGAGCCCAGGGCGCTGCAACGGCTGGCATCAGCGACCTGCAGACAGCGCTGCAGGTCGCCCCAGTCAGTGCCGCTGCGGGCGCCGCCCCAGCTTTGTCCGCAGCCGCTGCGCAGCCTGGCGCCTCTTTCGCGTTGGACCCCGCGGTGGCCGCTGGATCGCCATCGGCCGGGGCGCCCTCGCGGCCAGGCGGTGTGGTGCTTGGCATAGGCGCAGCCTTGGTGGCCACCATCGCGGTGCTGGCGGTACTGGTGTTGGGCGGCGAAAAGGAACAGGCGCCAGCCGGTCACGCGGCTGCAGCTGCAGCCGGTGCCCCAGCCGACCCAGGCGCGGCGGCTGCGCCGGCGGTTGCCGCGGCCCAGCCGGCAGCCGCCCCCGCGATTCCTAGTGCCGCGCCTGCAGTTGCGCCAGCACCCGCGCTGCCCCCAGCCGCAGCTGCAGGGCCGGCTCCGGCAGCAGCTGCGGCCAGTGCTCCGGTGGGGGCCAAGCTCAAGCTCATGGTCGAGCCCCCGGACGCCACCGTAGAAGTCGATGGCGCCGCGGTGCAGGGGGCCGAGACCCTGTTGACCCCCGGCAGCCACCGGGTGCGCGCCTTCAGGGCCGGTTTCGAGGAGGAGATCGCCGATTTGCAGGTTGCGGCCGGCGAGGTGCACACCCTCAAGCTCGAGCTGAAGAAAAGTACTGGCGCCGCCAAGCCAGCCGCCGCAAAAGCGTCACCAGACAAAGCTCCCGGCAAAGGGGCAGAGAAAACCCCTCAAAAGCAAACAGAAAAGTCGCCAGGCGCCGCGACCGACAAGCCCGGCGGCAAGGGTGCATTGATGATCGACTGAGGGCAGCTCCAGCGACGCGACGGCTGGCCAGCGCGAGGCGCAGCGGAGATCCCGCCCAGCCGGCGGTACGTTAGCCAGTTCGGCGCCGTCGGGTTGGGGGGGGGGCCACAGGGGCCGCAGGGGTTCCAGGGGATAGCAGCATGGGGTGTAGCAGAGTCCAAGACCGCAGCGGGTCCAGAAGCTTTTTTGCCAGGGTGCTGGCTCTGACAGCCGCAGCAGCGCTTGTCCTTTCGGCGGCGCCGGCCTGGGCCGCCGCTGCAGATGAGGCAGCGGTGGCGGCCAAGAAAGGGGCCGAGAGCTTCAAGAACAATCAGTTCTATGAGGCGGCGATCCACTTTGAGCGAGCTGCCCAGCTGGACCCGGCGGACCCGCGCAACCTGCGCTACGCCGGTCGGGCCTGGCAGGAGCTGGGGCATTGGAAGCGGGCCCTGGTGTTGCTGGAAGCCTACCTGCGCATCGAGACCAACCCAGAGTACAAGGCGTCGATTCTGGGAAAGATCGAGCTGTTGCGCCGCGCTACCCCCAGGCAAATCGCCGAAGCGTTGACCGGGGCCCTGGCCAAGTACCCGCAGGCGCGTCTGGAGGCAGAGACAGCGCGCGCGTGGGAGGAGGCTGGCAGCGACGATGCGCTGACAAAGGCCGCCGAGCTCTGGGAAGTCGCCCGAGTCCGTGCGATGAGCGATGCCGAAAAGGCCAGTGCCGAGGCCGGAATTCAGCGCGTGGCCCAGCGCAAGCTGGACGTGCGCGCCGCCCGCGAGCGCGACGAGGCGGCGGCAAAGCGCGACCAGCAAGAGAAGGCCCGGCTTGAGCAAGAGAAGCTCCAGCAGCGCGAGCCGCCGGCCAAGCCGCCTGTGGAGGTCGGCAAGGTGGTCGGCGGTCCCGGGCCGCTGCAGGTGGCGTTGTATACGGCGGGCGGCGTGGCCGTGGTCACTGGCCTGTCGCTGGCGGTGGTCGGCTACTTGGGGGCCGTTGATGTCAACGATCGCGCTGCCAATGGCGAGTACAAGAGCGGGGCCTACTCCAAATACACCGACGACTTGCAGGCGCAGGACAACTTGGCCTATGCCGGTTGGGGAGTGGCCGCGCTTGGTGCGGGGGCCGTGGGCTGGGCTTGGCTGAGCACGCCCAAGGCCGATCAGCCAGCCAAAGTGAGTTGGCGGTGGCTCCCGCGCGTTGCCAACCACGGTGTGGGCTGGGTGTTGGCCGGGGAGTTCTGATCTCCCGATCCTGGCCCTGCTGTGGCGGTTGGAGTTGCCAATTGCGCCGTTGGCCGCTGGAGCAGAGGGCGGCTGGTGGCCCAATCAGGTGCCCAAGCGGGCGCCGATAGGCAGGAGGTCGGGATGTTTGGCAAAACAATAGCTGGGCTGGTGGCGACGGCAGCCCTGCTCTTGCCCGCAGTGGCAACAGCCAAAAATGTCGAGGGTGTGGAGTTCGCCGAAGCGGCCCAGGCGGCGGGCGCGGCCGTCAAGCTGGTGGGCGTTGGCGTGCGCGTCAAGTGGATGATGAATGTCTACGCGCTGGGGGTGTACTCAGCCTCTGGCAAGAAGTCGGCCGCGTCTCTGACCGGTGCCGACGAGGCCAAATTGCTGTCTCTGCACATGTTGCGCAGCATATCGGGTGACAAGATGCGCGCCGCCATTGACGAGGGGATGCAAGAGAACAGCTCGGAGGCCGAGCTGGCGCGGCTGCGGCCCGACATCGATCGCCTCAAGGCCGCTTTGCCTAATGATTTTAGCAAGGGGATGGTGGTGCAGTTTGCCTACGCACCGGGCCGCGGAACCGTGGTCAAGATCGGCGCCGCTGAGAAGCTCACCATTGCCGGCAAGCCGTTTATGAGCGCGTTCTGGTCGATCTGGTTTGGCCGCTCGCCGGCCGACAAGGGCCTTCGCAACTCAGTACTGGACTAGTACCCAAGACCGTTAATTCGATCCGGGTTGCACCCGGTTCTTGTTCACAGGTCTTGGGTCCTACTACTGGGTCTTCTTCCGTACCCCAAACCACGTCCGTTTCGGAACCCAGAACGAACTTGGGGTTTGGGGTACTAGTACCCAAGACCGTTAATTCGATCCGGGTTGCACCCGGTTCTTGTTCACAGGTCTTGGGTCCTACTGCTGGGTCTTCTTCCGTAC
>CAIXGW010000139.1 GCA_903919145.1 uncultured Myxococcales bacterium
ACCGACAAGGTCAGGCTGGCACCGGCGGTCAGCGGCACGCTGCACACCAGGTTCCACACCGGCGCGTCGGTGCTTTGCAGGACCGCCGACTTGCAGACCGGCGTGGCTGCCACCGGGGCTGGCGCTGCGCCGGCGCCCGCCCCTGCGGCAGCGGCCGGGGTCAGTGTGACCTCGACGTAGGGGTCGGGGCCGCTGCCGTCGCTGTCCCAGGGCTTGCCGTCGTCGCCGTAGCTGCTGAAGTCAGTAGCTTTTTCCAGCGTTATCCGGTAGGTGCGCGGCAGATCGGCGCCGCAGCGGCGGTTGCCCGCCGCGCCAGCGCAAACCTCGGTAGCGGCGCACTCCGCCTGTGCGGCGCAGGCCTTGCCGCCGGCGGCGCCGCTGCTGACGGGCTCGGTCGCGCAGGCTGCGCACAGGGTCGCCGCCAAGCCGATAGCCAGGCTGGTCAACCTCATTGAGCCGTCCAAGAGCCAGAGGGAGCCCGGCCCACCGCCGTTGGCCCTTCGCCGTGGGCAATGTAGGCCTGGGCGTGCTTCCAGCCGTAGTAGCGGGTGGCGTAGTCCAGGACCATCCGCCGCGCCGAGAATTGCGGTGCCGTGTGCACGGCCGCCATCTGCATGCGCCGCCACTTGGGCCGGTCGCCGTAGTAGGTCGGCAGCACGCTGTGCTCCAAGGCGCTGTACAGGTTGTTGGCGTCGCGGTGGTCGTCGCGGTTTTCTTCTTCGTGGCCAATGGCCCAGCCATTGACGTCGTGCTGGCACGCCTCGGCCCACCAGCCATCCAGGATAGACAGGTTGGGCACGCCGTTGAGCGCGGCCTTCATGCCTGAGGTGCCGCAGGCTTCCAAAGGTCGCACGGGGTTGTTGAGCCAGATGTCGACGCCAGCGGTCAGCTTGTGGCCCAACCACATGTTGTAGTTGGTCAAAAAGCCAATGCGCAGCTCGCCGCGCAGCTTGTGAGACATCGCGATGATCTCGCGGACCAGCTTGCGGCCCTCGCCGTCCTTCTCGTGGGCCTTGCCGGCAAACAGCACCTGCAGGCGCCCGCCGCTGATCGCGATCAGCCGCTCTACATCGCTGAACAGCAGGTTGGCGCGCTTGTAGGAGGCCATGCGCCGGGCAAAGCCAATGGTCAGCACGTCGGTGTCAAAGCCCAGCTGGGTCATGCCGTTGGCGTACTCCAGCAGCTCTTTCTTGGCGCGGCGGCGGGCCTTGTCGAACGCAATGGGGTCGACCTGGAAAATGCCCTGCAACACGGCGGGATTGTCGCGCCAGCCGTGCAGGTGGTAGTCGTACAGCGCCCCCATTTCCGGAGACACCCAGGTGTCAAAGTGTACGCCGTTGGTCAGCGGCTCGACCTTGACGCCGCCCGGCCGCGCCTGATCAAACAGCGGCTCGGCCACCCGCGAATTGATGACGGACACGCCGTTGATGCTGCTGGCCAGGTTGGCGGCCATCCACGCCATGTTCAGGTTGTCTTTGCCGCCCAGCTTGAGCGCCAGCGGAGGCATCAAGCCGTCCAGGATGCGCTCGACATCGCGGTAGTCGAAGCGATCAAAGCCCGCCGGCACCGGGGTGTGGGTGGTGAAGTGGACGCGCTTGCGGGTCTCTTCCAGGGAGCCGAGCTCGCCGAGCATGGCCGCCGCAAACAGCGCCGTGTGGCCTTCGTTGAGGTGCGCGTACAGGTCCTCTGAGTAGCCCAGGGCCTTGATAGCCGCAAAGCCGCCAAAGCCAAGCACGGCTTCCTGGCGCAAGCGGTTCACAACGTCGCCGCCGTACAGCATGTTGGACACTGGCCGCCACACCGGTGAATTGCCTTCGACGTCGGTGTCCAGGAAGAGCACCGGGCAGCCGTGGCCGTGGCGACCGTGGACCCAGCGCCGCCAGACCTTGATGTGCACGACTTCAGACTCAAAGGGCAGAGACAGCGTGTGGCCGGTCTCTTCCAGCACGTCGGCTGGGTCGCACAGCGGAAAGTCCAGACGCTGCTCGCCGTAGTAATCCACCGACTGCATTCCGTAGCCCTGCTTGTAGAACAGGGTGACGCCCACCAGCGGCACGCCCAAGTCTGCGGCGGCTTTGACGTGGTCGCCGGCCAGCACGCCCAAGCCACCCGAGTAGGTGGGCACGGCGGTAGAAAGGCCGATCTCTGCAGTAACGTAGGCAATATGCTTCACTGGTTACACTCCAGGGCGGATGGCGTCCTTCAAGGCGCCGGAGGAAGGGACGGGCGAGGCCTTGGCGCTGGGTGCCCGGCCTGCTGAGGGCGGATAGGAAGGGGGCGGCGAATAGCCGGGCGGTGGCTTGTAGCCAGGCGGCGGCGGAGCGTAGCGGGGGGGCGCAGGGGGCGCCATCAGGCCGCGGCTGCGCATCTGCTTCCAGCTTGGCCAGGTAAAGGAGATGCCAATGGTGGCAGCCAGGGTGGGCAGGTCAAAATTGGCAGAGACGACACCAGGTTGCTTGGCGGTGACCACAAAGCGGTTGTCCGTCAAGACGTGAAAGTCTTCGCTGGTCGGCCGACCCTGGCTGTCCAGCCCGCCAGCTCGGGCGGTGATGGTCAGGTCTTCATTGCGCTCTGCCGTTTGGTTGACCCGGGCGGAAAACTGGCCAAACAGGTGGGCCCAATCGGCGATCTCGTACTCAGCCCCCAAGGTCGCGTACCAGCCTTTGCGGCTCTCTGACGACTCGTAGCGCACCTCGTCGCCGTTTTGCAGCAGCGCGTCGCCCACCTGCACCGGCGCGCCCACGGCCAAGACGTAGTCGGCAGCGACCTTGGCCGCCAGGCTTTGATAGCTAAGGCCAATCAGCGCCCGCCAGCGATCCTCTCCGCCAATGCGCAGGGGATGCTTGTACAGCACGTCAAACTGCAGCGTCTCTATGAGCGCTGGGGCATTGAGGCCCGGCGCCACCACCATGCGCAGAAACGGCAGGTCAAGACCAAAGGACAGCTGGGTGACCGCGCTCATCGGCCCGACCTGGCCGCCCTGCGGGGCAAGCTTGATCGGCAGGGTGTAGGGCTGCCCCGTCCAGCTGGGCGGACTCTGCGCCAGCATGTCGACGCCAGAGAAGTTGTAGGTCCCTTCTACCTTTGGCGAAAGCACGGTCTGCTGCAGGCCGGCCGTGCAGCCGCTAGCGGCCCAGGCACAGGCGGCGATCGCCAGCAGGATTTTGTTGACGCCCCTAGTACCCAAGACCGTTAATTCGATCCGGGCTGCGCCCGGTTCTTGTTCACAGGTCTTGGGTCCTACTGCTGGGTCTTCTTCCGTACCCCAAACCGCGTCCGTTCCGGATCCCGGAACGAAATTGGGGTTTGGGGTACTAGTGGCAATGGCGGCTCCGCGGTGAATTTGCACCGTCACACCTCTTCTAGCGAGTGGATGAGCCGCGGCCCGCGATCGACTGGCGCGGGCGGGTGGTCTTGGGGCTCGGTCAGCGCGCCGCCACCTACCTGGGCATATTCCCAGATCATGTCGTCCAGCATGCGGACGGCCTCTTCTGGCTCCATAGCGTCGGCTGGCATGCGCCGGCACAGCACCGCGGCGATCTCGTCGTCGTTGATCGGCAACAGTCCGACGGCACAGGTCAAAAGCCGGGGGTTTAGGGCAAAAAGCCCAGCGCCATCTGCACTTTGGCGCAGCGTGTCCCAGTCGCCAATGACCACTGCAATCAGCAGGGCCACGCCGACCTGGGCGTCCGGTTCGACCACCAAGATGCAGGTGGCCTGGTGGACCGGATGGGTAAAACTCAAGGCCGCAGCGTCGGTAGCGATGTCACTGTCGATCTCGACGTCGTTCATCGCCGCCAGGACCGCTTCTTTCAATCGCTCGGCATGGCGCTGCAAGTCGAACACGGCTTCCTCCCGCGGCTAGGCCGCCCGCAAGGTTACGCGCCCAACTCGGCCAAGCGCAAGTCCACAAGGCCCGCCGCGGCGCCACGGCGGTGAATCGCTGTAGTGAGTCGCTCTAGTGAGTCGCTGCAGTGAGTCGCTGCAGTGAGTCGTTGTAGCGAATCGCTGCAGTGAATCGCGGCGGCCATAGTGCGTTGATCGGCGGTTGCCCAGAGCTGGGCTTAGGAGTCGCCGTGGCCACGCCAGACATCGCCTTTGTAACCCTGCGCCATCGCAGCGCGCGCTGGTGGCTGGTGCTGCTCACGGCAGCGGCGGCGGTCCTGCCCGCCTGTGGCACCAGCACCGTCCAGATGGTGGTGGCGCGACCGGCGGTGATCAACGCTCGCGCCTACGGCGGCACCGTCACCATTGGCGCTTGGATCCCCGCCTACGCCGACTATGCCGAGGTGGCCGGGCAGCTGCGCCAAGAAATTGCCGAGAGGGTCTTGAACTCGGTGGCCGGCTCGGTGCGCCTGATGGACTACGGCGGCGGCCTGGTGGTGACCGGTCGCGTCGACGAATACTCCATGAACCTTAGAGAGCTTGTGCGCACCGAGCCCTGCCACAAGCCCGCGCCCCCGCCGCCGCCCGCGGCCGAAGGCGAGGCGCCCGCGGCCAAGGTCCGGCCCCAGGCAATGGTCAATTCGACGTGTACCTGGCGGTGGTACGAGTGGCAGGCCCGCATGGCGGTGGAGGCCAAGGTGACCACGGCCTCTGGCGAGGTGCTGCTGTGGCGGCCGATCGTGGCGCAGCGCCAGGGCAAGACCTATGAGGGCAAGGACTATGTGCCGGCACCGCCCAACGCCCACGCGATCCTGCAGGTCCTGCGCCAGCACGTGGCTGACCAGGTGGCGTGGCTGGTGGCCCCGCGCAAAGAACGCGTCGATGCCGTCTTCTATGACTGCCAGGAGCCGGCCAAGGCGGTGTGCGAAGCGGGCGTACGTCAGATGGCTCAGTCACACTTTGATGAGGCGGTACAGGCGTTTACCGAGGCGATTGGCCGCCTGGAAGCCGCCAAGGCTGCGCCGGCTGAGCTGGCCAAGGCCCACTGGAACCGCGCGATCGTCTTTCAGTACAGCGGCCGGTTTGACGAGGGCTGGAACGACTTGCAGCGGGCCAAGCAGCTGGACCCCAAAGACGCCTACGATCAGCAACTGGTAGAGCTGCAGCGCGAACGCGCCATCTACACCCAGCTCATTGAACAGGGGGTGGCGGCGCCGACCGCCCCAGCCGCGCCGGCCGGCGGGAAGGCTGACCCCGTCCCCGCCGCTCCTAGCGGGCCGGCTCCGGGCCAGGGCGCTCCGGCGGGCCCGCCCGTGGCAGAGCCCGTGGCTCCCAAAGGCTAATCCCCCAGGGCTGGCCATGGCGGCCCGGCCGCCGCCGTTGACGCAGACCCCTGCTGTGTAGCAGTGTTGCGGCCGCGCCCGACTGCGCCCGAGTCCGCCCATGAATGAAGCGCTGATTTCTCATGATGGTCCAGGCCACCGCTGGCTGGCTTCGCTAGGGGCGCGCGGCATGGAGCTGGGCCTGCAGCGCATACGCCAGCTGCTGGAGCGCTTGGGCCGACCAGAGCGCGATCTGCCGCTGATCGCGGTGGCCGGTACCGATGGCAAGGGCTCGACGTCGGCGATGATCGCCGCGCTGCTGCAGGCCGCCGGGCTGCGGGTCGGCCACTATACCTCGCCCCACCTGGTAGAGACGCGCGAGCGGGTGCGGCTGGCCGAAGGCTTGGTCTCGGCTGAACAACTCGACGATGCGCTGGTGCAGACCCACCGCGCTGCGGCCGTGGAGCCAGCGCTGGACCCCACGCCGTTTGAAGCCCTGACCGCCGCAGCCCTGCTGCTGTTTCGGGTCGATCAGGTAGAGGTCGCTGTCTTGGAAGTGGGGCTTGGCGGCCGCCTGGACGCCGTCAACGCGACGGAGCCGGTGGTCAGCGTCATTACCCACCTGGCCTACGACCACATGGCGGTGCTGGGCGATTCGCTGCCGCAGATCGCCTTTGAAAAGGCCGGTATTGCCCGAGAGGCCCGGGCGCTGGTGTGTGCGCAGCCCAGCCTGGTCAAGGCGGCTCTGCGCAAGCACGGCATCGCGCCACGGGTGTTGTCCTTGGGGCACGATCTGCTGGTGGATCAGCACCAACTGACCGGTCAGCCGCCGCGCACGACGGCGGTGCTGCGCGGGCCGCTGCTGGCCGACGAGGCCATTGTCGAGCTCGGCTTGCCAGGCCGCCACCAGGCCGACAACGCAGCGCTCGCCGCCATGGCCTATTTGGCCTTTGCCGAGTGGTGGCTGCCGATGACGGGCCGGGCGCTGCCGCCGCTGGAGGATGCGCTGCCGGCCCTGCTCGACATCGACTGGCCGCTGCGCGCCGAAGTGCTGAGCACCCAGCCGCTGGTGATTGCCGATGCGGCGCACAACCCTTCAGGCATGCAGGCTTTTGCCCAGCTCCTGCTGGAGCGCGGCAAGCTGTGGCAGGTCATCTTGGCCGTGCGCAAAGACCGCGACCCAGAAGAGCTGATCCGCGCCCTGGCCCCCGTCACCCAGTGCTTTTTTCTGCCGCGCTGTGAGGGCGAGACGCTGCGCTCGGCGGAGGAGCTGACAGCGGCGATTGATCGCGCGGCCCCCGCAGCGGCTTATGCGGTGGGCAGCATCCAGAGGTGCTTTGCCGAAGCGACGACAGAAGCTGCGCGCGGCACCGGCGTGGCCATCACCGGCAGCCAGCACGCCCTGGGAGAGTGGCTGCAAAGCGGCGCACTGCGCAGTCCGCGGCTGCAAAAGCGCCTGACCCGCCCGTAGCCGCCCGCGGGCTGTCAGCTCTACTCGGTGGTGATGACGGTCTTGGGTCCGGGGATGCCGCTGGGCGTTGGTCGGTCGGCAAAGATGTCGGCGACCTTCATCTTCTTCTTGAGCGGATCCTTGCTGATGTCCAAGCCGCGCTCGGTCAGCGGAAATTCCTCTGTGCAGCCCCACTGGCCTTCATTGGCGGGCTTGCCGACCGTGTACTTGTACTTGAGAGAGGTGCCCTTGCTAAAGGGCAGGACCAGCGTCCAGATGTTGTCGCCGGCGGCGGTGTCGCCCTCTTTGCCGTCATCGCGCAGGGCCACTTTGTTGGGAACCCACTTGGCTTTCATGCCTAATTTTGGGTCGTTGCCGGCAATGTAGATGATGCCGCCCTGCTGGGGGGTCACGCACAGGTTGCCGTAGAGGTCCAGAGGCGGGTTGCCGGCGGCCGGCCCGCGGGCGTCGCAGCTGAAAGTCACAAACATGGCGGCGGTGGGGTCTTCGACCAGCAGCTTGGACTCCAGCGATGGGGCAAAGTCCACCGCCTTGCCGCCCTGGCCAAAAATCAGCTGCATCTCCAGCGGATCGGTGGCGCCGATGCCAAGGTCGCTGTAGGGGACAAAGACCTCCAGCAGTTTGCCGCCCTTGACTGGGCCTGCCACGCTGCCGCTGAAGGTGCCGCTGCTCAGGTCGGTCCACTTGGCGGTGCCGCTTTTCCAGGTGCGCCACTCTGGCGTGGCCTTGCCGCCGCCCAGGCCGATCCACAGTTCTTTGGCCGCGCCCTTGCCCTTCCAGGCCATGGTCTCGCCGTAGCGGGTCAGCAGGGTGGCCGGGTCCTCTTGGACTTCGCCGGTGGTGGCGTTGAGGATCTTCTTGTGAGACAGGTAGATACCCAAGCCAGCGCCGTTGGCGGCAGAGAGGTCAAAGTTGTGCTGCACCGCCAGAAACAGCCCGGGCTTGCTGCCAAAGCTGCCAAAACCATAGTAGACGGTGGCGACCCAGTCGTCGGGATTGGCTAGCGCGCCGGCGGTGTCGGAGTCAAAGAAGAAGCCGCCCTTGGCCGCCCACTCTGACTCATTGGGCAGAAACGACCCGTCGAGCACCGGTGCCGGCACCAGCGGCCCCTGCGGCGCTTGGGGATTGGCCTGAATGATCGGCTTGAACACCGGCATGGGGATCTCTGCCTTGCCCTGCAGCTTGAGAGCCGCGTTCATGTGCTTGTAGACACCAGCCAAGTGCAGGCGAAAATTGGCGTCAAAGGGCGAGTCGTCGTTGGACGGCGAGGTCATGTCGCTGCCATACCACCAGAACCAGTCCGAGCCCTCGGCGGCATACACTTCGTCAAAGGCGTACCAGATCTCTCCTTCTAGAGACGTCTTGCTCTTGGGCGCCAGCAGCAGCGGATCGGGCTGAGCCAGACCGGACTTGGCCAGATCGGCTCTGGTCTGCTGCAGGTACTGCCAGCCCAGGTTCTCTTCGCCTTCGCCGGCCCAGATGCCGAAGTTGCCGCCGATCCAAGAGCCGGGAAACAGCGGCTCCAGCTGCGGCAGGCCGACCAGCGGGTGCGGCGGCACGTTGCGCTTGGGGTTGCCCAGCACGTACTCGCTGCCAGAGACGCTGATGATCTCGCCCGCCTCCTGCAGCTGCTCCAGCCGGCTGTACAGGGCATGGAAAAAGCCCTTGCCGTCATGCTCTTTGCTGAAGGTTTCCCAGGCGTTCTCTCCGTCCAGGATCAGCGTAATCACCCGGTCTGGGGCGCCGAACTTGGGGGCCTGGCCGAGCACATTGGCCACCAGGTCGTCGGTGGCTTCCTTGCCAGTCAAGCCTTGGTACTTAAAGCCAATGTCGTTGCTCATGTTGGTGTTGCGAAAGAACACCCCCAGGCGCCCTTGGCCGTCGCCGCCGGTGCCGGGATTGGCCTTGTCGATGTCGACCGAGTACGGCCCGGTTGGCGCGCCTCCTGGATAGAACCCAGACTTTTCCATGACCTGCTGGTCGGTCGCGACCCACAGCACCCCGGCGTTGACAAAGTGCTGCACCACCTCTTCGGCCACCGACCCTTCGCCGGGCCACATGCCGCGCGGCTTGAAGCCAAAGACCGACTCCATGTACGCCACCGCTCTCTTGACCTGGGCCGCCGCATCCGCAGGGTAGCTGAAGCCGGGATTTGGCTTGGGATCAAAGGGTTGCCCTGGCCCCATCAGCTCGGTGTTTTGCACCAGCGGCAGGATCGGGTGGTAGAACGGGGTGGTGGTGATCTCGATCTGGCCGGTGTACTTGTCTGGGTCGTAGTGGAGCTTTTGGTGAATCGGAATCACCGCTTTCATGATCTTGTACTGCTCCGCCACCAGCCGATTGGCCAGCTTCTCATACCAGGCGATGCGGCCCGCTTCGTCGAGCCCGGCGGGCATCTTCAGCGTGAACGTGGCGTTCTGCGGCGCCGAAGCCTGCAGCACGTCGGTCAGGTCGACCGTGTCGCCAGTGGCCAGGGTCGACTTGCCAAGCAGGAAGTCAGGGTCCATCCAAGCGATTTCAAACCAGACCTTCAACGCCGCCAGATCCTCTTTGGTCAGCGTGGCGGGGTTCTTGTCTCGAATGGCCGCGTAGGCCGGAAAGCGGTTCATCAGCACCGGCGACGTCGACACGCAGGACCACGGATCGGCGTATAGCAGGCCAATTTGCTTGGTCGATGCGGTCTTGGGATCAGGGGTGTCTTCCAACAGCAGGTCGATCCACGGATCGGTCTTGCCCTTCCACTTGGCCAGAAACTTGGCCTCGTCTACGGTGTTGGCCTTGAAATCGACATAGAGTTCTTTGCCGGATCCGTCCTTTTCCCCAAGACGATCGAGGTAGTACGGAATCATCTGGTTGAGCAGTACCGGCGTGATGTTGATCGAGAGGTGCACATCCGGGTACTTCTCCAGCACCGAGGCCATGTCGTAGTAGGACTTCATGGCGTGCTTGCGCACCCACGGGCTGGTCAGTTGGTCGGCAATGGGATCGAGGTAAGTCGGCTGGTGCTGGTGCCACAGGATGTGCACAAACACCGTGCGCTTGATGGTCGACTTGTTCTTGACCGCGTCGAGCTTTTCGCCATCAAAACCAGTGATATTCTTGGCCTGGGCGATGTAGGTCAGGGCCGGGTTGATCTGGACGCTTGGGTTGACGGTCAGGGTCACAAAGATGGGGTTGTCGCCGACGGCAGCTGCGGTAATGGCGCCGCTCTTGACCTGGTTGTTCTCTAGCAGCAGGTAATTGCTGGCGACGGTCGCCGTGGCCGGCTGGACCGGCTTGTTGAAGCGCAGCCGCAGGTTCTTGCCGTCGGGCGAGAAGGCGCTGACGACTTGCAGCGCGCCGGTGGGCCAGGTCGGCACATCTGGGGTCGCGACGTCCGCCGCTGCGTCCTTGGCATCGGCGCTGTCGGTCAGGCTGTCGGCCACGGTGGAATCAGGCAGCGTGGAATCAGGCAGTGCAGAGTCAGGCTGTGTGGAGTCCGGCAGCTTGGAGTCCGGCAGCGTGGAGTCCGGCAGGGTCGCATCAGCTTGGGCGTCGGGCAGGCCGACCACGTCGATGCCTGCAGCATCCCAGGGGATTCCGCCATCCAGCGTCTGGTTGTAGGGCTGGGCCGGCGAGACCCAGGCATCGCCCAGGGCCTGCCGCGGCTCTACCTCTGGAATGCGCTCACAGCCGCCCAGCAGCAGCCAAGCCACCGCACAGGCCAGTAGCGGCGATCCTAGAGGGCGCCCTGGCTCATGGCGCTGCAGGTGGGCAGAGAACAGGTGGAGCATCGCGACCTCCCAAGGCGCTGAAGTATACCGAAGCGGCTTGCGAAAGCACGATGCGATGACGCCATCCAGCGCTTCAGAGCTGCGGCTGCGTCACGTCTGCGTCGCGGAGGTCGCCGTGAGCCAATTGCTGCCCAAGCGCGCCCCAACCCGCTGCGCGGCGGCGCCCACCTGAAGCAGACTGGCAGAGAATGGCCGTCGCTGGTGGCTAATGGGGCAAAAACTACTTCACATCAAGGAAGTCCGAGGTGAAGGCAAAGGCCAGCATTAGGTACGGCATCGCCCGCGATACTGCGGCGCCATCGCGAAAGCGGTGGTCCACGTACCACGCTGGATTGAACACGATGGTTGGGCGGTTGAAGTGGGCCTGGCCGCGGTCCCACAGGGTGTAGGCCAGCAGCAGGCCGATGCGGTCGTGGCCGTTGCGCATCCCCTGAGGATCCTGGTTGGCCAGCACGTGATCGGCGCGGTAGAGCGGGCGCACGCTTGACCAGCGCACCCCGGCAGTCAACAGCGCCTCGCCCATGGGAAGCTGGGTCAGCACATCGGCGTCATTGGCCAAAGTCCAGGCGCGGTTGGGCAGCAGGGTGTCCAGAGTCGCCTCGTAGAACACCTGGTCGCCTCGCTCCAGCGCCAGATCAAACCAACCCAAAAAGGCCCGCGACCGCAGGGCGATTGGCCCTACCTTGGCCTGCACCAGCGGCTCAAAGCTGATGTGAACGCCGGAGGCAGCGTAGTTGCCCTGGGGCCCCGTCTTGTTGGCCTTCAGGGTCGCATCGTCCCAGGCGTCCGAGGCGCTGCGCCGCGACTGCACGAAGGTAAATGTTCCGAAGAATTGCAGCACCTCGGCAGTGGCGCGCAGGTTGATCAGGCTGAGCGGCTGCAGCTCGACCACCGCCGCGGCGCGCAGAGAGGCCGGGTTGAAGCGCAGAAAAGTACCCGCGTAGACAAAGTTGTCGCGCAGAGCTCGGCTGTCTGGCCGCTGGTACAGCTGCTGCAGGTAGCCCGCGCGCACCTGGGACTCCAAGCCGATCGGGTTCCAGCGCGCCAGCGTCAGGCTGGTCAGCAGCAGCCGCCGCTCGGGCAGCTTGGGCAGGGGCTCTTGGGCGAGGGTCGGCCGCGTCGCTGCGCACAGGCACAGCAGCAGCCCCAGCGCCAGCCCGGCGGTCCGACGAAGAGGACCGCGGTCGCGGCCAAAGTCTTGCCGCCCAACGGGCAGCGCTGCTGAAACAAAATTGGTGACGTTCATGCGCGTACGTTGGCCAATGAGCGGGCAATTGTCAACGGGACCCCTTCTTGGGGCCCCAGGGCCAGCTGCAAGGTCGCCAGCTCGGGGCCGGGGCCGACATTGCCCGACCGACAATGCCCAGGGGAATGTCTGATCTATGTTTTGAAACGAACTTTTTGCAGAGTCACGCTGTCAGCGCCGACCCTCCTTGCAGCGCCCGGTTGCGTTTGGCCGCGGCGCCCCGCAAGATCAAGGTGCTGCGCGCCGCAACCGCAGCCCACAAGAGGCGCCATGGCCAGACCCTTGATCCCCCACCTGCTAGCGATCCTGGCCATCGCCGCGGCTCTGGGGGGCTGCGAAGGCGACCCCAAGGTCGTGTGCCCAGTCGGCTTTCACGCAGAAGGGACGTTTTGCTATGAGAATGCCCCGGTAGAAGACGCCGCCGCGACCCAGGACAGCGCCGTGGAAGACAGCGCCAGTCAGGCCACCGATGCCGCCGCGGTCCCTGACAACGCCGCCGCAGATGCCGCCAAGGACGCCGTCAAAGACGCCGATGCGCAGCCAACGGACGCCAAAGACGGCAGCGCCACGCCAGACACCAAGATCGACGCCAAAGACGTGCCGGTGAGCGGCAAAAGCCCTGTTGGGGCTGCGTGCTTGGACGACTACGACTGCATGTCTGGCCTGTCTTGCTTCAACTGGCCCAAGGGCTACTGCACCGTGCCCAACTGCGACGCGCCCGGGGCCAATTGCCCAGGTTCGTCGGTCTGTTATGGCGAGGTCAAGACCAACCAGCTGTGCCACGCCGGCTGCGACTTGGACGGCGACTGCCGCACCGCGGATGGCTATGCCTGCAAGCGCTACTCCGTCGAGTTCGGCGGCATCGAGGCGCGCCTGTGCGCACCCGGCGGCAAGTACGGCACCGGGTTGGGGTGCGCCAAAGCCTCTGACTGCAAAGGCGCCAACACCTGCTTGACCGACATCGCGGGCGGCTACTGCGCCCGGCTGGGCTGCGGGGCCAGCGACCCGTGTGGCAGCGGCGAAGCCTGCGTGCTGCGCAACGGCAAGCCGCTGTGCCTCAAGACTTGCGCCATCGACAGCGAGTGCTCGATCGGCGGCACTTTTCCGCGCAAATGTGTAGACAAGACCGACCTGACCAAGAAGCCCGTCAAGGTCTGCCTGGACAGCTCCAAGTCCGCCGCCGTGGGCGCCGCTTGCCTGGCCGACCTGGACTGCGACACCAAGCTGTGCGCCATCTTTGCCAAGGGCGCCTGCAGCACCGGCGGCCAGCCCTGCCTCAACAGCCTGCAGTGCGGCGCCGCCGGGCCGTGCGTGCTGGATGCCAGCAAGGAAAAGGGCGTGTGCACCGCGCCCTGCAGCGCCGACACCAAGTGCCCGACCGGCGCGGTGTGCGTGCCCGGCAAAGACAAGACCTCTGGCAGCTGCCAGCCCAGCTGCAAGGGCCCCGGCGACGACGCGGCCTGCGGCGGGGTGCCGGGCCTTGTGTGCATCATCGGAACGCCTCTGCCGACCATGGGATCGCCTTCGGTGCCCACCTACTCTTGCGCGCCAGTGCCCGCCGGCACGGCTGGAGCCGCATGCAGCCAGACCAAGGACTGCAGCAACGCGCTTTGCATCACCAACGCCGCCCAGACAGCTGGCTACTGCGCGCCGTCTTGCGGTGCCGCGGCCTTCTGCCCCTTTGGCAACTTGTGCGATGACAGTGGCTTAGCGCAGTGCCTAAAGATGTGCAGCGGCGAGTTTGACTGCCCGGCGCAGATGGCGTGCGGCGCGATCTCCGGCTTGTCTGGCAAGGTCTGCCTGCCGCCGTAGCCGGCGAACCCCGCGGCCAGTGGTCGACTTAGCCCAGGCGCGGCAGGGCGCTGACGGTCTGCTCATACTCGCGGACCAGGTCGGCGACGATCTCTGCCATTGGCTTGATGTCCTTGGCCAATGCGATGCCCTGGCCGGCGCTCCAGATGTCTTTCCAGCGCTTGGCGCCGTGCTCTTGAATGGCGGCCTGGGCGGCACCGGCTTCGGCGGCCTTGGCGTTCGGTAGCTCGGCGCCGGGCACCGTGGCGCGCAAGAAGTTGGCGTGCACGCCACTGACCGCGTCAGTGTAGATGAGGTCGTCAGGGCTGCCGCCGACCACCATCTTCTTGTACTCGTCTGGCGCGCCGCACTCGGCGCTGGCGATAAAGCGCGTGCCCATGTACACGGCTTCTGCACCGAGCGCCAACGACGCGGCGATCTGCTGGCCGGTGGCGATGCAGCCAGCGGCAATCACTGGAATCTTCAAGTTTTCTTTGAGCCACGGCACCAGCACGTAGGGGCTGATGGTCCCGGCGTGGCCGCCCGCGCCGGCACCCACGGCGATCACCGCATCCACACCCGCGGCCTGCGCTTTCAAGGCGTGGTCCAAGCGAATGACGTCGTGCAGCACCGTCAAGCCGCGGGCGTGGGCTCGGCGGGCGATCTCGGTGGGATTGCCGTAGCTGGTGATGAGGACGGGTACCTGCAGATCCAGGCAGGTCTGCACGTCTAGCTCCAGCCGCTGCGGGTCAGTGAGCTTGATCGTCAGGTTGATGCCAAACGGGCCATTGGTGCGGGCGCGGACCCACTCCAGCGTCTCGCGCAAGCTGTCTGGCGTGCGGCAGTTCAGAGAGGGCATGGACGCCAGGATCCCGGCTTCAGCCGCAGCGACCAGCATCTCTTTGTTGGAGATCAGAAACATCGGCGCCGCGATAATGGGATAGCGCAGGCCAAGACGTTGGGACAAAGGCGTAAGAATCTGCTTCATGGCGCCAGATATACACGACTCAAGCTGGCCGGCGCAATCATCCAGCGCTTGCCCGCGCGCGGCCCCTGTCGCACACTTGCCGGCCCGCAGCCTGGGGCCCTGTGCCGGGAGCCCCAAGTTCGCGTCCAAGCCAAATTTTCCCACCGCCGCGTCGCCTCACCGGTCGACCTGGAGCCTGCATGAGCGTTGAGCCAAACAAGATCATCTACTCGATGATTGGTGTGTCGAAGTTCTACGATAAGAAGCCGATTCTCAAAGACATCTACTTGTCCTACTTCTACGGTGCCAAGATCGGCGTCCTGGGCCTGAACGGCTCAGGCAAGAGCTCGCTGCTCAAGATTCTGGCTGGCGTGGATCCCGATTTCGTAGGCAAGACCACGGTCTCGGCCGGCTTCACCATCGGCTACTTGCAGCAGGAGCCGCAGCTGGACGGCTCGCGCACGGTCAAGCAGATCGTTGAAGAAGGTGTGCAGGCGACCGTCGACCTGGTGCGCGAATTTGAGAAGATCGGCGAGCAGTTAGAGACCTGCACCGATGACGACGAGATGATGCAGCTGGTCGAGCGCCAGGGCGAGCTGCAAGAGAAGCTGGACGCCGCCGATGCCTGGGACCTGGACAGCCGGCTGGAGATGGCGATGGACGCGCTGCGCTGCCCGCCGGGCGAGTCGCTGTGCAGCGTGCTGTCTGGCGGCGAGAAGCGCCGGGTCGCCATGTGCCGCTTGCTGCTGCAAAAGCCAGACATTCTGCTGCTTGACGAGCCGACCAATCACCTGGACGCCGAGTCGGTCGCTTGGCTGGAGCAGCACCTGCAGCGCTACGAGGGCACGGTCATCGCCGTAACCCACGATCGCTACTTCTTGGACAACGTGGCCGGCTGGATTCTGGAGCTGGACCGCGGCCAGGGAATTCCGTGGAAGGGCAACTACTCCAGCTGGTTGGATCAGAAGACCAAGCGCATGGCCCAGGAAGAGAAGCAAGAGAGCGAGCGCCAAAAGACCCTCAAGCGCGAGCTCGAGTGGATCAACACCTCGGCCAAAGGGCGCCACGCTAAGGGCAAAGCGCGCATCGCCTCCTATGAGCGCCTGCTGACCCAGGACGCGGACAAGCGCGCCAACGACCTGGAGATTTTCATCCCGCCGGGGCCGCGCTTGGGCGATGTGGTCATCGAGGCCGACCACGTGCGCAAGGCCTTTGGCGACCAATTGCTGTTTGACGACCTGTCTTTTGCGCTGCCTCCGGGCGGTATCGTTGGGGTGATTGGTCCCAATGGCGCCGGCAAGACCACGCTGTTCAAGCTGATCACCGGCCAGCTGCAGCCAGACACCGGCACGTTTAAGACCGGCAGCACCGTCAAGCTGGCCTACGTGGACCAAGAGCGCGACGATCTGGACCCGGAGAAGACGATCTGGCAGGTCATCAGCGATGGGCAAGAGGTGCTGGAGCTGGGAACGAAGACCGTGAACTCGCGGGCTTATGTCTCCAGATTCAACTTTGCGGGGCAGGACCAGCAAAAGAAGGTCGGCATGCTGTCTGGCGGCGAGCGCAACCGCGTGCACCTGGCGCGGCTGCTCAAGTCGGGCTGCAACGTGCTGCTGCTGGACGAACCGACCAATGACTTGGACGTCAACGCGCTGCGGGCACTGGAAGAAGCGCTGGAGAACTTTGCGGGCTGCGCGGTGGTCATCAGCCACGATCGCTGGTTCTTGGACCGGATTGCGACGCACATGCTGGCCTTTGAGGGCGACAGCAAGGTGGTGTTTTTTGACGGCAACTACTCGGAATATGAGGCGGATCGCAAGGCGCGGCTAGGTCGCGATGCCGATCAGCCGCATCGGATTCGCTACCGGGCTTTGACGCGGGCTTAGCAGCCCAGCGGGGATCTGCCGGAGCCTGCGGCTAGCCACTCGAGCTACTCATAGCCAAACCACAACCGTCGCAGGGGCCGCGGGCCGCGGCGCTGGGGCATGGGCTGGGGCGCAATGGTGCGGGCAATGAGGCAGACGTCGGCCTCATCCCGCAGCGGGTCGACACTGCCGGTCCCATTGCTGTCGTGGCCCATCAGGGCCAAGACCAGGCTTAGGCGCATCGGCCAGGCCGCCAGCCAGGTCGTCGGGCCAATCGCAGTGACTTCGTGCAGGCGGCTGCCGTCAAACCACAGCAGCATCCAATGGTTATCTGGCAGCGGCCGCACTACGGCCGGCTGGCCGCCCCAGGTCATCAGGCGGTCGCCGGGCAGAGCGTCGGCCAGGGGCTGCGGCGGGCTGCCATCCAGGTGCAGGCGCCACAGCTGGCCATCGACGCCGTGCAGCAGCACGCCATCGGCGACCACTGCCAGGGCCAGGCCATCGGGCCCCAGCCTCAGGCGCTCCGCCTGGCCGCGGCTGGCCAGCTGTGTCTCAGGGCCGTTTGCGCCGTGTCCGCGCAGAATGGCCACGGCGCCGTCTTCGGCCACCGCCCAAACCCGAAGCGCGGTACCGGCTTGGGTCAGGGTCACCTCATCTGCCGTGGCAATCTCCCACAACACCGGCGAGGCGTCTTCGCTCTGGCTGACCGCCCATGCGTGGGTGCCCCAGGGCGCCGCCGCCACCGATAGCACGTCGGCCAGCACGATCGTCGGCGCCGTCGCCATGCCTATGGCCCACAGTGGCCCGCTGGCTGTCGGCTGATCGGCCAGGGCGACGGCGCTCGCGGCCTCCGCCAAAGAGGCCGCCCAGCCCAGCGCGTGCAGTTCTTCAGCTGTCTCAGGATAAAGCGGGCCCTGGCGAACCAGCACCCCTTGGGCCATGGGCCAGGCGTCAGCGCCGGGCAGGGCGTACTCTTGGGTGGCGGTGCGGGTCGCCAGGTCCAGGGCCACCAGCAACCAGTCCAGGTCGTCGGCGTCGCGCTCGATCCAGCGCACCAGGCCATCGCCCTTGGCCGGCAGCAGCCGCGGGCGGGGGCGCGCGGGCAGGTCCAGGCACGCCCAGCCCATCTGCAGCGCGTCGGCGGTGATGGCGTCGGGCAGCGTCTCGCCGGTCGGCAGGGCCTTGGCAAACAGCCGCGGCCGCGGGCCCTGGGTGGCTAGGCCGGCCTGATCATAGCGGGTGGGATCGATGTACGGCTTGGCTTCGCTGCAGGCTTGGACGGCCAGCACCGCTAGCAGCACGGCCAACGGCAGGGTCCGCAGGATGGTCTTGCGGTCGATGGCGAGGATGATTTTGAATAGATTGAGGTTCTCTGTCAGGGTGGGCACGGGCTGGTCACACTGCGCCAGCTGAAGCTGCGGGGCGTTCGCCAAGAGTGCGTCGAATTGGCCGGTCTGCGCAACCCTGGTATTCTCTGGCCCACTGCGACGGTCCAGTCCATGCCCCGTCCGACGGAGATTCCTATGCTGAAGTTCAACCGTTTTGCGCCTTTCAGCCGAGCCATTGGGCCGCTGCTGCTGGCTGGGATGTTCGCCAGTGCGTGCGTCTCGCAAACCAAGTACGACAAAGATACCGGCGACCTCAAAAGCCTGATGGCGGCGGACAAGAAGGCCGCTGAAGAGGCCGCCGCCGCTGCCCAGCAGAAGTGCACCGACGAAAAGACCGCCATGAGCGCCACCTGCAAGGAAGCGGCCGACAAGGCAGCTCAGGATCTGCTGGTGGCCAAGCGCGATCTGGACGCCTGTGTGGCGGCCGGTGGCGACAAGGGCAAGGCGCTGCAGCAGTGCGTGCGCGAGCGCGGCGAAGTCTCAGACAAGCTGGCGCGCGTTCAGGCCAGCATTGACAAGGTGCGCCAGGCTCTGCAGGTCATGGCGGCGGCCGGCAAGCTAGAAGTCAAAGTAGATCGCGGCTTTCTGATCATTGCGCTGGCTGGCGACATCTTGTTTGACACCGGCAAAGCCAAGCTCAAAGACGACGCGACCCCGGTGCTGCGCGAGCTGGCCGCGGTGCTCAAGTCGATGCCCGACCGCCTGTTCCAGGTCGCCGGCCACACCGATGACCAGGGCGAAGAAGAGAAGAACTGGGGCCTCTCGACCGAGCGCGCCGTTACCGTGGTGCGGTTCTTGATCAAAGAAGGCGTCTCTGGCAAGACCCTGTCCGCCGGTGGCTACGCGTTCTATCAGCCGGCCGCGGACAACACCACCCCAGAAGGGCGCCAGAAGAACCGCCGCGTCGAATTCTTGCTGATGCCCAACCTCTCTGAATTGCTAACGATGGGCAAGTAGCCCGCCGCTGCATTGCCGCCGGTGTGAATCCCCTGGGGCAGAAGACCGTTGCAGATGGGCGGTCGGGGCCGCGGCGGGGGCATGGTGGCGAGCACATCGATCAGACGGCCGGCAAAGCTGTTGGTGGCCGCGGGGCTGGCCCTGGCGCTGGTAGCCTTGGCGCGTCCGAGCCATGCCGCCAAGCCTGCAAAAGCCCTAGAAATTTCTTTTGACGTACGCGTTCGCGACAGTCGCATTGGCAGTGGCAAGCTGCTGGTGGGGCCGCGCCAGGGCGATGGGCGCAAGGGCCTGCGGCTGTTGCAGCTGACCGGCCAGACCGAGTCCGTGCTGGGGGCCATCTACCAGGGTGCGCTGCTGGCTCACTCTTGGGTCAATGCCGACTGGTTGCCGCAGGCGGCGCGCTGGGACTCGCAGCTGGCCGGGAGAAAGGCATTTACCCAGGCTACGTTGGCGGGTGGTCGGCTGATAGCGATGTTTGAGCGCCAGGGCCGCGGCGCCATCCAGCAGGACCGCATGACCGCTGGGATTCTGCTTGACCCGGTGGCGATGGTGCCGTGGCTGATGCAGCAGAAGGCCAAGCCGGGGCAGACTTGGAAGGCCTCTTTGTTTACCGGCGCCGACCTGTGCCAGCTGGACATGGCGGCCAAGACGGTCGAGGCGATTCAAGTCAGCGGAAAGGCTATGGATGCTTTGCGGATTGAAGCGGTGCTCAGCAGCTGCCGGATGCAGCGCAGCGTCACGCTGTGGCTGGCGATGGCCGACCAGAGCCCCCAGCGGCTGGTGCTGCATGACCGGCTGCTTGGGGATATCCTGTTTGATCTTGTGGGTGTAGAGCAGGTGCCGCTGCCCGAGGTCTTGCCAGCCCCCAAGGAGCCGCTGCTGCCGCGGCTGGCCCGGGCAAACTGATCGTCACCGCATCAGAATTCCCAACAACTGGTCCAGGCGCTTGCCGTAGGGTGGGCTCATCAGGCCGGCGGCGTTGAGGCGCGACTGCCAGAAGACCCCCTTGAGGTGGCTGAAGGTGTCAAAGCCGCGCTTGCCGTGATAGGCGCCCATGCCGGCCGGACCCACACCGCCAAAGGGCAGTTCTTCCTGAACGATGTGCAACATGGTGTCGTTGACGGTCACGTCGCCAGACACGGTGCGGGCCAGCATGTGGCGCACGCGCTCTTTGTTGCGGTCAAAGTAGTACAGGGCCAAGGGGCGCGCGCGCTCATTGACGTAGCGGATGGCCGCATCGACGTTGTCGACTTCGATGAGCGGCAGCACCGGACCAAACAGCTCTTCCTGCAAAATGGTCATGTCGTCCGTGGCGTTCAGCACCAGGGTCAGCGGCATCTTGCGGCGGGCCGCCGGCAGGTCTTCATTGGCCGGATTGATGGGCAGCAGCGTGGCCCCCTTGGCCTCTGCCTCGGTCAGCCAGCCGTGCAGGCGCGCGTACTGGCCGTCATTGGCCAGCGCCGTGTAGTCAGCATTGTTCAGCAAGGTGGGATAGCGCTTGGCGACGATGTCCTTGGCGCACGCCACAAACTCCTTGGCCTGACCGCGGCCAAGCAGCACGTAGTCGGGCGCAATGCAGGTCTGGCCAGCGTTGAGCATCTTGCCGGCCAGGATGCGGTCGACGGCGTGCTCCATGGGATGCTCGGGGTGGATGATCGCCGGCGACTTGCCGCCGAGCTCCAGAGTTACCGGCGTCAGGTTCTCTGCCGCGGCGCGCATCACAATGGCACCCAGGCGAGTAGAGCCGGTAAAAATCAGGTGATCCCAAGGCAATTTGCCAAAGCCTTCGGCAATGTGAACGCCGCCCTGGACCACTGTGACGGTGTCGGGAGAGAACGTCTCGGCAATCAGCTGGGCAATCAGCGCCGAAGCGCGCGGCGTCAGCTCAGACGGCTTGATCATGGCGCGGTTGCCCGCCGCCAGCGCGGAAATCAGCGGCGACAGTGCCAGCTGCACCGGGTAGTTCCACGGCGCAATGATGCCGACGACGCCCAGCGGCTGGGGCACGACCTCAGCGGCTCCGGGCTGGAAGGCCCAGTGAACCGGGACCGATCGCGGCTTGGCCCAGCGCGCCAAGTGCTTGCGGGTGTGCTGCAAGCTCAGGATAAGCGGAAAAATATCTGCTATGACGGTTTCATAGCGCGACCGGCCGCCAAAATCCTGGTCAATCGCCTCGATGATCGCCGGCTGGTAGCGGCGGATGGCGGCTTCCAGGGCGTCGAGGTGAGCGCGGCGCTGCGCCACGGTGGGCGGCGCCTCGCTGCGAGACAGGTTGTGCATGCGCTGAAAGGACGTGCGCATAGAGACCACACTGGGGGACTCTTCGCGGCGGCTGTCCAAGCTGCTGACATTGGCAGAGAAGCTGGCGAGGGGGCTGACGGACATGGGACCTCACTGAGAGCGCCGCCACTGCAGGCGGCCGCGTTCAAGGCTGCGCAAAGACGCTTCAGAGTAGGGCTGCAGAGCGCCGCGCGCAAGGCAATTCGCTGCGCCGCCAGAGCAAGGCGGCCCGCCTTTGGGCCTGATCCTTGCGACCTATCGGTCAACCAGCTGTGCGCTGTAGGGCCGCCAACAGCTCGGCGGCGCTGGCGGCCACGGCGTCGGCTCCGTGCACTTCGGCGGGCCGAAAACCCCACAAGACGCCAATGGCGCCCATGCCGGCGTTGCGCGCCGTTTGAAGGTCAATGGCGGTGTCGCCGACAAATTGGCAGTCCCGCGGCAGGGCACCCAGCTGTGCGGCGAGCTCCAGGGCGGCGCTGGGATCGGGCTTGCGCGGCACCTCGGGGCGCTGGCCGGCCACGGCGCCAAAAGCGATGTCGGCAAAGAAGTGCTGGACCAGTGCGCAGGTGGCTGGGTGGGGCTTGTTGGACAGAACGGCCAGGCGCCAGCCCTGGGCTTGCAGCGTTTGCAGCATCGCGTGGATGCCCGGATAGACCTGGGTGCGCTTGGTCATTTCGCTGGCGTAGATCTGGCGGTAGCGGTCCAGCACCTTGCGCTCCAATTGCGCCGGCTCCAGGGCCCGGGTGATCAGCACCTCTACCCCCTCGCCGACAAATTCGTAATACGCTGCAAGGGGGTGAATGGGGTAGCCGTACTCGGCCAGCGCGGCGTTGACGGCGGCGGCAATGTCGGCCACCGAGTCGATGAGAGTTCCGTCCAGGTCGAAAATGGCGGCGCGCGTCACGGCGGCTCCTGGTTAGCTATCGGGGGGGCTGCCCGATCGGCTCTTTGCCAGTTTTTGCCTGTTGGCTTACTGGCTTGTTGGGCTTTGCGCAGCAGCGGCTTAGGTTGCCTGGATGCCGTGCCACACAAGCAGGCTCACCACCGGCAAGAAGAACACCAGCGCCGAGATCAGCGTCCCGCGCCACTTGGTCACCAGGGCCCAGTCGTCGTGGCCCATGGCGTGTTGGCGATACTCCAGAATCGTTTGCACCACACCCGTGGCAATCGACGCGTAGGCGCACAGGTAGGCCCAGTCAATGACGGTCAGGTAGCCTAGAGCCGGGATGTGATCTTGGGCCGCCACCTGCAATTCCACCGCCACCAGCAGCGACAGCACCGTCAAAAGCAGCTTGCCGTCGAGCTTTTCGGGTGGAATGCCGCTGGCCGCCAGAGACAGCAGCACCATGAGCAGCAACGGCGCAAACTCAGCCACCAGGGCGCGCAGCAGCTCGCGCTGCACCTCCACGGTCATGGTGTAGCGCGAATAGGGTTCCTGCGGACCATAGGTTACGATCGTTTCTTTGGAAGAGACATTGCGCAACTGCCAGTCGGACAGATTGAAATCGGGACCGAGCCGCCTCTGCAGCGTCACGCCCGGCTCGGGGTGGAAGCGGGTCTCGCAGTGGTAGCGCAGCTGGTCGGCCTGCAACAGCGGGTGTTCCAGGCGCACCTCTAGGCGCTGCACGTCAAACGGATAGCGATGCAGGTCAAAATGGGCGCGCATCTTGGCGTGAATCCGCCAGTTTCGCACCTGCCACTCGCCAGAAGGCGGCGTAGGGTAGAACTCCAAGCGGGTGTCGATGGCGTTCATGATCTCAAAGGGCGGCACTTCGCCCACCACAAAGCGCGGGTCGGTCCAGCGCAGCTCCAATGTGGCATCCAGCTGAAAGGTGCTGGTCTGCATGTCAATTTCGGCAATATCCAGCAGCCACAGGGTCACACGCACGTCAATGGGCTTGTCGCCCTGGCTGGTCGTGGTGGCGGCGGGCAGCGCCACGGCCTCTGGTGGGGCGCACACTCCGACCTGCGGGACCAGCACCGCCACCAGCAGCAGGGCCGCAGCGGCGACCAGGCGCGCCAGGGATCCGGCCCAGGCCCAGCGACCGCCGCGGTACCCGACCTGGCAGCGCATTGGCAGCCCGCCGGTTCTCTCCGTTGGGCCCCGTGGGCTGGGCGCGGTCCGACCCAAGCCTGGCAAATCGGCTGGACGTGTGCGGGTCATCGCCATGCCTCTGGGGCGGGAATCGCCAAGGTGTGGAACAGAAACGCCAGCTTGTCGGCGGCTTCGTCGACCTGCTTGGCGGTGGGCTTGCCTGCGCCGTGGCCGGCTTTGGTGTCGATGCGGATGAGCGTGGGGGCCGGGCCACCCTGGGCAGCCTGCAGGGCCGCTGCAAACTTGAAGGAATGGGCTGGCACCACCCGATCGTCGTGGTCGGCGGTGCCAATAAGCGTGGCCGGGTAGGCGGTGCCGGGCTTGAGCGTGTGCAGGGGGCTGAACTGGCGCAGCCAGGCAAAAGCCTTGGGGTCTTCTGACGAGCCGTACTCCGGCACCCAGGCGTAGCCGATCGTAAACTTGTGATACCGCAACATGTCCATGACGCCGACGTCAGGCAGGGCGGCGCCAAACAGATCGGGGCGCTGAATCAGGCACGCTCCTACCAACAGGCCGCCGTTGGACCCGCCGGCGATGGCGATGCGGCCTTTGCCGGAAAGACCAGAGGCGATCAACATCTCGGCAGCGCCCTGGAAATCGTCAAACACGTTCTGCT
The DNA here is from genome assembly GCA_903919145.1 of uncultured Myxococcales bacterium. Classification (GTDB taxonomy): domain Bacteria; phylum Myxococcota_A; class UBA9042; order UBA9042; family UBA9042; genus SXRM01. The sequence goes on from CAIXGW010000139.1 coordinate 23,657, forward strand.
TGTTGCCGAGCTGTCCGCCCTTGTGCCAGGCGTCGCCGTACTCAGCGCCGCCGCGCAGCACTGCCACCGCCACCACCCCGCCGGCTTCCAGCCAGGCCTGCAACATCGGCCGGTAGAACGGCGTGATGCTGACGCCAAAGCCGCCATAGCCGTACAGGTAGGCGGGGGCCTTGCCGTCGCGCTTTAGGCCCTTCTTGTGCACCACAAACACTGGCACGTCGGTACCGTCTTTGCTTTTGGCCTTGGGCTGGCTCACCTCGTAGTCGTCTGGCGAAAGGCCTGCGGGCGCCTTGAACCAGGTACTCGATTTTCCTGAAGAAAGGTCCAGCCGGTGGACCTGCGGCGGCGCCAGGAAGCCCGTGTAGGTGTAGTACAGCGCGGCGTGGCCCTGCTTGCCGGAGAAGCCGCCCAGCGTGCCGAGGTCGGGCACCTGCGGCCGGGCCAGCGGCTGCCCCTTCAGATCAACAAATTCCAGCGTTGAAGCGGCATTGCGCAGGTAGGCGAGCACCAAGCCCTCGCCGGCCAGAAACGCGGCCTGCAGGGTGTCGGCTTTCTCCGCGGTGACCGTCCGCCAGCCCACTGGAGTCCGGGTGCCGTCGCTGTCCAGGGGCGCCGGGCTCTTGGCCATCTGCCAATTCTGCAGATCCAGGGCCAGCACCTGGCCGCGCGGACTGCCGTGGTCGGTGCGGAAATACAGGGTTTCTCCGCTGCTGCCGGCAAATTCAAAGGCCGCGCCAAAGCCACTGACTACTTCGACCAGACCAGGGAACATCTTGGGGCGACCCTCTTGCAAGTCCTGGACCAGGATAGCATTCTTCTTGTCCGCACCGCGATGCACGGCCACCACCAGCCAGCGGCCGTCGTCGCTGATGTCGGCGCCAAAGCCCCACTCGGGCTGGTCTTTGCGCTCGTAGATGAGCTTGTCTTGCCCTTGATCGGTGCCAATGGCGTGGTACATGAGCTTTTGGAACTTGTTGATGCCGGTGAGCTTCTCGCCCTCTTTGGGTGCGTCATAGCGGTTGTACCAGAAGCCCTTGCCGTCGGCGCTCCAGGTGATGCCGCTGAACTTGACCCAATCGATCTTGTCAGGCAGCGGCTTGCCGCCGACTTCCTGCAAGCGGATCTGGTTCCAGTCACTGCCGGCCTGGGCAATGGCATAGGCCAGCACCTTGCCGTCGCGGGTGACCGAGTAGCTCTGCAGCGCCGCGGTGCCGTCGCTGGCCAGGGTGTTGGGGTCCAGCAGCACCTGGCACTGGCCGTCGTCTTTCTCAGACCAGCACAGCACCGCCTGGTTCTGCATGCCGTCATTGCGCCGCCAGAAATAGCGGCCGCCTTCCACGGTGGGCGAGGAGACCTTGGGGTAATTCCAGACCTGCTCCAGGCGCTTGCGGATGGCATGGCGCTGCGGCACCGTGTCCAGGTAGCTGCGGGTCAGCTGGTTTTGGGCGGCGATCCAGGCGGCGGTGTCTGGCCCATCTTGCTCCAGCCAGCGGAAAGGATCGGCGACCTTCTGGCCGTGGTAGTCGTCTACCTGATCGACGGTCTTGCTGACCGGATAGGTCAAGCGCGCAGGGGCGGCCACCGAACTGGCGCCTTTGTCGACAGCGGTTTTTTCCACGGCAGGCTGCGGAGCCCCACAAGCCGCGGCGCCGATCGCCACCGCCGCCCAGCTGACCGCTGTTGTAGCGCTCTTCTTTAGCATCCCAACCAAATCGACCATGGGTTCCTCCAATACGCTGGCAATGATCGCGCGGATGGGGGGCGCTGTCCATTGGTCTTGGGCGGCGTGGCCCCGGTGCCCCGGGATCGCCACAATCGCTTTGGCTGTGCTACGCTGCTGCCTCCACGGAGGATCGGCCATGCCTGAACTTGATTTCGCCCATCTGCTTTCGGTTGGAGCCTATTTTGCCGCTTCGGTGGCTGCTGTGGCAATTGGCAAGCTTTCTAGGGATGTGTGGGCCTCGCGCAAGGGCCACAAGCTGGCGCATGCCTTGGCCGTAGAAGACAACGCTGCGGTGGCGATCGAGCAGTCGACGTTTGTGGTGGCCACGGTCATGGGTCTGCTGGGCTCGATCGTGGTCGCTTCGGAGTCGTGGTATGCCCAGGCGGCCGACTTTGCCATCACGGCGGCGCTGGTGCTGGCGGCCCTGACCCTGGCCGAAAAAGCTACAGCGCGGCTCATCCTTCCCGGTATTGACCTGGACGATCAGGTGGTCACCCATGCCAACGTGGCGGTGGCCACGGCGCGCGCCGCCTCGGTGCTGGCCACGGCGCTGGTGGTGCGGGCGGCGTTGGGCCATGAGTCGGCCATTGAAGAGAGAATCGCCTGGGTCTTCATTGGTCAGGGCGCGCTGGTGGCGATGACCCGGCTGTACCAGCGGCTGACCTCTTATGACGATGTGGCCGAGCTCAAGCGCCGCAACCTGGCGGCAGCCTTGCCTTTGGCCGGCATTCAGGTGGCGGTGGGTCTGGTGATCGAGGCGGCGCTGCGCGGCGAAGGCGCCGGCTGGGCTGCCGACCTGAGCTCGGTCGGCTTGGACTTGGCCCTATCTGCCGTGTTGATCTACGTTCTGCGGGTGCTGGGTGACTGGCTGTTGCTGCACCACTCGACCTTTGCTGAAGAAATCGCCCGCGATCGCAACATCGGCGCCGGCTTTGTCGAGGGCTCGAGCTACATCGCCGGTGCGTTTGCGGTGGCGTTCTTCCTGAACTAGACCAAATACTTGTACTTGGATGGGTCCCTAGCTCAGGGGGCTTTCCGGGTCGTCCTTCTCGCGCTCGATGTAGCGGTAGATGGTGCGCACGTCCACGCCAAGGTCCTTGGCTGTTTGGGTGCGGTTGCCGCCGTTGATCTCTAAGATCTTATGCACATAGGTGCGGGCGAACGCCTCTTTGGCGTCGGTCAGCGGCTCGATGCGGTCGGCGTTGAGGGGCGCCAGCTCCAGATCGGCCGCGGTGACTTCGGCCCCTTCGCAGAAGATGAGCGCCTTCTTGATGCGGTTCTCCAGCTCGCGGATGTTGCCCGGCCACTGGTGCAGGTGCAAAGATCGCAGCGCGTCGTCAGCGAACCCCCTGACGCGAACGGCCATTTCTTCGGCGTAGCGCTTGAGAAAGTAGCGGGCCAGCAGCACCACGTCGTCGCCGCGCTCGCGCAGGGGGGCCAGGTGCAGGCGCACCACGTTGAGGCGGTAGTACAGATCTTCGCGGAATCGCCCGGCTTTGACCTCGGCCGCCAGGTCGCGGTTGGTCGCAGCGACCACGCGGATGTCGATCTCTTTGGCTGCGTGCTCGCCGACGCGGACTACCTTGCGGTCCTCTAGCACCCGCAGCAGCTTGACCTGCAGAGACAGGGGCATTTCGCCGATTTCGTCCAAGAAGAGCGTGCCGCCGTGAGCCGCCTGAAACTTGCCGTCGCGGGTGGTGACGGCGCCGGTAAAAGCGCCGCGAACATGGCCAAAAAGCTCTGACTCCAGCAGGTTCTCTGGGATGGCGCCGCAGTTGATTGCCACAAACGGCCCCTTGGCCCGACCCGAGCGGCGGTGCACTTCAGAGGCCACCAGCTCTTTTCCGGTGCCAGTCTCGCCGGTGATGAGCACCGAGATGTCGGTCGCAGCGACCTTTTCGACGCGGCGGAACAGCTCTTTCATCGAGTCCGACGCGCCAATCAAGCTGCCGAAATTCATGCGCTCGATCTGCTGGGTCAGGCTCTGGTTGTTGAGCTGCAGGTCATTGATCAGAAGAGCATTGCGCACGGCCATCGCCGCCTGAGCCGCAAACACCACTGCCACTTCTCTGCTTTCTTCCGTAAACAGATTCACCACGTTGTCATTGCCCAGGTAGATCACGCCGAGCAGATCGCCGCGGTTGAGCAAGGGCACGCACAGCACAGAGCAGATCTTGAAGTCCATGACCGACTGGGCGGCCTGGAATTCGGCGTGGTTGAGCGCGTCGGACACGACCTCGGGGGTGCGGTTCTGCACGACCCGCGCGATGATCGAGTCGGATAGCGCCAGGTTGCCCTGGCCGGGCTTGCCGCCGTCCTGCCGCGCCACCCGCACCTGCGGCTTGCCGTCGACCATCAGCATCACCACGCCGCGCGAGGCATGGGTGGCGTCGATAATGGCGTCCAGCATGGTCTCCAGCAGGCGGTCGACGTCCCAAGTGCCAGACAGCGACTCAGAAAACCGCGCCAGCATGGTCAACAGGCCAATGCCGGCTCCATGGGCGGGGCGCATGGTCGAATCGCGCACTTTGACGGGAGCCTGAAAGCGCAATCTGACCGTACCGATATCTATAATATCACCTGGTTGCAGGACGTGGTGGTCCACCCGCCGGCCATTGATGACGATCCGCTCGGCCATGGACTCAATGGTGGCGCCCTTTGGGGTCGAGCGAACCTGGGCGTGCACCGACTCAATGCCGCGGCCTTTGAGGCGGATGTCGCACAGGGCATCGGTGCCGATGCTGCAGACCATCTTCTCCAGCGGATAGGTACCGCGGGCCACATCGCCAGGGCCGAGCTCAAGAAAAGTAAAGGGTTGGCTCATGCTGTCCTGTTGCACCTACGGCTCGCGCGCCGGTGTCTGCGCCGGTATCTGGGGCGGTGTCTGTGCCGTTATCTGGGCCGGTGCTGCCTGCTGGAAACCCTGGGGGAGGCGGGCAGGCCGGCCGTGCCGCCAAGCATGGGCCCAGGGTAGCCAAAACTCAACCGCTACTTGGCGTCTTTGGCGGGGGACCACTGCCGGTCATAGGTGCGCAGCGCGTCCCAGACGCCATAGCCGGCCAGCAGCCAAAACCCAATACCGGTGCCGATTTGGATGGCGTCGTCAGCCAGCGGTCGCGGCCCTGAGTGGCCGGCGTCGCGGTTGGAGAGGTAGTAGCCGACCGAGACCCCGGCCAGGGCTGCCTGACCCGCCAGCAGCAACCAGCCCTTGACCGGCTCGCGATTGGCAAACTGGCCTACGCCCAAAGGAAACCACATCAACGCGTAGGAGGGCGCCGAGGCGTTGCGCGGGTCCAGCTCCAGCGGCGCGGCCAAGCCATCGGCCTTGATCACGCCGGTGCTGATGAGGCGGCGGCGGCGGGCTTCAAAGTCCTCTACCATTTTAGGAGGGTATTGCGCTGGATCCAGGCGTGCGCCGGGGTTCTTGACCAGCAGGGCGTTGAATTCGTCAAAGGATTCTTCGCGCTTGTTGGTCCACCACAGGGCTGCGCCCAAGTACTCGCGGACGCGCATCTCGCGGCGCGCATCCAGCCGCACACTGGGGTAGAGCAGCGAGCGAAGCAGGGGGATCGCTGTATCAAAATCCTGGTATTTGAAGGCGTTGATCGCATTTTCCCAGGTGGCCGTCACATCGTCGCGCTCTGGCGGGCGGCCGGCGGCTGCGGGTGGATCGGCAGCCACAGCGGCAGCCGCGGGCAGCGCCAGGCTCAGCAAGGCCGCCAGGGCCGCCGTGCGCCGTCGCGCAACGCTCCACAGCCGCCGCACGGGGCTGGGGCGGCGCAGAGGTGTGGGCAGGGGGCGCAGCAGCATGGGTCGATGGTATGCCAACACCCGGCCTCAGGCCAGAGCTTGGGCCAGTTCAGGCGCACCGGCGGCGGCGCGCACCAGTCGCACCAGCTGGCGGGCCAGGACCGGCTCGGCCGTTGCCGGCTCCATGGGCACCATGATCGGCAGCACCGAGGCGTCCAGATCGACGCGGCTGGCCGCCATCAACACCGGCAGGGCCCGGTGCTCATCGGCAGTCAGCGGGCGCACCTCTTGATAGCCCGCCAGCATCGCTCGCGCCAGCTGGGCTTGGATGGCTGCCGGCTGGCCGGCATCGTCGGGCCACAGGACCGTCTGCAGGTCGATGCTGCGCGCCAGATCCCACACCTGTAGATCGGTGTCGCACAGGTCCCAATCTACCGCGGCGACTCCGCCATTGTCCTGCAATAGCGCATTGCCAAACGCAAAATCGCCGTGTACCAACCCCGGTCGGCAACCTGGCAGCACCGTCCGCAGCCGGCGCGCGGTAGTCTCCAGCGCCGCCAGCAGCATCTCAGCCAGGGGGTGGCGCTGAAAAGCGGCTGCGCACGCGGCTTCTCTGCCGAGCAGGCCCAGCCACGTGGCCCGCGGATGGGGGCTGCGCAGGATCCGCGTGCCGACGCGCACGCCGCCGCGCGGCCGGCCGGTGCCGCCCAGATCGGTGCCCAGCAGGTGCAGCTGGGCCAAAGTGCTGCCCAGCCGCAGTGCGCTGGCCTCGTCCATGGCGCCTTGGTGCAGCGGCTGGCCGCCCAAGTCGGGATAGAGGGCCAGGGTATCGCCGCCAAAGACCATGACTTCGTCGCCGTCGCGGTCGGGTAGGGCCACCGGAACCATAGCGCCGCGCTGTTCCAGGGCCCGGCAGATGCGGTGGGTGTAGGCCACGCTGCCGGCTGGGCGACTGGCGCCGTGGTAGCGCTTGGCGTAGTAGGTCGCTCCGTCGCAGATGATCTTGGCGGTGGGACCGTGGGCGCCCAGGGCCACCCAGCGCACCGCCTGGACGGCGCCGCTGCCGTCGGCGCGGGTGCGCACCAGCTCGCGAAAGGCCTGATCGGTCAAGTCCAGCTGCTTGAGCTGCAGGCTCCACAGCCGCTCTTCAGGGGCCACGGCGTGCAGGCGCTGCTCGGCGCGCTGGGCCAGGCCCAGGTCGCCCACTTGCAGGGCACGGGCGATCGCGCCGTGCCAGACCCAAGCCGGCTGGTTTGGCTCGCCCATGGTCTGATGCAGCGCGTCGCGCTCTTGCTGGCGCCACTCTGGGCTGTCGGTCGCGCCCGCGCCCGCGCCGCCATCGCTGCGGCGAGCTGGCCGCGCCACCGCAGCTTTGGCCCGGTTCAGCAACCAGCGAAGCCCGGGCGTTTCTCCGGCCTTGGCCGTCACTCGCGCCAGCACCGCCGGGCGGTCGCCAGCCAGCACTTCGCGGCGCAGCTCAGCCATCCACGCCGGCTGCCCCACGTCCAGGCACGCCGCGGCGCGCGCGGTGTCGCCAGCCGCCCAGTGAAGCAGCGCCAGGTCGAGGCGGGCGCGATCGGCTCTGGCGTAGGTGTCGATAGCGGCCTGCCACCAGTTGGCGGCGGCCTGCGGGTCGCCGCGCTCCAGCGCCAGGGATCCCAGCATGTAGCGGGCGGCATCGGACTCTGGGACCCAGCGCAAAGCGGTGCGGTAGTGGCGCTCGGCCATCAAGAACTTTGCTTGCTTCCAGGCATTTTCGCCGCGGCTGGCGGCCTTGAGGCCCGCGGCCGGCTCGCCGTCTGGGCTCGCTGGGCCCGTCAGGCGCCCGGCCTGCCTTGGCCACTGCAGCCAGGCATCGGGCGCGCCGCTGGCCCCTTCTACCCAGCACCAGTCCAAGGTGGCGCCGCGCAGGTCCGCACCGTCCAGCCGCGCCTCGCGCAGGTCGGCTCCGCTGAGGTCGGCGTCGCTCAGATCGGCGCCGCGCAAGTCGGCACCCCGCAGGTCGGCCAGGACCAAGTCGGCTTTGTGCAGGTTGGCGCCGCGCAGGTCGGCGCCGGCCAGGTCAGCCTCGCACAGCACGGCGCGCTGCAGGTCGGCGTCGCGCAAATCCGCTCCGCCAAACAGGCCGTAGCGCAGTTCGGCGTCGCGCAGGCGCAGGGGAGCATCCGCCGGTGCGGCCGGGCTCAAAGGCGCCGTGGCCGAGGGGCTGACGCCGCCATGCCAGAGCAGGGAGTCGCGCATGCCTTCAGTCTCCTGCAGGTGGGGCCTCGCCAGCACCGCGGGTGCAAGGCAAGGGTTGGGTCGATGCCACGGCGCCCAGGGCTCCAACAGCCGTCGCGTAGCGGCTATCTGCGGCAGCCCTGTGACAAACCCGCCCAGAGTCTACCGATGGCAGCCGGCGTGCGGGTCACAACGGCGTCAGGAAGACCGCTGCGATCCTGCCAAAGCCACTACAGACAGATGACCCCAAACTGGCAGGTCTTGCCCGCCGGGCATTTCTGGCCGTTGATGCACAGGTCGACGCCGCCGGGGCCGGAGCCGCCGCCGCCGGGAATCGGCAGACCTGGGGGCAAGGGCACGCAGGCCGTGAACAAGCACTGCGCTGGCGCCTGGCAGTCCGCGGTAGTCTTGCATTGGCCGGGCGAAGGGAAGTTCAGGCCCTTGGGCGTACACAGGCCAAAGGTGCAGGCCTGATTGTCTTTGCAGTCGCTGTTGAGGCTGCACTGTTTGGGCGCGCAGATGGCAATGAGGCACTGCTGGCTGGGGCCACAGTCGCTGTCGGCGTTGCAGAAATCTGGGCCGTTGGGGATCTGCGGCACGCAGGTGCCAAGGGCGCAGGTCAGCTGAAAAGTCTGGCCCTGGAAGTTGATCTTGGGGCAGTCAGCCGCCTTTTCGCACTCCAGGGTGGGGATCAGGCCGGGGATGCAAAAGCCTTTGTAGCACTTGTTGTTGCCCTTGCAGTCGCCGTCTTCCATGCACTGCGCAGGGATGCACAAGCCGGCCAGGCACTGCTGCTTGGGGCCGCACTGCTCGGTAGTCTGGCAGCCGCTGATGGGCAGGGTCTTGGGCAGGCACTCGCCCAGCAGGCACTGGCTGCCAGAAGGGCAGTCGTTGTCATCTTTGCACTTCTCTGGCGCGCACTTGCCAAACTGGCAGACAAAGCCCTTGGGGCACTGCGCGTCTTTGGTGCAGAGGTCGGCCGGCACCACCTGTGGCGGCAGACACTGGCCCTGGTAGCAAAAAGTGCCGACCTTGCAGTCGCTTTGCTGCGCGCACTTGCTAGGGGTCAGGCACAGCGGCGCATAGCACTGGGTGCCGGCCGGGCAGCTGGGCAGGCCGGCTCCGCACAGTGCCTCGTCGTCGCAGAGGTCGCCCTTGCCATCGCCATCGGTGTCGGTCTGCTTGGGGTTGGCGGCCACAGGGCAGTTGTCAAAGGCGTCCTGTTTGCCGTCGTTGTCGTCATCGTTGTCGCAGACGTCGCCCTGACCGTCTTTGTCTCCATCGAGCTGGTCGGGATTGGCCTTGAGCTTGCAGTTGTCTTTGCTGTCAGAGACGCCATCGGCATCGTAGTCGTCGCTCTTGTCGCAGGCGTCGCCCAGGCCGTTGCTGTTGCTATCGGCTTGATCGGGGTTGACCACCAGCGGGCAGTTGTCGATGGGGTTGGACACGCCGTCGCCGTCCAGGTCGGGGTCGCAGGTGTCGCCCTGGCCATCGCCGTCGAGGTCGGTCTGCTTGGGGTTGGGGGCGCCCGGGCAGTTGTCTTTGCTGTCTAGCACGCCGTCTTGGTCCTTGTCTGACCCCTGGGTGGCGTCAAACGGGTCGCAGGAGTCGCCAATGCCATCGGCATCGGAGTCTTTCTGCTGTGGGTTGGGCACGTACGGGCAGTTGTCGGCGATGTTGATGACCTTGTCGCCGTCCAGGTCCTTGTCGCAGACGTCGCCCAACTGGTCGCCATCGATGTTGGACTGGCCCGAGTTGGCCACATCGGCGCAGTTGTCCACGTCGTCGGCCACGCCGTCGTTGTCGTCGTCGGGGTCGCAGACATCGCCCTTGCCGTCGCTGTCGCTGTCCAGCTGGTCCAGGTTGTACTTGAACGGGCAGTTGTCTTTGCCGTTGGCCACACCGTCGTTGTCGTTGTCGCTGCTGGCCTGACTGTCTGGTCCCAGGTCCCAAACAAATTGGTCAAAGGACGGTCCGGTGTCGGCTGGGCCGCTGTCGCTGGGCTCGGCATCTGCAGCCACGTCTGCTTCAGCATCGGCCACATCGGGCTGGTTGGCGTCGGCGGCCACGATGTCGACCTGGGCAATGCTGTCTTGGCTGCCGCCGTCGGTCGCCGCCGCATCCCCTACTGGCGCATCGGCCTGCCCAGCGTCGGCGTAGACCACTGGCGGCTTGCTGGGCTGCTCGCCCAGCTGTAGGATCTTGAAAGTTAAGAAGTTCTTTGGTGGGTCGGCCTGGGCAGGAAACATGCCCACGCCGCCGTTGGCATCCACCGCGCGCAAAAACCACTGCAGAGAGGTGCCGCGCGGCTGTGGCGGAATCGCCCCCTGCCAGGCACCGCCGCCCAGCGCCGTCATCGCCACGACCGAGAACTGCGCGTCGGTGGGCCGCGACCAATAGAGGTCGACGCGGTCCAGGGCCCCGCGAGCCGCGGTGGTAGTGGCCCAGATGGCGTAGGGCTCGCTGTCATTGAAGGTGTCGCCGGGCTGGCTGACCTGGTAGAACTGCGGCGCCGCTCCATCCAGCGAAGAAGAACAAGCCTGGCCAAGCGTCGCCGCAGCGGCCAGCCCCACTATTGGAGCGGCAGCGGCCACCCGCAACGCCCACGCCGCCACCGAAAACCGCCCCAAAGACAACCACGCCATCGCGCCCTCCGCACCCAAAGCCGCCCTATGCTAGCACAAACGCCAGCGCTGCAAGGGGGCAACGTTCAGAGCCCATAAGCCCCCCTGCCACGGCCAGTCTGGACGCAACCATCCCACAGCCCAGCAGCCAACTGCGGACTATTCCTACAGTTTCCTAATGCGCTGCGACGCCAGCAGCCTGCCGGCGTGGGCCAGCGCCGTGTCGCCTTGCCCTTCAACCGAGCCCAGCATACGCGCCAGCTCTTCCAGGCGGCCGGCTTCGTCTAGGACTTGCAGCTCAGAGCGGGTGCGGCCGCCGGCTTCGCGTTTGACGACCTGCACGTGGCAATCGGCGGCGGCAGCCACCTGAGGCAGGTGCGAGATGCACAGCACCTGCTGGCGGGCGCCGATCTCGCCCAAAAACCGCCCAAGGACCAGCCCCGTGGTGCCTGATAGGCCGGCGTCCGCTTCGTCATAGACGGCCGTCGGCAGGTGAATGCCGCCGCCGGCCAGCTGGGCCTGGGACCACGCCGCATCGCCCAGGGCCCGCTGCACGGCCAGCAAAATCCGCGACAATTCACCGCCGGAAGCCACCTGGCGCAGCGGCCCGCCGGCCTCGCCCAGGTTGGCGCACAGGTAGAGCTCGGCCTCGTCTAGCCCGGTGGCCCCCGCCAGCTCGCGCAGGGTCAGATCGACCCGCACCTGCGCAGAGGGCATGCCCAGCTGGCGCACCACCTCGGCAATTCGCTCGCCAAGGGGCTGGGCCGCCAGCTGCCGCCGGGCACTGAGCTCGCGGGCCAGGGCCTGTAGATGAGCCTGCTGTTTGGCCAATTGCCGCTCGAGCTCGTCGATGCGCAGCTCAGTGGTGTCTTGGTCCAGCTCGGCTGCGATGGCTTGCAGCTTGGCCAGCAGTGCTTCCTCTGAGCCGCCGTGCTTTTTGAGTCCGCGCAGCAGCTGGTCCTGTCGCTCGCTCAGGCGGCCCAGCTCGCGATCGTCGCGCGGCAAAGACCGCTGCCAGGCGCTGACGTCAAAGGCCAGATCCCCAGACAGGACCTCGATTTCTTTGGCGCGATCGGCCAGCGCCCCCAGCCGATCGTCCACCGCGGCGAGGCGCCCCAGGCTGCGGGCTGCCTTGGCCGCCTGCTCGCCAATGCCACCGTCGCCTTCCAGCAGGGCTGCGACCTCGGCGCCCACCTGCAGCAGCTGGGCGTTGGCCTTGAGGGTCTTGATCCGCCCCTGAATCTCTGCCAATTCTCCGGGCTTGGGTCCCAGCTCGGCCAGCTCTTTGTGGACAAACCGCAAGTAGTCCAAGCGATCCGCCACCTGCCGCTGCCGCGCCTGCAGCCCTTCCAGCTCGGCGGCGGTGGTCCGCCACAGGCCATGGGCGCTCTCTACTTCTTGGCGCAGCGCGCCCTGGCCGCCAAAGCGGTCGAGCAGCTCCAGGTGCGCTGCCGGCTCCAGCAGCCGGTGCTGGGCGTGCTGAGCCGACAGATCGACCAGCGGAGTGGCCACTTGCTTGAGCTGCTGCGCTGTGACCAGCCGGCCGTTCAGCCAGCAGCGGCTCTTGCCGGCGCCCTTGCCGACCGTGCGCCGCAGCACCAGCGCGCCTTGATCGTCCAAAGGCACGCCAAGGTCACTGAGCAGAGCGAGCACCAGCGGATCGACCACTTCGTCAAAAAGTGCTTCGACTTCGCAGAACTCTCTGCCGTGGCGCACCACTTTGTCGCTGCCGCGCCCCCCCAGCACCAGCGCCAGGGCGTCCAGCAGGATCGACTTGCCCGCGCCCGTCTCGCCCGTAATGGCGGTCAGGCCCGGACCCAGCGGGAGCTCGGCCGCTTCCAGGATCGCAAAATCGGCAATGCGCAGGCAGGTCAGCATCGGTGGGCGCCTCAGCCAAAGTCGTCGTCGTCGCTGACCTTGGCGTTCAGGCGGGCGAACTCGTCGTCGTCGTCCGCGTCGTCCCAGTCGTCGCTCATGTCGTCGTCGTCGTCAAACAAGTCGGCGGGCGCCTGGGCCAGCACCTGCAGCCACGCCTCTTCGTCACCCGGCTGCGTCGCTGCGGCGGCGGCCACCTGGGCATCGGTCAGCTTCTTCTTCTTGCGCTGCGGCTTCTTGCGCAGCTCCAGCCGCACCGGTGATCCGGCGAAATCCCACTCTTCGCGGATGCGCGAGATCAGGAAGCGCTCATAAGACGGCGAGATAGCGCCCAACAGATTGACCAGAATCACAAAGCGCGGCGGCCGCACAGACAGCTGGGCGCCGTAGCTCATCTTGAGCGAGCGCCCGCGGTACGTTGGCGGCTGCAGAATCTTTTGCTGCAGGCCGATCAAGAACTTGTTGAACTGGTGGGTCGGGATCCTCCGGTTAAAGGCCTCATAGGCTTGCAGCGCCGTGTCCAGCAGCTTTTCGACCCGCTGGCCGGTCTTGGCCGAGATAAATACCTTGGGGCAGTGCGCCACAAACGGCATAACCCGCTCAAGGTCTGCTTCATAGGCCAGCACGCTCTTGCCGTCTTTGCCCTCTACGGCGTCCCACTTGTTGATGGCGACTATGCAGGCGCGGCCGCGATCTTGCACCAGCGCGGCGATCTTGGCGTCCTGGTCGGCCAGCGGCTGGGTGGCGTCCAGCAGTACCACCGCCACGTGACTTCGCTCGATGGCGCGCACGGTTTGGCTCACCGAGTACTGTTCCACCGGGTCGTGGATCGAGCGCTTGCGGCGCAGGCCCGCGGTGTCGACCAGAACCATGTCGTTGTCTTTGTAGCTCAGCGGCACGTCAATGGAGTCGCGGGTGGTGCCCGGCATGTCGGCGGTAATGACCCGCTCGCTGCCCAGCAGCTTGTTGACCAGCGTGGACTTGCCGACGTTGGGCTTGCCAACAAAGCACACCCGCACCCTCTCTACGTGGCCACCGCGGACCACCTGGCGCTCCACGGGGCGGTCGTGATCGGGCTCGTTGTCCCAGCAGCCGCGCTCGGCCAGGGCTTGGGTCAGCGCCTCCTGCAGGTCCAAGAAGCCGCGGCCGTGCTCTGCCGCAATCGGGATCACGCTGTCAAAGCCCAGCGCATACATGGCCATGGCGTCGGCCTCTAGGCTTGGCGCATCGACCTTGTTGGCGACCAGGAACACCGGCTTCTTGGTGCGGCGCAGCACCAGCGCGATTTCCTCGTCGGCTGGCAGCAGGCCTTCGCGGGCGCAGGTCATAAAAATGATGGCCTCTGCCTGGCGGATCGCCACCTCGGCCTGGCGGCGCATCAGCGGCAGCATGCCCTCTTTCTCGCTGGGCTCGAACCCACCGGTGTCAATCAGCACGATCTGGTGGTCGCCCAAGCGGGTCAACGCCTCTTGGCGATCGCGGGTCACGCCGGGCTTGTCAAACGTAATGGCGGTGCGCTCGCCGACCATGCGATTGAAAAGCGTGGACTTGCCCACATTGGGCCGCCCAACAATAGCCACCAGCGGCGGCTGCCAATAGACTTCTTCTTCGACTTCGGCGGCTACTGCGGCGGGCGCAGCCTCTTGGACCTCTGGGGCCGGCCGCTCACTTCGCGCCTTCTCAAAAGCGCTAAGGGCGTCGGCCTCGATGACGTGAAAGCCAAGCGGCAGCTCTTCCATGTCCTGGTCTTCGTCGTGCTGGTCGTCCAAGTCGCGGGGCTTGGGGATCTCTGGGCTGGTCATCGATGCCTCCTGGGCATGGCGCGGCAGCTGCGCAGGCAGCGACGGCGGGGGCGGCGGCCGCAACGGCGGCAAAAGCTAATCGACCAGGTAGCCGAATTCGCGAAGTTTATCCAAGCGCTCGCTCCACGACGGCTCGATGCGCACATGGACTTCAAGAAACACTTTGCGTCCGCACAGCTGTTCCATCTGCAGCCGCGCCGCCGTGGCGATCTGCTTCATCCGCGAGCCCGCCTTGCCGACCAAGATGGCCCGCTGGGCCGGCCTCTCGACGTGGACCACCACCTGGATGTGCGACAGATCCTCAAGCTCTTCATAGACCTCGGTCTCGCAGGCCACCCCATAGGGTACCTCTTCGCGGATCTGCAGAAACACCTGCTCGCGGACCAGCTCAGCCACCAAGTAGCGCAGCGGCCGGTCGGTCAATTCGTCAGGCGCAAAGGCCATTTCGCCCACGGGCAAGTAGCCTTCGATGGCGGTGATGAGCTGGCGCAGTCCGTCGGCTGTCCACGCGCTGACTGGCACCACCGGCCCGATGTGGGGGGCCGAATTCAGAGCCTGCATCACGGCAAGCAGGTGGCGCGGCTTGACCACGTCGATCTTGTTGAGGGCGACCATCCACTTGGTGGTGTGATCGAGGATCTGGCGGATGACGCGGCGGTCGCCTGGATGCAGGTGGTCGTCCAGGGGGATGCGCTTGGGCTTGGCCTTCTTCTCCGCCGCCTGGCCTTCAGCAGCCGCTGCTGCCGGCTCGGAGCTTTCTTCTGCGTCTTCGCTGTCTTCTTCGGCTTCTGGGCCGGTGGCGGGGCCCAAGCTGCCCGGCTGGCCACCGGCGGCAATCTGCAGCGCTCGCTGGCGATCAACTTCGGCGGCCCAGCGCGCGGCCTTGACGGCGTCGATGACCAGCACGACCACATCGACAGATTCCAGAGCCTCTACGGCCTGGCCGACCATGGCCCGGTTCAGTTGCGACCGCGCCTTGTGGATGCCCGGGGTGTCGATGAGGGCGATCTGGCTGCGCGGCGTGGTCAGGATGCCGCGCAGGTTGTCGCGGGTGGTCTGGGGCCGCGGGCTGACAATCGAGAGCTTCTCTCCCAGCAGGCGGTTGGTCAGCGTGGACTTGCCGGCGTTGGGTTGCCCGGCCAGAGTCACGGCGCCACAGCGAAAACCCTCAGGACCAACGGGTTGATCTTGCAGATCTTCGTCTGACCAGGAGGTAGCGTGGTAGTCCGGCTCGTGGGGATGCTGCGGCGGCGCGACGGCAACCGGCGGCGCCGCGGCGGCCTTGGGGGCCGGCGCGCGCCCGCGCGGGTCGCTGGCTTGCGGCGCGCCACCGTTGGCTGGACGCTGATCCGCAGAGCGCGGCGCCTGAGGCGGGCGGCTCTGTGGTGCTGCGGGGCCGCCGCGACCCGGCTCGGCGGCGGGCGGCTGCCCCGCGGCGGGGCGGGGCCGCGCCGGCTTGCGGGCAGCTGCCGCGCGCGGATCGGCGGCGGCGCCATCGCCCTTGGGCAGAGGGTCGCGGATCTTGGAGCGGGTGCTGCCTTTTTCGCGCTTGGGGCGCGGCGGGCGTTGGCTGTCAAAGGGGGGGCGTCCACCGCGGTTCACGGCAATCTCCAAGGGCGCGATCTAACGCGGCGCGGGCGAATCGAAAATAAGCGAGCAAGAACAGGCGTATAGGTCCAAATGGCGCTTATCTGCCCCGCCTGAGGGCGCACCAGTAGAACCCATCGGGACCAAAGCGCGCAAGGGGGTGAGAGGCCAGCCATGCGCCGTTGGCGGGGCCGATGCGCTCTTCTGCGACCTTGCTAAAGCCGGGCGCTGCCGCCAGAAAAGCTGCCACCACCCCTTCATTTTCGCGGCGCAGCAGGCTGCAGGTCGCGTAGATCAACCGACCACCGGCTTTGACGTGTTGGGCAGCGCGCAGCAGGATCGCCAGCTGCTGATCGGGAAAGCGCTCGACCCAAGAGCGGTCGATGTGCCAGCGCAGCTCTGGGTTGCGGCGCAGGGCCCCGGTGCTGCTGCAAGGCGCGTCTACCAGCACCGCATCGGCAGCGGCGACCAGATCCGCCAGGGGTTTCTCCAGCTTTTCCAGCACCCGGGTCTCTACGTGGACGTGGGCGCGCTCGGCCCGGCGCTTGCACTCGGCCAAGCGATCTGGGTGGGTATCGCAGGCGACCAGTCGGCCCTTGCCGCCCATGGCCGCGGCCAAAGCCAAGGTCTTGCCGCCGGCTCCCGCGCACCAGTCGATGACCGTCTCGCCGGGTTTGGCGGCGACGGCGGCGGCAATCCGCTGGCTGCCTTCGTCCTGGATCTCCAGCCGCCCGTCCTGGTAGGGCCGGGTGGCGGTGATCCGCGCCGGCTGAAGGGACCAAAGCGCATGGTCCAAGCCGGGGATCGCCAGCGTGGCCAGGCCCTCTTCCAGCAGCTCGGCCGCCACTTGCGGGCGCTGGGCTCGGCTGGAGTGGACGCGCAGCGTCAGGGGGGCCCGCTGGTTGAGGTAGGCCATGGCAGCCCGCGAGTGGGCCGTCCCCAGCTCCTGGTCCAGCACCTGCACCAAGTCTGGGTGAAAGCCCAGCTGCATGGCGGTCTTGTGAGGCTCTGGCAGGCTGCGCGCCGCAAAGGCAGCAGCCCGCAGGGCAACGGTCAGCTGCGAAGGCGCCGCCGGCCAGGTCGCAGCCACGCCGGGATTGCGCTTGGCCAGGCCGTCAAGCGCGGTGCCCTCGCCCTTTTTCGCGGCGTCGCGCGGCTGGCCCGTGGCATCCAAGTCCCCCAGGGTCAACAGGGCCGCCAGGCCGGCCATTTTGGAGGGCAAAGCCCTTGGATCTTGGGCAGTCTTGGGTGGAGGAGTGCCGCGCAGGGCCTGCACCGCCAGCGCCAAGTGATCCAAGCGGCGCAGGGCGTACCAGTGCAGCTCAGCAACAGCCTGGCGCTCTTTGCTGCCGAGCTGCGGATGCAAGCCCAGCGCCTGCTCCAGCGCTTGGTCGGCGTAGCGCAGTTCCTGGTCCAAAGACCGGCGCAGGGCTTCGCCCAGGGTCAGGATTCCCACTGGCCGCAGGTAAAGGGGCTTCTTCTCTTCCGCTGGGTCCGGGCGCAGCTGCAGGTAGGCCGCCAACCACGCCATGGCGCGTCCGCGGTGGCTGACGGCGTGCTTGGCGTGGGCGTCTGCTTCGGCGAAAGTCGCGCCCAGGTCATCGCTCAGAAATAGCGGGTCATAGCCAAAGCCGCCTTCGCCGCGCTCTTCCTTGAGCATCTGCCCGCGGGTCTGGCCAGCAAAGGCGCGCCACGGCAAGCCGCCCTCGCCGCGGCCGCACCCCGGGCCCTCCGCCAGCGGGCCGGCGAGGACCAAGGTGCACTCAAACCAAGCCGACCTATCGTCCGCCGTGGCCAGATCCCCTAGGAGTTTTGCCCGATTCAGGGCATCGACGCCGCTGCGATCGCGGTCAGGCGCGGCACCAGCCCAGCGGGCGCTGCGCACCCCTGGCCGGCCCTGGAGAGCGGTGACGCACAAGCCAGAGTCGTCCGCCAGTACGCTGGTGGTCAGGTCCCCGGCGGCGCGCAGGTGGCTGAGGGCCGAAAGGGCCTTCTTCAGGCTGTTGGCAAGGAAGGTGTCGCCATTTTCTTCTACCTCTGGCAGCGGCGTGCGCTTGGGGGCGGCCCACTGCGCTGGGCTGATCACCTCGACGCCAATGTCGAGGCACAGGGCGGTTAGCTCATCGATTTTTTTGCCGTTGCCGCTGGCAAGCAGCAGGCGTGGACGGGCAGGGGCTGGCGAGCTCATTCGGCGCTCCGCACGGGTAGGGTGAGCAGGAGGGTGCGGCCGTCGTCGCCCAGCAATTCCACGCGACCGTGAACGCGAAATCCCTTGGGCGGCTGCGGCAATGGGTCAGCGGCGCTGATGGTCCAGCGGCTGCTCTGGTAGGGGTACAGCTGAAGGTGGGCGCCAGCTTCGCCCGGTCCTTTGACCTGCAGCGCCACCGGCTTGGCCAAGATCAGCCGCTCTTTGATGTTGATTTTCCAGGGGTCCTTGCGAACTTTGGCAAAGCCGGCAGAGACTTCCAGGGTGTAGCGGCCTTCGGCGCCCTTGCGGCTCCAGCGCAGCTCGGCCCGCGGCGATCCAAAGGCCGATTCCGCCACAACTTCTCCGGCAGCGTCGCGTACGGCCACCGCCACATCGGTGCAGGTGTCGTAGAGGCGTCGGTCCAAGGTCAGCACCACCTCAGCAGAGCTGACGGCTGGCCCCAGCGTGATGGGGTGGCTCAGCTTGTCGGTCTCGGCCTTGATCTCTTGGCTGCGCTCCCAAGCGTCAAGCTGGCCGCGGGCCGTGCCGCGCAAAACCGCCGCCCCGTGCTGGACCAGCTGGACCTTGGCCGTGGGTGCCCCGCCTGACTCCGCAGCCAGCTCGGCGCGGCCCTTCTGGGCCACCGTGCCAAAGCGAACTTCGACGTCAAAGACGCTCTCTTCGCCGGGCGCTATCCACGCTGAGGCCGTCAATTCCCAAACGCCCGGCGTCAATTCCTCGCCCTGGGCCAGCCACTCGGCATCGGTGCCATCTTTGCTGCTGGCCCAGCGCTTGACGGGTCGCTGGCGGCTGCCCTCTGGGTCGTACAGGGCCAGCGCCACCTGGCTGTGCAGGCTGCCGCGGCGCTTGAGGGTCACCACCGCCTGCTGGGCGCCGGCCGGCACGGCGATCGGCAACCGCCACACCTTGCCAGCCCGCAGCTTGACGCCCTCCCAGCGGTGCGCGTAGCCCTCTGCCGGGCTCGCCTCCCAAGGCACCACCACGGTGACCTGGTGCACAAAGCTCGCTTCGTCTTCTGCAGCCCCCGGGTCGCGCGCCGTCAGCCGGCCGACGTAGACGCCGGGGGCCTTGAGCTTGGCTGGCAAAATCCGTACTTCAAAGGGGCTTTCTCGCTCGCCGCGCACCTGCAGCCGCGGGCGCAGGACCTGCAGCCAGTCAGCCTGGCTCTCTATGTCCAGCACCTGGGCGAATTGGCCGCGCTGGTCGGCGCTCCAGCCCGATGGCAGGTATGCCTTCACATCAACAAAGAAAACCGCGGGATTATCGCTTTGCCAACCGGCGCGCAGGTAGGTGGCGGGCATGGTCTCCCCGTCGCCGCGCGGGGCATGGCTGGCCTGGTTCCAGCCAAGCACTTTGGACTCTGGCCGCTTGACCAGCCGCCGACCCAGGGCGATGGCCGCCGGCACGTCGATCATGCCGTGGCCCTGATCCAGCGGGCTGTAGCCAGCCAGTGGCCGGGCGCTGAACTGCAAGGCCCGCCGCACGATGCCGCTGTGCAGGCCGCGATCCAAGGCGCCGCTGCCATTGCTAGGGCCGTCTTGCAGCAGCGCTGCCCACACCAGCAGCATGGCGCCCGCGGCTTGCGGCGAGGCCATCGAGGTGCCCTGCTTGATCTCGTGGCCATCCCACACCGGGACCGAGGCGCTGGCTGCGCCTGGCGCGACCACCTCTGGTTTGGCCAGCTCGCCGCCGCGCGAGCTGAAGTTGAATAGCTCGGTCTGGTCCAGGCGGCCGCCATAAAGCGACGCGACCGCCTCTTTGGGCAGGGCCGCGCCAATGGCCATCGCCAGATCGGCTGCCGCTGGCGAGCCCACAGAGCTGAGGCCGGGCCCCTCGTTGCCGGCAGAAAAAGCGATGGTCAGCAGCGGGAATTCCTGAACCAGCCGATCGACCTCGCGGTCCAGGTCTCCCTTGCCCTCGGTGCCGGCGGGGATGCCGTAAGAGGCGTTGACCACCACCGGCAGGCCGTGGCTGCGCGACCACTCGCCGGCGTAGCGCAGAGCCTTGGCAAAAGCTCCGGTGGGAGTGGCGCCGCCAGAGCGGGCATTGTGGCCGATCTTGAGCGACAAAATCTGCGCGCCCGGGGCCACGCCATCCCACCCTTGGCGGCCAAACATTTGATAACCGGCGATAATTCCGGCCACATGGGTGCCGTGGCTGCCGTCGGTGAAGTGCAGCTGAGCGGTACTGGTGGCCCACGCCGGCTCAAAGGCGAGGCTCAGCTGTGTCGCCACCTTGGTCCCAGCCGGCTGGGGCGCCAGCAGTAGCTCTTGGGCCACGCGGTACGGCCGCACGCTGGGCTCTTCGGCCAAGTCGCCGTCACCATCCCAGTCGATCGCCAGCCGGGCGTCCATGGGCCCGCTGCCGGTGCGCCAGACGACCACGGTCAGCTCGCCGTCATCGCGGCCATCTTTGTTGAGGTCGCGCAATTTCTCTGGACCAATGGATTTTTCGCGGAAACTGCCGATCCACCACTGGCCGTCAGCCGCAGCCGGCAGCTTGCCGACCGCCGCGGTCTTGCCGTTGGTGAGCAACGCGACCTGATCGGCGCCGCTGCCGCTCAAAGCCGCTGGCTGCAGGGTCACATCGCCTTGCCCAGAAAAATCGAGGGCTTCAATCACTTTTGGACGACCGTCGCTGGTGCGCTGCAAGCCCTGAGCTAGCGGATCGACGCCGGTGTCCAGGACGGCCACCACCAAGCCGCGACCATCCAGCTTTGGAAATTGCTGGATTTGGCTGCGGGCGCGCATTGCTTCGGCGGGCAGGTAGTCGCCCCAGGTCTGGCTCTGAGCGCTGGCAGGGGCAGCTGCTGGCGCCGCAGCTGCAGCTTGGGCCTGGGCCGCCGCGGGCGTCAGAGCCGTTGCACACAGCGTGATGGCAGCAAGCAGGGCCAGCGGCGAGGGGCCGCGCACCGTCAAGAAGCCGCGTCTGGTTTGCTTGGGGTGCAAAGGCCGGCCTGGAAGCCCAGTTTTTGCAGGGGGAGGGGCAACAGGCACAGGATCTCCCGCTTCAAAAGGTGGCCAGCCAAGGGCGCGCGCATGGTAGCGGATTTGCGCGAAAAGGCAAGCGAAAACCGCGGCACTGCGGCCAAGCGCAGCCGGCCAGGGCGCGCAAGCCATTGGTGCGGCAGCTTGACCACACCGCCATTTGGCGTCACAGTGTTGCGTGCGCCGCTGCTGGGCGCTCTTGCCGAACCACGCACGCTGCCCGCAGCTGTTGCAAGTGGTTCTCGGAGAATGACCATGGTGTTCCGCTCACCTCGCCGCCCCCGCGCGCGCTCCCTCTTGGCCTGGTTGTCTCTGGTTGCGGTGGCCTTTGCTATGGCCTGTTCTGGCCAGAGCATGAAAGACCCTGACAATGATGAGAAAAAAGAAAAGTCCC
Organism: uncultured Myxococcales bacterium; assembly: GCA_903919145.1. Taxonomy (GTDB): domain Bacteria; phylum Myxococcota_A; class UBA9042; order UBA9042; family UBA9042; genus SXRM01. The sequence continues at coordinate 44,828 of CAIXGW010000139.1, forward strand.
GCCCGTTCAAGTCCACCGAGGCCACCAAGGACCGCTTGGACGACAACCAGGGTGACCGCGAGGACTGGCGCTACTGGCTGGCCGAAAAAGACGGCACCGGCGAGATCCGCGTCGAAGTCAGCAAATGGGAAGACAGCACCACCCTGACCGCCATGGTGACGGTATTCGACGAAGCGGGCACGCGGCTCATCGAAAAGCCCATGAACCAGTCGTCCAATCCCAAAGTGCAAGAGCAGTTTCCCGTCGAGAGCGGCCGCAAGTACTACGCGCGCTTCAAGCTCATCAGCGGCAAGGGCGAGTACATTGCTGAGATGAGTGAGCCTTTGGACCCGTGCTCCGCCTGCACTGACAAGCAGGAGTGCCAGGAAGGCAAGTGCGTAGACAAGCCTTGCGGAGGCGGCTGCCCTGAGGGCAAGGCCTGCGACAAAGAGAAGAACGAGTGCGTCAAGGTCGAGAAGAAGGCTGAGAACAAGTGCGAAGGCGTCACCTGCCCCAAGGGCGAGGTCTGCCAGCGCGCCACGGGCAAGTGCGTTGTGCCGGTCGCCCGCCCACCGGACCCTGCCGAGCCGGCCAAGCCCACCGGCGTCGACTGCGACGTCATTGATGCGCGCGATGCTGGAGGCGGCTCTGTCCTGACGCTTTCGGCCGGAGAGAACCGCGGCGTTCGCAAGGGCATGTCAGGCTCGGTCAAGGGGGTAAAAGGCGCCAACTTCACCGTGACCGAGGTGTACCCCAGCCGCTGCAAGGCCTCCTGCAAGGTGCCCGCCGCCAAGCTGTCTGGCAAGACCAAAGCCTCGATCAAGCTTTGAGGCCCGCGGTCCATCCCCGGCTGCTGATTCGAGACGAGGCGCCACAAGCCTTGAAAGTGTATGCGCCACAGCCACCTCTGCAAACCCTGACGCTGGCGCCACCGCCACTGCCCCCGCGCCGCTTGACCCAGCTCGGCCGCACCGTGGGGCTGGTGCTTGGCTTGGCGCTGGTAACAGCTTGTTGCGGAAAGCAGACACCGTCTCCAGCTATAGCGCCAGCCAGGGCTGAGCCGGCCAAGGTTGGGCCGGTCGGTGCCGGGCCAGTTGGGGCCGCTCAGGCGCCAAGACCTGCCGTACAGCCTAGAAAAGGTAAAAATCTACTGCAGTTGCCTCATGTGACTCTGGTCGCCGTGACGGACTGGCAGGCCACCCTCAAGCCGTGCGGCTGTACCCTGGATCTACAGCGCGGCGGCGTTGAGCGGCTGGCGCATTGGCTGGAACTGCAGCGCAAGCAGGACGATTCTCTGGTGGTGGTCCATGCCGGCAGCCTGCTGCAAGAGGATGAGCCCCATACTTCGCCGGCCAAGCTGGCCCAGGTAGAGCTGCGGCGCGAGGTATTTGGTCAAGCTTTGAAACAGCTGCAGCTGTCAGCAGTCGCGCTGTCGCGCTGGGACCTGGCCCAGGGCGGTGCCACCGTTGCCGCTGCCTATCAGAAGCTGGAAGCGGTCGTGCTGACCTTGAGTCCGGCGCCGGGGCTGCAGACCCGCAAGAGCCTGCTCGTCAAGACGGCCTCTGGCGTAACGGTCGGGCTGTTGGCCGTGGACCCGGCGGATGCGCCAGAGGATTTGGCCCGCCACCAGCTGGTGGGCGCCGAAGTGCAGGTGCTGCGCCAGCAGGGAGCCCAGCTGGTCGTGGCCTTGGCCAACACCGGTCTGCGGGCTGGTCGAAAATTAGCGCGCCAGGTCAAGGGTTTGGATGTGGTGGTCATTGGCCAGCTTGACCCCAAGACCGAGCCGAGCCTGGACCTGGACCGCGAGGGAGACGTGCTGCTGCTTCACGCCACCCGCCACGGCGCCTGGGCCGCGGCGCTGACGCTGGCGCCAGAGGGCGACGGGTCGTGGCAGGAGGCGTCGCAGTTCTTGCCCGACCAAGCCGAGGCCCTGCGCGGCCGCATCGCCGTGGCCAGCAAGCACCTGCTGGATCTCAAGGGACGGGCGTCGCTTTCGATCGAGCGGGCATTGCCAATGTACCAGGCGCAGTTGGATGACCTGGCGGCTCGCCTCAAGGCCGCCGAGGGGGCAGCCAACCAAGAGCTTCCAGCCGGGCGCTTGGGCGCGTACCGCAGCGTTGGGCTGGACTGGTCGGCGCCCACCCAGCCCCAATTGGCGGCCCTGGTGGCGGCCTATGACGCCGAAGTGGTCAAGGTTGCCGAAAAGCTGGCATCGACGCCGCTGCCCCCCAAGGCCGGGCAAGCCAGCTATGTGGGCCAGGCAGAGTGTCTGGGCTGCCATGAAGGCGCCGCAGCCTTTGCCAAGCAGAATCCCCATGCCAAGGCTTGGAAAACCTTGGCCGATGGCGCTCGCACCCGCGACTTGGACTGCGTGCCCTGCCACACCACCGGCTGGGGAAAGCCGGGGGGAGCGGCGTTTGCCAACGTGGCAAAGTTCAAAGATGTTCAGTGCGAAGCCTGCCACGGTCCCGGGTCGCAGCACGTGGAGGACCCAGAACAAGCCGGCCTGCTGACTCCAGCCAACGCCAACGCTTGCGCTCCGTGTCACAGCCCAGAGCACTCGCCGCGCTTTGCCTTTGACTTGTACGTCCGTCAGCTCAAGGTGCTGGGCCACGGCCGCCCGCCAGTGGCCAAGCCATGATCAAGGGGCTGGGCAAGCTAGCACCCAAGACCGTGAATTCGATCCGGGTTACACCCGGTTCTTGTTCACGGGTCTTGGCTACTACTACTGGGTCTTCTTCCGTACCCCAAACCACGTCCGTTCCGGAACCCGGAACGAATTTGGGGGTTGGGGTACTAGTCAGGGCGCTGTTTGTCTTGTGGGTCATCGTCGCCGCCACCCAGCCAGGGCTCGCCTTGGCCTCTCAGGACCCGGTCGACCCGCACAGCCGGCCACCGCTGTCGACCGCAACGCCAGAAGAGCCGGCCGCGCCCAAGGATTTTCTCTACGACGGCAACCATGTTGGCCTGATGCTTGGGCCGGTGTTCAGCGGCCTGGACCGGGCCCTGCCGGGGCTGGATCGCAACGGCACGGGGCTGCGCCTGGGCGGGCGGATCTCCGCCATTACCCAGTTCATTGACGGCGGCGTCGACCTGCAGCACGTCGAGCACGGCGGCAGTGCGGCGAGCCTGAGCCGCACCGAGCTTGGCGTACGGGTTGGCAGCCATCCGGCATTTCCCTTTGTGGTCTTCAACAGTTGGATTAACGATGTCATCAGCGGCGTCCACCTGTACGTCGGTGCGTCGGTGGGGCGGCTGGCGCTGCAGGGGCAACAGGCGGTGGCGGCGGTGGGGCTGGACGGGACCAGCGCCGTGCAGTGGCGCCCCAGCGCGCTGGTGGGCGTCGGCGCTGACTTGCCGGTGTCGCCGCGCCATCGCCCCAATGGCTGGTGGTTGACCCTGCGCTATGAGCTGCGCTGGACTGGCTTTGGCAGCACCGCGCCGCGCCACAACCTGGACGACAGCATGGTGGGGGTACTGCTGGGCTACCGCAGCTACAACAACAGCTGGGCCCGCTGGTCTCGGCCCTTCTGAGGCCGCCCCAACGTCAAAGCGATCGCTGGGTGCTTCTGTGGGGCCTAGCGGCGAGCAGCGATGACAAACTCGACCCGGCGGTTCTGACGGCGTGCTTCTTCGGTCTTGCCCGCAACAATGGGCTTTTGTAGGCCAAAACCGCGCCATTGCAGCCGGTTGGCCGGCACGCCAAGGACAACCAGCTGGTCGTGAACGGCGCGGGCGCGGGCCTGAGAAAGAGCCATGTTGTGATCGGCCGTGGCGGCGTCGTCGGTGTGGCCGTCAACAGAGAGCTTTAGAATTTCTGGGTGTTCCAGCAGCAGCAGAGCCACCTGCAGCAGCAAAGGCCGAAATTCGTCGCGGACCACTGCGCTATCGCTGTCGAATTCGATGCGCTGGGCCACGCCAATGTGCGAGCCATGCAACCTGGGCGGCGGACAGCCGTTCAGCAGGCGGTGCTCGCTCTTGGGGCCGACCACATTGGGGCAGCGGTCGTCGTCGTCGCGAACCCCGTCACCGTCCAGATCGCCTGGACAACCGTTGATGCCCGGCTCGGCGTTGGGCCGGCCCACGTGGTCGGGGCAGGCGTCCTGGGCGTCGGCAATGCCGTCGCCGTCTCTGTCGGCTGGGCAGCCGCTGCGCTCGGCGCTGCTGGACTCGGGGCCGGCGGTGCCCGGGCAAGCGTCCAGGCTGTCGGGGACGCCGTCGCCGTCCAAATCCGGGCAGCCGTTGTGATCGCGCCGCGGACTCAGCCGGCCAGGCTGGGCGGGGCACGCGTCGGCGGCGTCGACCGCGCCGTCTCCGTCGCTGTCTGCCGGGCAGCCGTGGCCGCTGGATTCGCCATGGCGGATGCCGGGCATGGCAGGGCAGGCATCGCGGCGGTCGGCCACGCCGTCGCCGTCGCGGTCAGGGCAGCCGGGCGACTCGGCGCCCACTCCGGCGGGTCCGGGCTGGTCGGGGCAGGCGTCCAGAGGATCCGGCACGGAATCGCGGTCGCGGTCGACCACTACCGCCGCCGCGCCGCAGCCGCCCTGGCGCAAGCCGGCAGTGGCTCGCCAGCTGACCGCGCCGGGGCCTTGCAGGCCGCCGCCGCCCATGCCGGCAAAAGCCTCCCAATTCTGGCCAAAGCAGCGAGAGCCACCCAGGGTAAACTCCGCGGCGCCGGCGCCGGCGATGCGCGACCACGCCAGCGGCGCTGCCAGAGAGGCCTCGCCCAGCAGGCCCCAGCCGTCGCCGATAGCTTGACGCAAGCCGATGCCACCTCGCGTTTCCGAGCCAAAACTGGTCGGTCCCAGCTCGACGGGCTGGCGGGCCCACACTCCCCAGTTGCCCAACGCGCTGGTGCCGCCGCGCTGCCATTCCAGAATGACGCGTACTCCGCCCGAGACACCACTGTCGCCAGCGAAACTGCCGCTGCCGGCGCTAGGCAGGCCCAGCTCAGCGCCAAACGCCAGCTGCAGGCCGTTTTGCCTGCCCGGGACGGTCGCCAGGGCTGCTATGCGGATGTCTCCAAGGGCCGCACCTGAGGGAGGCTGCAGGCCGGCGGCGGATGCTTCGCCGCGGTTGATCACGGCCAAGGGCACGCTCAAACCGGCTGACAATCCTGGACTAACTCGCCAGGCAGCGCCCAGCTCCAGGGTGGCAAGGTCAGAGACCACGGCCGCTTCGTTGTGCCCAGAAGCCGAGCCAAACACCAAAGGTCTTGAGGCCCAGCTGGCAAAGCCGCTGGCCTGCATCGGCGCCTGATCGGCCGCCGCCGGCGCCCACAGCGACAGCCAAGAGCCTGCCCAGGGCGCCGGCTGAAATCGTTGGAGATTCAACGCTGGCGCGGCAGCACTGGCAGGGCTGACGCCCAAGGCTGGTGCTCCAGCTCCCACCGCGACAAACAACAAGGATCGCAGGATACTGTGGTCGATGCGTAGCATCATCGCCTCGTGCAAAGGGCTCCTCTGCACGCCGCAGTATACCGCGGTTCGGGCTTTCCTCACGATCTTGCCGGTTTCCAAAAATCGCTATTAATTCAGCAGGCTATTGCCACAGGCGCGCGCCAATCAGCCAGCTGCTGAGGTCGACGTCCTCTACCCAAAAACCTTCATATCCCAGGTAAAACTCTACCTGATCGACCACTGCGCCTACACTGCCCCGGGCGGTAGTGACCCAGGCACCGCCCAGCGTGCCGGCATCGCCCTGCAGCGACACGACCAGCGGCCGCATCGGGTACAGGTCCAGCCCGTACAGCAGATGCCAGCCGCGGTGGCTCTGGTCGCCACCGGGCATCCAGCGGGTGCCAAGGCCCGTCCGAAACTGCGCGTACTCACTTTGGGCAAATAGCACCGACACGGCGGCGCTGCCGATCCACAGCTGCTCGCGGCTGCCATTTGGGTTGCGCTCTTGGTAGCCGCGCAGCTCGGCGCCAAGCTCAAAGCGGTGGGCCCCGGACCACAGCACACCGACGGCGCCGCGCTGCAGAGACAGATCGGCCGCGCCGCCCTCCAGGTATAGCCGCAAGGCGGAAGCCTGGCCCAACAGCCGGCGGCCAGCTTGACCAGGGTCGCCCGGGTGCCCCCCAGAGCCGCCAGGCCCCGGTGGCGTGACCCCGGCGATGCGCAGATAACCCTGGATGCCATCGATGTACGGTGCCGCAGGGAAGGCCAATTGGCGCTCCCAGTCGTCGGCCATTCCGTGGCCGGGCAGGGTCCACGGCGACAGCAGCCACCACCACCAATTGTCGTACAGACCCAGCGAGCCGCCGGTCCAACCTGCCGAACCAGAGCGAGAACCGCTTGAACGGCTCGACGAACTGCTGGACGAACTGCCCGAAGATCTGCGGCTGCTGGAGCCACTGCGGACTGCCGACTTGGCCCCAGAGAGCCTTCCGGCAAACGCGGGCTGCGCAGGCAGGGCTGCCAGGACCACCGCGACCGCCAGTAGCCACGACCAGTGCCTGCGGGGGCTTGAGGGGCGCTGGATCGACGCTGAGCCTGCCATGAAGCCACCTTTTGAAGCCACCATGGCCCCAAGCAAACTACAACGTCCGGACCGCGTCTGCCATTCGCTCTGGAGGTCCTGCTGGCGGATTCCTTGACCGCAGCGGCTGGCGCCCTATCCTCGCCGCCGCTCGACCGAGGTCGCCATGCCAAATCTTGCCCCGCCCGACTCTCTGCAACGCGACACCCAGCCCGACCTGCTGATCGCGGCGCCAGAGCTGCCGTCCGCACCGCCCCTTGCGCCCCAGCCGCCTGTGGGAGCTCCAGAGCTGCGCATGGTGGACCTGCGCGACCTGCGACCGGATCCCAACCAACCCCGCAAGTACTTTGGTGAAAAGGACCTAAAGGAGCTGGCGGCGTCGATCCGCAGCGTTGGGCTCATCCAGCCGATTGCAGTGCGGCCATCCTTTGCTGGCACCTACACCATTGTGGCGGGCGAGCGACGCTTCCGGGCCTACCAGTGGCTGGCGGCTACCTTTCCTGAGTTTCAGCAGATTGCCGCGATTGTTCAGGACCGCAACGACGCCGACAGTGCGCTGGCGGCCCTGATTGAGAACGTGGTCAGAGAAGACCTCAACCCGATCGAGCGGGCTGAGGCCTTGCGCGAGCTCAAAAAGCGCATGAACGCCACCTGGGAGGGCGTGGCAGAGCGGGTGGGCATCAGCGTGCGCCATGTGCACTTTCTGACAGGAATGCTTAAGCTCAATGCGGATTTCCGCCAGGCTCTGAGCGATCAAAGCATGACCGAGAAGCACGCCCGCGCCCTGCGCAAGCTGGCCGGCGATCCCAAGGGCGCCTGGCAGTTGTTTGAGTACTTCAAGGCCCATCCGCAGCTGACCGGCGACGAGGCGATTGCCCTGGCGGCGGCGATGGGCAAGCACCCGGGTACTGCGCCCGAGGCCGCCCAAGCCCTTCTGCAGCAAGGCAAGATTGCTCCGCCCAAGCCGCGCGCGCCCAGGCTGCCTGCGTCCGATGGCAAGCCGGCGATAGACAGCCAGGCGATGGCCCAGGCGCTGCAGGGTTTGACCGCGTTCTTGGATGCCGCCACCGCCGTGGTGCCTACCGACCTGGACGTGCAGCAGCAGGCGCGCCTGCGCTTGACCGCAGAGCAGGCCCAGCAGCAGCTAGCAAGCCTGCTGGCGGCGCTGCCCTTGCAGAAGGTCTCTGAGGGCTAATCCTCAGAATCGGCGCATCAAAATAGCAGCAGATTCTGTGGCGGCGGTCGATCGACGACCGGGTCGACCGCGCTCAGTACAGCCTCTGCCGTGGCCGGTCCGACCCCCGGCAAGGCCAACAGCAGGGCCTTCTTGGCCGCGGCGTCCAGCCCCTCAAGCCGATCCAGGACTGCGCCTTCGCCGCCCAGCTGCTGCAGGGCCATCGCACAGTCCGCCAGCCAGGTGGCACGGCGGGCCGGTAGCGGAATGCCAGCCTGCAGCGCCAGTTGGCGGGTAGACTCGCCGCGCTGTTCGGCCGGCAGCGCCTGCAAGGCGGCACTGCTGAGCAGCTGCCGCGCCTGCGGATGGGCCGTCAGGTCGACGCCGCCCAGGTGGCGCAGCAGCGCCGGCCACAACACGCTGGCCAGGGCGGGCTGCGGCTTCTCCGGCGCAGGCTGAGCCAAAGCGGGAAAGAACTCCTCCAGATCGTCTGCCGGGGGAGCGTCAGGCGCCTCGGGCGCTGGTCCTGCCCAAGGCGCTGAGAACAGGTCCGAGCTGTCGGGCACGGCGCTGTCAGGCACGGCGCTGTCAGGCACGGCGTTGTCAGGCACGGCGTTGTCAGGCTCGGCGTTGTCAGGCACGGCGTTGTCAGGCACGGCGTTGTCAGAGTCGGCGTTGTCAGAGTCGGTGCGGGCTGGGCCCTGGGCGTCGTAGGGTTCAGCGTCTTCGCCTTCTGGAGGGCGGACACCGGGCAACAGCGTCACGCGCAGCTCGTGGGCCGTAGGAATGACTTCCAGCAGGTCGTTCTGAGCGCGCAGCAGATCGGACAGCGTGCGGTGGCCCAAGGCGCGGTGGCGAAAACCCGGCATGGCCTGCTGAAGCAAATTGCCAATGGCACCAGTGGTCATGGCACCGCGCTGCCCAAGCATTTCCATCAGCAAAGCGCGAACTTGCTCAATGGTTGGGGAGCGCGGTGGGGCCTGGTCCGCTGGCCGGGAGTCCGCCGTCAGAGCGCTTGAGCCCTGAGCGTTGGCCGGCTCGGCGCTGGACCTGTCGCTGACTGGCTTGGTGCCGCCTGATCGGTCGCTGTCTTCGCGGTCGGCAGAGGCGGGCTCGGCAGCTGGGCGGTCTCCGCTGGCCCGGTCGGAGGCGAGCCTGTCGCTCAGCGACCTGTCAAAGTCCAGGCGCTCGAAACGATCACAGGCGGCGACCAGGGTGTCGGCCACTGACCGGCCCTTGGGGGCCACGCCAATGACGATTTTGCCGCGCGACCGCAACTTCTGGGCCAGCGGCACAAAATCGGAGTCGCCCGTCGCCAGGACGTAGACTTGCACGCTGGGCGTCAGGCTGAGGAACTCCATGACATCGACCACGATCGCGATGTCGGCCGAGTTCTTGCCGCCGGTGCGCAGGATTTGGGTCGGCACGCCCCCGACGTCCAGGGTGGTGTCCCAGTGCTGGCCATAGCCGCGCCGCCAGTCGCCGTAGACCGCCAGATGGCAGACCCGGCCCTGGGTGGCGCCGAAGTCGGCCACCGAGCGGATGAATTGACCGCCGACATTTTCCATGTCAACGAAGATGGCCACCAGGGCTGTGCTGACCATGGCTGGCTACACCAGGGCTTCGCGCAGGCGCTTTTCAATCGATCCCTGAAGCTTCTGGGCATCGACCCCAGCCAGGCGAGCGGCCATCCCGAGCTCGACCTGCACGTGAACGGCCGTGTCGGTCACGCTGACTTCGCCGCCCACACCAATGCCCTTGATCTTGGCCTTGGGGCCGGACCACTCCAGCTTGGCGCGGTACTTGGCAAGCATTTCTTCAAACTGGGCCAAACGCTTGACGGCGGCATCGCGACCAAGGGTGTGAGCCTGCTGGACATTGACTTGGGCCATCGATTCCTCCGCTGCGTGTGACAACTTGTGTGCAACCGTACTATGTCGCGGCACTAATCTCAATCGACCTTGTATCCCATGCGCGCCGGTCCGCACGCCCGTGCTTGCTGTGCGCTCGCCGGGGTGACAGGCTTGCCGGCGGCCATGCTTTGGCCAGGTGGATGGCGATGGCGGCGAGGCGCGATGAAACCCCGATGCTTCCGGGCCTTGAAGGGCCTGCGCCGCCGCGCCCCAAGCGCACCGCGCCGCAGGCGCCCCAGGCCGCTGCAGCCGGCCAGCGCTTTGCCGTGATCGCCGACGTGGCGGTGGCGCAGGGGTTGGACGCGTTGAGCTACGGCGTGCCAGAGGCGCTGCTGGCGACCGCCGTGGCCGGTGCACGGGCCACGGTGCCCCTGCGCGGCAAGCTGGCGGTGGGGCTGATTGTGCAGGTCAGACCAGCAGTTCTTGGTGACCCGCTGCTGGCCAAGCTGCGGCCGCTGCTGGCGGTGCCCGGCGATTCGCCGCCGCTGCCGGCAGAATTGCTGGAGACCGTGCGGTTTCTGGCGCGCTACTACCACACCCCGCTGGGCTCGGCCGCGCGGGCCTGTCTGCCGGCGGCGCTGCGCCGCACTGGTGTGGGGGCCGATCGCGCGGCCGACAAGCAAGAACCGTGGGTTGGCGCCACCTGGCTGCGGCCCTGGCCAGACGATCTGGGCCGCGCTGAGACCCGGGTGCTGCACCGAATCGAAGCCGAAGGCAGCCTGCCGCTAGCGGAATTGCGTCGCAAGTCGCCCCCAGAGCCGGCGGCACCTGCAGCAGAGGGGGCCGACGCTGTTGCGGCAACCGCTGGGCCCGCCAGGGCCAAGAGCGCTGCGGCGCCCACCGAGCTGCTGCAAGGGCTTGAGCGCCGCGGGCTGGTCCGGCTGTGGCAGCAGCGGGTCCTGCGCGACCCCCTTGGCATGCGCGAACCCGTCCCCACCGACCAACCGCTGCCGCTGACGGCCGACCAGGCGGTGGCGGTGTTGGCGCTGCAGCAGGCCATAGAAACGCAGAAATTCTCTGGCTTCTTGCTGCACGGTGTCACCGGATCGGGCAAGACCGAGGTCTATTTGCAGGCGATCGCCTTGGCACTGGCCCACGGCCGCGGCGCGATTGTGCTGGTACCAGAGATCGCCCTGACCCCGCAGCTGGTCCGGCGTTTTCGGGCGCGCTTTGGCGATCAGGTGGCGGCCCTGCACTCGGCGATGTCGGAGGGCGAGCGGCTGGACCAGCTTGACCTGGTGCAGGGCGGGCAGCGGCGCATCGTCATCGGTCCGCGCTCTGCCTTGTTTGCGCCGATGGCCAACGTGGGGGTGCTGGTAGTCGACGAGTGCCATGACGGTTCTTTTAAGCAGCAGGCAGGGTTGCGCTACCACGCCCGCGACGTGGCCCTGGTGCGGGCGCGCGCGGCCGGCGCGGTGTGCGTCCTGGGCTCAGCGACGCCAGGCTGCGAAGAGGTAGCGCTGGCCCAAAGCGGACGCTTGACGACGCTGAGCCTGCCGGCAAGAGCGGTGGCGCTGTCGCTGCCGACTGTCAAGGTCATCGACTTGCGCACAGCCGAGCGACTGCGCGACATCGAGTCCGACCGGCCAAGCATGCTGTCCCACGAGCTGCTGGCGGCCATCTCGGCGACGGTGGCGCGCGGCGAACAGGTCATTTTGCTGCACAACCGCCGCGGTTATGCGACGTCGATGGTCTGCGCGGCCTGTGGCACGGCAGTCGAGTGCCCCGAGTGTGCGGTGTCTTTGACCTTGCACAAGGGCTCTGGACGCCTGCGCTGCCACTGGTGCGACCTGTCTTTGCCCATGGGGATGAGCTGCCCGACCTGTGGGGCGCGCAACCTGCTGGGCGTCGGCGCGGGGACGGAGCGCATTGAAGTGACTCTGAGCGCCGAGCTGCCCCACGTGAAGATGGCCCGGTTTGACCGCGACACGGCGTCGGGGCAGCGGCTGCACGAGACCTTGGGGCGATTTCGCAACCGCGAGCTCGACCTGCTGGTGGGCACCCAGATGCTGGCCAAAGGCCATGATTTTCCAGCAGTGACCTTGGTTGGGGTGATCCTGGCAGAGGCCGGCCTGGGCATCGCCGATTTCCGGGCTGCAGAGCGGACTTTTCAGCTGCTGACCCAGGTGGCCGGGCGGGCAGGGCGCGGCCATCGGCCCGGCACGGTGCTGGTGCAGACGCATCAGCCAGACCACGTGGCCATTCGCTACGCCTTGAACCAAGATCACCAAGGGTTTACCGCTCAGGAACTCGACAGCCGCCGCCGATCGGCCTACCCGCCCTATGCCCACCTTGCGCTCCTGGAAGCCCGCCACGCTGACGACCAGCTGGCTCGGGCGGCGATGCAGCATGCGGTGGCGGCTTTGGAGAGCTGGGGCGCCCAGGTGCGCGGCCCGGTGATGGCTCAGATGGCCAGGGTCAGAAATATTTGGAGGATCCACGCGCTGTTGCGCAGCGACGACCGGCCGCCCCTTCACCAGTGGCTGACGCGTCTGCGCGCCGAAGTGCTGCCGCTGCTGCCGGCCGCCGTCGAATTCACCATCGACGTCGATCCAGCCAGTTTTGGCTAGGAGCCAAGACCGTTCCTTGGATGCGGGTCACACCTGATTCTTGTTTACCGACCTTGGTTTGGCTGTTGGGCCTTGCTTGATAGCCAAAGACCTTGGGACAGCCGGCAGCGCCGCGCCCAGACCTGCTCTCTGGCGGGCGCAGCGACCCAACCTGGCAGCCCCGGCGCCCGCCTGAGAGCCTCGCCGCCCCTGCCCAACTGCCTTGGCTTATTGTATACTCGCCGACCGCGATGCCGACGCCCGCGGCACGCCCCTGCGGCGCCGATCCGTTCCACAGTTGACTTGCCGTTCCAAGAGGTTTCCATGAATCCCAAGCCCCAAGCGCGCCCCAGCGGTACCGGTCGCCGCGGCTCTTCTGCGGCACGGCTGGCCTGGCTCATCGCCCTTGCCACAGCGACGGCCTGCCAGCGCTCGGCTGAGCCGGCCAAGCCGGGCGCTGAGGCTGCCGCAGGAGGCGCAGCGGTAGCGCCGAGCAAGGGTGGGGCGCCCAGCCTGGCTGCGGCGCTGCCCGGGGTTCCGACCATGACCTTTGCGATGCCGCGCGGCGACCAGCAGCAGCTGCCGGCGATGGGCGCGGTGGCCTTTGACCAGCCCGTGGTCGCCCTGTCGGCCGTGGATGGCCCGGGCTTGGCCACCCAGGTCAGCCTGGACCCGCCCGTGCCCCTGCGTACCCAGTGGATGGGCACATCGACGCTGGGGTTTTGGCCCACCAAGCGCCTGGCGGGCGCCACTGCTTACAAGGTTAGCGTCCAAGGCGTTACCACCACGGCTGGAGCCAAGGTCGCTGATGTTTCGTGGGCTTTTGCGACACCGCCCGCCTCGGTCGCCCGCACCTGGCCCGCCGATGGCTCCGATCAGGTTCAGCCTGGCACCTTGATTCTGGTGGCGTTTGACCAGCCGGTGGACGCCGCCAGCGTGCAAGCTGCTGCTCACCTGGAGTCAGACGGCAAGCCGCTGCCGCCGCTCAAGGCGCGCGAAGCCACCGCAGAAGAGCGCAGCCGCTGGGCCAGCGAAGAGGCGCTTAAGCCCGTGCTCGACCGCTTGGTGGTGCTTCAACCCGCCCAGGCGCTGCCGGCGCCGGCCAAAGTGGCTTTGATTGTTGGCCCAGGCGTGCGCAGCAAAGAGGGCCCCCTGCCTTCGACCAAGCCGTTTCGGCTGAACTTTGCCACCTTGGGGCCCATGGAGATCCTGTCTGCCGGCTGCGCCGAGCCCTGCGACCCCGATGCCTGGGCGCCCGTCAACGTGCAGTTCAACAACAGCTTGCCAGAAAACCAGAGCGCCCCGATGGAGAAGCTGGTGGCGATCTCGCCCTCTCCGGGGCCGCACCGCGTCTCTTGCTGGGGCCAGACCTGCCAGATCGTAGAGACTTCGGACGCACGGCCCCTGTCTGCCACCGGCCAGCCCGTCTTGTTCTGGAAGCCGGGGGTTGTCTACACCCTGTCCGTGCAGCCGGGCATTGTCGATCGCCACGGCCAAAAATTGACCAAGGGCCGCACCGTTACCTTCACCATGGGCCACCGCCGGCCCGATTTGACGCTGATGACCAACGGCTCGGTGGCAGAGACGGCCCAGACGCCGCACCGCCTGGCCGTGACCCTGCGCAACCTCAAGACTGTGGAGGTCCGCGCCAAGGTGGTGGACCGCAGCAGCCTGGCCGCCGTCCTAAAGGGCATCCATCACACCGAAGATCCGACGCCGGCTGGTCGGGCTCCGGCGCAAAACCGCGTGGTCTACGACCAGATTCTGCCAATGCGCCCTTCGGTCAAGGCCGACGAAGACGAGCGCCGCGTCATCGAAGTCGACGCCCCCCTGGGTGGGGCGGGCAAGACCGGTGCAGTGGCGATTCAGGTCAGCTCGCCTGATGTCAAGCAGACCATCGAGCGGCTGGTTCAGGTGACCGACTTGCACCTGCTGGCCAAGCTCAGCAAGGATTCCTCGGTTTTCTGGGTCACTTCTTTGGCCACTGGCAAGCCCATGGCCGGCGTCGATGTCGCGGTGCAGTCGGGCGTGGGCAAAGAAATCTGGCGCGGCAAGACCAACGCCGACGGCCTGGTCACCGGCCCCGGCGACCTGGGTCCGGCGCCGCAGCGCTATGACGAGCCTGAGAACGGCGAAGGCGATGACTCGGCCGCGACCCCAGAGAAGCTGCCCAACATCGCCACCGCGGCGCTGGGCAGCGACTGGTCTTTCATGCGCCTGGACGGCAACGCTCGCACGGGATCCACCTGGGAGCACGAGGGATCCTTTGACCAGGAAGGCGACGGCCGCGGCTACCTCTTTGTAGACAAGAACATCTACAAGCTGGGAGAGACTGTTCACATCAAGGGCATCGTGCGCCGTCTGGGTGGCCAGGGGCTGGTGCTGCCCAAGGCCGGCGCCCCAGGGTTTGTCACCCTGCACGGGCCCAGCGAACAAGAGCTCGGCAAGGCTGCGATCAAGCTCAGCGAGTTTGGCACCTTCTCTGCGGAGCTGCCGGTGTCGATGGCGGGCGGCTACGGCAGCTGGCAGATCAAGGCCCAGGTCGATGGCGTGGACCTGAGCGGCGGCTTTGAGGTGCTGGTGTACCGGACCCCCAAGTTCAAGTCCGAGGCCAAGACATCCACGCCGCACGTGGTGGTGGGCGAGGCGGCCCAAGGGACGGTCTCTGCAGCGTATTACAGCGGTGGGCCCCTGGCTGCGGCGCCGGTGGTGGCCAGTGGCTCAGGCTGGGGCGACCAATTTGTGCCGCCCGGCTGGAGCGAATTTGAGTTTGGCGCCGACATCTACGACGCCGCTGCGGCGCCGGGTGGCGATCGATTTGCCGACGAAAGCAAAGGACAATTGGATGCCAAGGGGGCGTGGAATTGGTCGCTGCCGACCGACAAGACGGCGACGCGCCGCTCGATCCCGGTAGAGGTCGAGCTGGCCATCACCGATCCCAACGGTCAGCCGCTGGCCGCCAAGACGCGTTTTTGGATCCATCCAGCGGCGGTCCATGGCGGTGTGCAGCTCAAGCGCTCGATGGTCGAGTCGGGCCAGCCCATGCAGCTGGACATGATCGCTGTGGATCACCTGGGCAAGGCCGTCAGCGGTGCCGCCCTGGAGGTCGCGGTGGTGCGGCGCGTGTACAAGCAGGCCCAGCAGGTGGGCATTGGCGGCGCCGTCGACTGGAGTGTGACGCCCGTCGATGAAGAAATCGGCGGCTGCAAAGCCACTTCTGGGGCAGCGCCCGTGGCTTGCGTGGTGACCAGCAAAGACCCCGGCTTGTACCTGCTGACCCTGACGGCCAAGGACAGCCAGGGCCGCATCAGCCGCGCCCGGGCGAGCGCAGTCGTTTACGGCAAGGGCTCGCAGTTTTGGGATCAGTCCAGCGAGCGCTCAGAGATGCTGGTGGCCGACCAGAAGAGCTACAAGGTCGGAGAAACGGCCAAGATCCTGATCAAGAATCCCCTTCCGGGGGCCAGGGCCCTGGTCTCGATCGAGCGCGCCAGCGTGCTAGAGACGCGCATGCTGGACCTGCCTGGGGCCACCGCCACCTTTGACATTCCCATCCTGGCCCGCCACCAGCCCAATTTCTTTGTGGCGGTGGCCATCATGGGCGGCCGGGCTGCCCCTGCGGTGGTCGGCAAGGAAGACACTGGCGCGCCCCAGCTCAAGATCGCCTACCTGCCGATCCGCGTCGACACGGCCGACCGCCACCTCAAAGTTGAGGTCAAGCCCGCGCAACCGCGCTACCGGCCTCAGGAAGAAGTGACCGTCGATGTGCAGCTCTCTGACGCAGCCGGCAAGCCCGTGGCTGGCGAAGTCACGCTGTGGGCCGTCGACGAAGGCGTGCTGGCCCTGACCGGCCATGCGACCCCAGACCCCATGGAGAGCCTGCTGGCCCCGGCCTATCTCGGCGTGCGCAGCTACGCCACCATAGAGGACCTGATCAAGGGCAAAGTGGGCGACGAGAAAGGTCAAGACGGCGGCGGCGGCGGCTTTGGCGTGGCAGCGCGCGGTGATTTCCGCGACGTGCCGGTGTGGCTACCCGACCTCAAGGCAGGTCCAGATGGCAAGGCCCAGGCCAAGTTCAAGCTACCAGACAACCTGACCACTTTCCGGGTGATGGCCGTGGCGGTCGCTGGGGCCAGCCAGGGCGGCGCCGGTCAGGGCCAGGTCCAGGTAGACAAGCCGTTGATGCTGCTGACGACCTGGCCGCGGCAGGTCCACGTGGGAGACGAGTTTGAGGTCGCGCTGGTGGTGCGCAACCGCTCTGAAGGGCCGCTGGACGGCCAGGCCACGCTGCTGCTCAAGCCCGAAGGCGGCCAGGCGGCGCTGGTCGGCGAGGCGCAAAAAGCCCTGACTCTGGCCAAAGATGCCAGCCAGGAGCTGGTCTTTCGCGTCAAAGCGACGGCGGCGGGCAAGGTCAAGCTGGCGGTGCTGGCCAAGGGCGGCGCCCAGCAGGACGGCGTAGAAGACTCCGTGGAGATTGTCGATCCCGCCCCGACCGAGAGTGTGGCGACCTGGGGCCAGGGCGAGACCTCTCTGCAAGAAGCGCTGCAGAAGAATCCCTTGGCGCGGCCAGGGGTAGGCGGCCTACAGGTGCAGGCGGCGGGCACCGCGCTCATCGGCCTGACCGGCGCGCTGCAGTTCTTGGTCGAGTATCCCTACGGCTGCACCGAGCAGGTGGCGTCGCAGCTGCTGGCGCTGCTGTGGCTGGAGAAGCTGGCCAAGAGCTACGACGTGCTGCCCGACCAGCAGAAGAAAGCCAAGGATATGGCACAGCTCGCCGTAGACAAGCTGCAGAGCCGTCGGGCCAGCGGATCGGCGGGTCTGGTGCTGTGGCCCGAGGCCGAGAGCCCAGACACTGCGGCCACGGCCTGGTCGCTGCGGGTCCTGCAACAAGCCAAGCAAGCCGGCTATCGGGTTGACGAAGGCCTTCTGCGCGACGGCGCGGCCTGGCTGCGGACGCGGCTGGATACCAAGATGCTGGGAATGCAAGAGAATCCTCAGCAGTTTGAGCCGCAGCGGGCGTTGGTGCTTTCGACGCTGGCGCTGCTGGGCCAGCCGGCCGCGGGCTACCTGGACGAGTTGTTTGCCAAGCGCGCCGAGCTGCCCGTCTCGGCGCAGCTGCTGTTGGCCGAGGCGGCGGCCGCGGACCGCGCTGGCGGTGGCAACAAGGCCCAGGTGCTGGTGCAGGAGCTGACCCGCGCGCTGGTGGTCGACGCGGCGACCGCTCACTTGCCAGACAGCGGCGACGACTGGGGGGTGTGGTCTAGTGAGCAGCGTATCAACGCTCAGCTTTTGGGTGTGATGCTGCAGGCGGCGCCGGCCCACCCGATGCTGCCGCGGCTGGTGCGCTGGTTGTTGGACAGTCGGCAGAATGAGCGCTGGGGCTCGACCCAGGAAAACGCCTGGGCCCTGCAGGGGCTGGGCGTGTGGATGACGGCCAATGAGAGCGCCCGCGCCGACTTTGGGCTGCAGGTGCTGGTGGGCGGCAAGCAGATAGGCCAGGGCAAGGTGCTGGCGCGCTCGCTGGATCCGCTCAAATTCACCATGGGCCACCAAGATCTGCCCAGCGGCGTGGTGCCGGTGGTGCTGCAAAAGGACCCAGGCGGCACGCTGCACTACCAGGTGCGCTACACCTACGCGCTGCCGCCCGAGGCCGATTACCCCAAGAACCACGGGCTGTTTGTCAAGCGTCTGGTCATCGACGAGCAGGGGCGGGTGCAGCCCCAGAGCATTGCCCGCGGTCAGCAGGTCCTGGTGGCGGTGGCGGTGGCGGCCGACCGCGATCGGCCAGACGTGGCGATTGTCGACCAGCTGCCGGCAGGCTTGGAGCCGGTCGAGGGCAGCCTGGCCACGGGAGTCAAGGCGGTGGCCGACTCTCTGCAGCGCCTGCAGGGCAGCCTGGTGGGCGTCGGCTTGCAGGACCTGGAGCCGGGCCTTCAAAGCGGTGATCCGCGCCAGCCGCCGCCGGTGGCCGAGGGCAGCTATGACCGCCGTGAGCTGGCAGGGCGAGAAGTTCGCTGGTTTATCCATCACTTGCCCCAGGGCGTGCACATCTACACCTACGTGGCGCGCGCGGCGGTGCGCGGCCAGTTCATCGGCCGCGGCGTCAAGGCAGAGGGCATGTACCGGCCAGACGTCTTTGGCACCTCTGGGCCCAACCGCCTGGCCATCGACTAGTCCTTGCTGGGGCCGCGCCTTCGCCAGTGGCTCGCCAAGGCCACACCCCGTCGGCTCCGCTTGGCAGCGTGGCTGCTGGTGCTGGGCCTTGGCTTGGCGGCGCTGTGGTTGCTGCTGCGCGGCGGCTGGCTGGCGCCGGCCAATCCCCAAGCCGAGCTGCACCAGCGCTTTGGCACCACCCGGCTACTGGACCGCCATGGGCGCACTTTGCAAGCCTGGAGTGGCGCAGAGTCGACCCGCCACCGCCGGCTGCGCTTGGCTGACGTCTCGCCCAAGCTCATCGCCGCCACTTTGGCCCTGGAAGATCAGCGCTTCTGGCAGCATCCGGGCGTCGATCCCCTGGCGATGGCGCG
The DNA here is from genome assembly GCA_903919145.1 of uncultured Myxococcales bacterium. Lineage (GTDB taxonomy): Bacteria > Myxococcota_A > UBA9042 > UBA9042 > UBA9042 > SXRM01. The sequence continues at coordinate 63,447 of CAIXGW010000139.1, forward strand.
CGCCGCCGCCCACAACCTGCGCGCTGGGCGGGTCGTCTCGGGGGCTTCGACGCTGACCCAGCAGCTGTGCAAGTGGTTGCAGCCGCGCCCGCGCACGGTGGGCGCCAAGGCGCTGGAGGCCCTGACGGCTCTGCACCTCGAAACGCGGCTCAGCAAGGCAGAAATCCTAGAGCTGTACCTGTCTTATGCGCCCTACGGCGGAGTTCAGCGCGGCGCGGTGCAGGCGTCGCAGGCCTGGCTCGGCAAGCCGGCGGCCGACCTGACCTGGGCTGAAGCGGCGTGGCTGGCGGTGCTGCCGCGGTCGCCGGCGCGGCTGAACCCGGCGGTGCGGCCCCAGGCGGCCTTTGGCGACCAGCGAGCCCTGCTGCGCGCCATGGCGGCAAAAAGCCTTCTGACCCCAGAGGAATTGCAGCAGGCCTTGGCCCAGCCCATTGAGGTGGTGACGGACCCGCGGCCGCTGCGGGCACCGCACCTGGCGGAGCACATTGCCGCCACGTTGCCGGCTGAGCTGGCCGCGCGGGCCACCGCGGTGCTGACGACCGTAGATGGCGACTTGCAGCAGGCCATTGAGCTGCGCACCCGCGCCCACTTGCTGCGCCTTGCCGACCGCGACATTGGCAATGCGGCGGTGGTGGTCCTTGACAACCAGACGGCCGAGGTCCTGGCGCTGGTCGGCTCGGCCAACTACGCCGATGACGCGCGTGGCGGGGCCAACAACGGCGCTTTGGCGCTGCGCCAGCCCGGCTCGACCATCAAAGCCTTTACCTACGCTGCGGCGTTTGACCGCGGCTGGTCGCCTGCTCGGGTGCTCATGGACTTGGCGGCGCAGTTCGCCACCCCCCAGGGGCTGTGGAGTCCTCGCAATTACGGACACATCGAGCACGGGCCGGTGCGGGCCCGGCAGGCGCTGGCCTCCTCTCTCAACCTGCCGGCGGTGCGGCTGCTGGACCGCCTGGGCGTGGCGGTGCTGCGTCAAGTGCTTGATAAGCTAGGATTTGCTTCTCTGGCGCGCGACTCGGCCCACTACGGGCTGGCGCTGACCTTGGGCGACGGTGAGGTGAGCCTGTTGGAGCTGACGTCGGCCTTTGCCGTTCTGGCGCGCGGTGGCCTGCACCGTCAGGGCCGGCTGGTGCAGGCGGTCACCGATGCCCAGGGTCGGCGCTGGGAATTGCCGCAGGCCCCGCCTGTTCAGGTGTTTTCGGCCCAGGCGGCGTGGCAGGTGTTTGACATTCTAAGCGATCCGGCGGCGCGCCAGCTGGCTTTTGGCCGCGGCAGCGTCTTGGAGATGCCCATCCCCGCCGCTGTCAAAACTGGTACCTCCAAGGGGTTTCGCGACAACTGGGCGGTCGGCACCTCTAGCCGCTACACCGTTGGCGTGTGGGCGGGCCACTTCGACGGCCGGCCGATGCAAGATGTCTCTGGCGTGACCGGCGCAGCTCCGCTGCTGCGCGAAGTGCTGCTGTACCTGCACTCGGCCACCGCAGCCCAGCCCGTGGCGCGCCCGGCCGGGATGGCGCCGCACAAGATCTGCCCCCTGTCAGGCGAGCTGGCCGGCGAGCACTGTCCGCAGTCGCTGCAAGAGTGGCTGACGCCGGCGCAGGTGGGCCAGCCCTGCTCCTGGCACCGGCGGATAGCGGTAGACAAGCGCAACGGCCTGCGCGCCGGGCCGGAGTGCCAGGCCGAGCACGTTGACCACGCCACCGTTGTTGAATTGCCGGGGGAATTGCTGGCTTGGGCCCAAGGCCGGCTGCCGCTGGCGCCCCAGCAGAACTCGCCGCTGTGCCAGAGCGCCGCTCCACCCAGCGCCGCCGTGGTCATCGATGTGCCGGCGCACGCTGCCCGTTACCAGGTCAACCCGCGCATGCCGTTGGCTGAGCAGGCGATCGGCCTAAAGGCAAGATCCTCTTGGCCGCAGGCTCAGTTGCGCTGGAGTGTTGATGGCGCGCCGCTGCCACCGCCGCCGCCCGGTCGGCCGTTGCTGTGGCCGCTGCAGCCCGGCGAGCACCTGTTTCGCTGCGAGGCCCTGGATGAGCAGGGCCGGGTGCTGGGCAGGGCGCGCGCAGAGGTCGCAGTCGACTGATTGGCGGTCCACTGAGTCGCGGTCCACTGAGTCGGGGTCGACAGGCAGAGGTCAGCCCAGCCCGAGCTGGCGCTCCAGATCTTCCAGCACGACCGATAGTTGCTGGTCATCGGTCAGCCAATCGCAGGCGTCCCACTGGCGCAGGTCCAGGACGGCCTGCGCCACCTCGTGAGGCTGCTGCAGCGCGGCCCGCTGGCCCAGCAGCACCTGCAGGGAAGGCCAGCGCTGGTCGCTGTGGCGCAGCTGCGGCCGGAGGTGGTGGCAGACCAGACTCCAGCCCGCGTCGTCGGCAAACACGGCTGCTGCCTGCAGTTCTTGGGGGCCCGCCCACACCGCCACCAGCGGCGGATGGCCCAGCCGCCGCAGCGCGGCAGCGGCCCACAGGGCACCGTCTAGCACGCCGATCTGGCGGTCGCGCAGCACGCTCAAGGGCGAACGCAGCCAACCCTGCTCGCTCACAGGGAATTGGTCAAGCCAGCCCTGGATTTGCGCCGGCGTCGCCAGCTCTTGCAGCTGGGCAATCGCCGCATCGGGCCACTGTGAAGTCAGCGCGTCAAAGTCTACCTGCACGGGCACCTCCGCCCGCCATTGCAGCGCATGGCGCGGCTGCTGGCAACCTACTTGACCCACCATCGCCGCGGCGACAGAAACCGCAGCGGCGATTGCGCATAGGTAGCATGGGGTTGAGCCGCGCGATGCGCCCACGCTTGCGGTCGCGATTGCCAGCCCTTTGGCAGTGCGGGTATCCTGCTGTGCGCGCCGGACCTGCCGAGGGTCCACCCAGCGCGCCGGAGGACCCGATGACGACCCAGCCCCCCGGCGTGCAGGTGTGGCTCAACGGCCAGGTGGTCAGCGCAGAGCAGGCCCGGCTGCCGCATCTGACCCACTCGTTTCACTATGGTCTGGCGGCCTTTGAGGGCATTCGCGCCTACCAGACCCGCCCCGGTCGCGGCGCCATCTTCCGCCTCAAGGACCACATCCGCCGCCTGATGGAGAGCTGCCGCGTCACTACGCTGGACCGCGGCCTGAAGTGGACCACCGACGATTTGACCCAGGGCTGCATTGCGGCTCTTCAGGCAAACTCCTTGGATTCTGGGTATTTGCGCCCGGTTGTCTACATCGCCGACGGCGCAATGGGCATCGGTGCAGCCAACAATCCCATCCACGCCATGATCGCCGCCTGGAAGTGGGGCGCGTACCTGGGAGAAGAGGGGCTCAAGAACGGCATTCGCTGCCGCATCTCTTCCTTTCAGCGGCCCGGCCACGCCACGGTGATGTCCAAAGCCAAGATCAACGGCCAGTACGTCAACTCGATCCTGGCCAAGAGAGAGGCCGCAGCCAGCGGCTATGACGAAGCCATCTTGCTCAACGAGCAGGGCTACATCACTGAAGCGTCTGGGGAAAACGTGTTCATGGTCCAGGCCGGCAAGCTGGTGACGCCGCCCCTTGGCATGAACATCCTGGGCGGCATCACCCGGCTGACGGTACTGCAGATCGCCCGCGACATGGGCATTGAGACGGTAGAGCGAGCCTTTGCCCGAGACGAATTGTACTGCGCCGACGAAGTGTTCTTGACGGGAACCGCCGCGGAAGTGACGCCAGTCAGAGAGGTCGATGGCAGGATGATCGGCATTGGGTCGCGCGGTGCGATCACCGAGCTCATGCAGCAGGAGTATTTTGAGACCGTGCAGGGCCGCCGCGATGACAAGTACGGTCACTGGCTAACCTACTACGATGTGACCTAGGTGACTGTGAGCGGTTGTCAGGGTGAGCGGTTGGCAGTGTGAGCGGTTGGCAGTGTGAGCGGTTGTCAGTGCGAGCGGTTGTCAGTGCGAGCGGTTCTGAGCGAATTTGGACGATTGGGGGATTGCGGTGGCCTTGTTCGAGCGCTTTGAGCGGTGGCAGACGGAGGATTTTGACGCGTTTTTGGAGCCCAAGTGGGCCTCGAATCGCTTCAACGTCGAGCGCGGGCGGGTGCGCGAGCGCTTGCGCTCGGCCTTTGAACAGATCGGCGAGGGCCACCCGCAACTGCTGAGCGGCCTGGAGGTCTGGGTCAGCCGCCAGGATCCCTGTTTTTTCAACCAGCACAGCGTCCGGCAGCTGCTGGCGGTGGTGGTAAGGCCGCAGGCGCACAGGGAGGTGCTGGAGCACGCCGACCCGCGCCTCTCGGCCACCCAGCCGGACCGCTGCCACGCCCACGCCGGCCTGCGCATCGACGCCACCAGTGTCGAGCTGCTGCTGGCGGTGCCGGAAGAGGCCCACTTTGACCTGGCGATGAGCGAAGAAGCTCGCCAGGGTCTGAGCGAGTTTGGGTTGCTGCTGGGCCAGGCCGACGTACAATTCCAGGGTGGCCTAAGGGTCTCGCGCACGTTTGACCGGCAAGAAGCCCTGGACTGGCCCGATCCGCTGGCGCAGCTGGTCGAGTGGCTAGAGCTGGCGGCGCCGCTGCTGCGGCAATTGCTCAGGCCGGTCGCGGCGGAGCCGCAGTCTTACAGCGAAGCGGCTGGCAGCGCGCCGGCGGCGGAGCGCCAAGAGGGCTTGGGCCCTGATGACCCGGCTCGTGCGGCCCCGCGCTCTTCTCTGCCGCCGTTGGGGCCGGCGATGCGGCCCTCTTTGCAGCTGGGCCCCGCTGGCCGGCCGCAGGCGCGCCTGGCCAGCGCCTTTGCCGAAACCCCAGCTGCTGCCAGCCTTTCTGCTGGCACCCAGGTCACCACCCAGGGCGCGGCGCCAGCCAGCGCCGCTGCGCCGCAGCCTCAAGCCTGGACCCGCCAGCCCTACCGTCCGCAGATGCCGGCGCCCCAGCGCCAGCGCGCGACCCAAGACCGGCCCGACCTCGATCGCATCCTACCGCTGGGCGCCAAGCAGGCGCTGCAGGAGCTGCTGCAAGACGAGCAGCAACGCCGCCAACCCGAGCCGCCGCGCGACCCGCGGCCCCCCGTTGCCGAGCGCCGGCCGGATGCCCGGCAAGACCACCGCCAGGACCCGCGCCAGGACCCGCGCCAAGACCAGCGTCCAGACCACCGCCAGGACCAGCGTCCAGACCAGCGTCCGCCGCAGGGCCGGCCTGATCTGCGACCGGACCTTCGCCAAGAGCCGCGCCAGGAGACGCGCGGTGACCAGCGGCAGGATCCTCGGCTTGAAGCGCGGCGCCCCGACCAGCGCTCAGACCCCCGCCAGGACCAGCGGCGGGACGTTCGCGGTGACCCGCGCGGCGATTCCCGCGGCGACCAGCGGCGCGACCCCCGCCAGGACCCCCGCCAGGACCAGCGCCAGGACCCCCGACAGGACCCGCGGCAGGACCCGCGCAACGCGCCGCGCGCCCAGCCGCCGCAGGCGCCCGCACCAGCCGACCGCCCGCAGACGCCGCCGATTGGCACGGCAGTGGTGCTGACCGGCGGTCTGCTGGCCGGCAAAGAGGGCGTGTTTGTGGCGATGAGAGGGCCCAACGTCAGGGTCAAAGTCGGTGTCCTGGAATTTGAGGTGGCGCCGTACCAGGTGCGGGTGAAATAGGCTATGCATTCAGTGCAGATGGCTCGGGTGGTGCGGCGCTGGCCGCTGGGTTACAGCCACGGAGCAGACGCAGCACAGGACCGGCCGGCCCATGTGCGCGCTGGATCCGGCCTGGCGCTGTGGCGCGGTCAACTGGCCGTGGTGCAAGACGACGCCCTCTTTGTCGCCTTGGTTGACCTGGCTCACCTGGGCGCCGGCGCTCCCGCTGTGGCGGCGCTGCCGCTGCCGCACGGCGAAGACGGCACACGGCAGTTTGGCGGGGACAGGCCCAACAAGCACCTCAAGCCCGACCTGGAGTCGGCAGTCGCCTTGCCAGACGGGCGGTTGCTGCTGCTGGGCTCGGGGTCGACGGGGCGGCGCCAGACCTGGTACCTCGTTGACGCGGCAGGCGCAGAGCCGGCGGTGACCTTGGTCGATGCCTCTGAAGTCTATGACAAAATTCGCGCGCTGCCGGGGGCGCTCACCGCTGAGCTGAACCTGGAAGGGGCGGCGCTGTGGCGCGATAGACTGTGGCTGGCCCAGCGCAGCAACGGCGTGGCGGCGGGGGATCAGCCCAGACAAGATGCTCTGCTGTCTATGGATTGGCAGAGTCTGTTGACCTGGCTACAGGGCGGCGGTCCCGTCCCCACGGTTGAGCTGGAGCAGCAGGTTTCGCTGGGCCAGCTGGGCGGGGTGCGGCTGACCCTGACGGACTTGTGCGGCGGCGGTGATCGCCTGTGGTGGCTGGCGGCCGCCGAGGACTCGCCGGATGCCTACCAAGACGGCGCGGTCCGCGGTTCTGTACTCGGCTGGCTAGACGAGGCCGGTCTGCACCAGCTGGACCTGGTAGACCAAGCGGGTCAGCCGCTGACCAGCAAGTGCGAAGGGTTGGCCATCGACCCCGGCGATGCGCGGCGCCTCTGGGCAGTGGTCGACTGCGACGACTGGGCCGTGGCTGCCGAGCTGCTGGAGCTGTTGGTGGGCTGAGAGAACCCGCAGCGGGCCGGCGCGGCTGGAGTTTTCAACCCATTGGTGGCATCCTACCTTGGCGTAGTTGGCCTGACCGGTCGGCCGCAGGCAGGAGGATGCAGTGACTATCGGGATCGCAGTGATGATCGCGGTCTGCTTGGTGGTCGCCCTTGTGGTGGTCCTTAAGTGGCGCGGCAAGCCGGCAGACGCAGCGGATCAAGCGCCTGCAGGCTCTGCCAAAAGTGCAGGGACCGACCCTTCTTTGGCCGGTTCAACCGTGCCGGCCCGCTCGGCGGCTCCCGCCCAGGCACCCGCTGCACCTCCTGCGGTCAAGGCGCCGGTGGCTCTTCAGCTGCCCGACGTTGCCGCTCCCACGGGCTCCTATCAGCGGGTCAGTTGCTCCACGCAAAACGGCGTCCACGGCGCCATGCCTCCCTTTGGCACCCTCTCTTGCACCGATGGCGTGCTGGTGTTTGAGGCGACCTCGCGGGTGGTGACAAAGGCTTCGGCCGTGGGGGGCGACGGCTCTGCCACCTTGCAGTCGCTGGGCGCTGTAGAGCGTGGCAACTATCGCTTTGAAATCACAATGGATACCGTGCAGCGCATCGACATGAAGGGCAGCACCGCCGCGGTCCACTGCGACGCCGGCTTGTTTGAGTTTGAAGCCCTGGGCAACGCCGGACCCAACCTGCGGGCTTGGCTGGTGGCGCAAGGGCTTGAGATCGCCTAGAAGCCTGACGCCGCAGCCGCGACATTCAAGCAGAACCTGCTAAATCCCCTCAATAAATCCATAGATCCGCGCGCAGCCATGGTCAGTCGTGCGGGTTCAGTGCACGGCGGCCTCGCCCGGCGCGCGAACGGTGCGTCCAGCAGCTTGGGGGATTAGCCGCACCTGAAACAGCGGTCCCGCGGACCCACGGGTTTTCTTGACCTCGGCATCGCTGCGGGTCACTGCGGCGGGGTCGGCTTGGCTGGTCTTGCCGTCGCCGCGCTGCAAGAGGGCGCTTGGCGGCGCGGTTGCCTTGATCTGGGTGGAGCTGCTGCAGGCGCTGGCAGCCACGGCCAAGGCCAGCAACAGGGGCATCGTCTCATTTGCGCGGATCATCGGAACTCCGGGTCGGGCGCGCTGCTGTTTTCGCGGCGCCTGGGTGAGACGCACCGGCCGGCCGCTGGGTCTGAGCGATCCCGAGGGGCCGTGCAGCAGTCAGCGAAGTTGAGCTGGCCGCGACCTTGCCGCGTCGCGGGTGCTCGCACCAGTCCGGCCCCCTGCCCAGGGCGAGGGGGCTGGCTTGGCCGCCCTGCGCGGGACCCAGAAGCTGGTGCCGCTGCTTGAAATCTGCGGGTGCAAAAGCTATTTTGGGCGCTGGCTGCCGCTTTCCCAGTGCAAAGAGTGCTTGGCTTTTTTGGCCTGCGCACCTGGATCGCCGGGCGAGGCGGCGATGCCCAAGGGAGCAAGGCCATGAGTGTCGCGCGTCGGCAAGAGGGCCCCCTAGCAGAGGGGCACAGGATGGGGGCGACGCGGGCCGGCCCTGTGCAGCGGCGACCTTGGGCTTGGCTGGCGCTGTCCTTGGCCCTCTGCGCGGCGATCGCTGGGGGGTGTGAAGGCAAGTTCCTGACAGCCGAGCAGATCGACCAGCGCTTGGATGCGGCTGGGACGGCCGCCGATGGCGCGGATGTCGCTGGATTGGAGGGCGACGCCGACTCGCAGGCGGACACGCTGGCGGCTGCGGATTCAGACGGCGCCGGCTCTTCCGACTCAGCTGGCGAGACCGCCAGCGGCTGTGTCAGCGCTGCCGACTGCAGCGATGGCAACCCTTGCACCACCGATGCGTGCCCTGCGTCCGGAACCTGCGAGCACACTGCCATCGCCGACGGCGGCACCTGTGACGACGGCAATGCCTGCACCGCCGGCGAATTCTGCGCCGCTGGCAAGTGCGGCGGTGGCACCGTCAAACACTGCGACGACAACAACGTCTGTACCGCCGACGCCTGCCTGCCCGCCAAGGGCTGCACCCACACCGACGACGACGGCGCGACCTGCGATGACGCCGACCCCTGCACAGTGGGCGACAAGTGTCTGGCCGGCCAATGCCAAGCCCAGCCCAAAGACTGCGGCAATGACGCGTGCACCACTGCCAAGTGCGTCAACGGCGTGTGCAAGTCCGCCAGCAAGGTCGACGGCTTGGACTGCGACGACAAAGATGGCTGCACCAGCGGCGACAAGTGCCAAGACGGCCTGTGCGTCGGCGCCCAAAAGACCCTCTGTGACGACAAAAATCCATGCTCAATAGATAGTTGTGTGGGCACCCTGGGCTGCCAGTTTGCGCTGGTCGATGGGCCGTGCAGCGACGGCGATGCTTGCACCCTGGGCGACACCTGTGCTGGCGGGACCTGCGCAGCCGGGGCGACCAAGGCCTGCGATGACGGCAATCCCTGCACCCAAGACCTGTGCCAGCCAGTGGATGGCAGCTGTGCCGTGACGCCGACCGCCGGCCCCTGCAGCGACGGCAATGCCTGCACCACCGGCGATGGCTGCGCGGCCGGCGCGTGCTCTGCGGGCAAGCTGGCGGGCTGCGATGACAACAATCCGTGTACGGTCGACAGCTGCGACGCCAATTCTGGCTCCTGCACGGCGCTTTTCAACACCGCCGGCTGCGAGGACGGCGATGCGTGTACCGTGGGCGACAGCTGCAGCGGCGGCGAGTGCAAGGCCGGTGCGGTCAAGCCCTGCGCCGACAGCGACACCTGCACCAGCGACGCTTGCGACGCCAAGACTGGCGCGTGCCAACACAGCAAAATCAATGGCTGCGGCGAGTTTTGCGCCAGCGTGGCCGACTGCAAGGCCGGCAACGTGTGCAATCAAGTGGCATGCCTGAGCGGCAAGTGCGCGTTCCTGCCCACCACGGCCATCTGCGACGATGGCGATGCTTGCACGCTGGCCGATCAGTGCGGCGCCGGAGCCTGCCAGCCCGGCAGCCCCAAGAATTGCGACGACGGCAAGCCCTGCACCACCGACAGCTGCCAGGCCGGCACCTGCAACCACGCCAACAACAGCGACCCGTGCTCGGACAACAACGCATGCACCCAGGGCGATCTCTGCAAAGGCGGCGCCTGCGGCTCAGGCAAGGCCAAGGCCTGCGACGACGGCAATCCCTGCACCAGCGACAGCTGCGACGTCAGCAGTGGCGACTGTCAGGCAACGGCCAACAGCGAAGCCTGCGACGACAAAAACCCCTGCACCAGCACCGACAGCTGCCAGCTGGGCCAGTGCGCCGCCGGCACCCCAGTGAACTGCGACGACGGCAACCTCTGCACCCACGACAGCTGCGACGGCAAGACCGGCACCTGCGTCCACGCCAACAACAGCGCGCCGTGCAGCGACGGCAATGCCTGCTCCGAGGGCGACGTCTGTGCCCAGGGCAGCTGCGCCAGCGGGGCCGCCAAGGTGTGCCAGGACGGCAATGCCTGCACCAACGATGCCTGCGATCCGCTCAGCGCCGCCTGCCTTTACACCCCCAACGCCGCGCCCTGCAGCGACGGCGACGCCTGCACCATCGGCGACAGCTGTGCGGCAAGCGGCTGCAAAGCGGGGGCCGCCAAGGTCTGCGCCGACAGCGACACCTGCACCAACGACACCTGCGATTCTGCTAGCGGCAACTGCGTTTACAAGCCGATTACCGGCTGCGGCGGCAACTGCACCAAGCCCAGCGACTGCGGCGACGCCAACCCATGCACCGACGACTCCTGCGTCAGCGGCAAGTGCGCCTTTCCAGCCAATACGGCCGCGTGCAGTGACGGCAACGCCTGTACCGTCAGTGACCTGTGCAGCGGCGGAACCTGCAAGGCGGGCGCGACCAAGGCCTGCAGCGACGGCAATCCGTGCACGGCCGACGCCTGTGACAACAAGAGCGGCGACTGCGGCCACACCCCCAATGTCGCCGGCTGCGATGACGGCAACGCCTGCACGGCGGGAGACGTCTGCGGCGGCGGTGCGTGCAAGGCTGGCAAGGCCACCGACTGCAGCGACGGCAATCCGTGCACCGACGACGCCTGCGATCCCACCAGCGGCAACTGCAAGTCCAGCTCCAACACAGCGACTTGTACCGACGGCAATGCCTGCACCAGCGGCGACGTCTGTGCCGGTGGCACCTGCAAGCCCGGCGCGGCCAAGGGTTGCGATGACGGCAACCCCTGCACCAATGACGCCTGCGACCCGCTGAGCGGCGTTTGCTCCAAGGTGGCCAACTCTGCCCAATGCAGCGACGCCAATGACTGCACCCAAGGCGATTTGTGCTCCGCTGGCGTGTGCAAGCCCGGGGCGGCCAAGGCCTGCGACGACAAGAACGTCTGTACCCAAGACAGCTGCGACGCCGCCAGCGGAGCGTGCGTGGCCGCGCCCAACGCCGCGCCCTGCGACGACGGCAGCAAGTGCACCCAGGCCGACAAGTGCACAGCCGGCAGCTGCCAGCCGGGCACCGCCAAAGTCTGCGACGACGGCCAGGCTTGCACGATCGACAGCTGCAGCCCAGGCGACGGCAGCTGCGTGTTTGCACCCAAGATCGGCTGTGGCGGCAACTGCAACACCGCCAGCGACTGCAGCGATGGCAACGGCTGCACCGACGACCAGTGCGCTGCCGGCAAGTGCGCGTTTCCCAACAACACTGCCAGCTGCACGGACAACAACCCGTGCACCCTGCAAGATGCCTGCAGCGGCGGCACCTGCAAGGCCGGCAGCGCCAAGACCTGTGACGACAGCAATCCCTGCACCAATGACAGCTGCAATGCCACCACCGGCCTGTGCAATTATGTAGGAAATACAGCAGGGTGTTCGGACAGCGACGCTTGCACCGCCCCGGACCTGTGCGCCAACAGCAATTGCACACCGGGGGCCAAGAAGACCTGCACAGACAACAACCCGTGCACCAATGATAGCTGCAATCCCGCCACCGGCGCTTGCGTCAACGCCAACAACAGCGCCGTATGCAACGACAACAACGCCTGCACGTCTGGCGACATCTGCAGCGGCGGCAGCTGCGCTGGCCCCGTGACCGTGGGCTGCGACGACGGCAAGCTGTGCACAACGGACAGCTGCGACCCGGCCGGCGGCTGCAAGACCGTCAACAACAGCTCGCCGTGCAATGACAACAACCTCTGCACCACCGGCGACACCTGCTCGGGCGGCGGCTGCGTGGGCGGGTCCGCACCGGTGTGCAATGACAACAACGCGTGCACCACCGATAGCTGTGCTGCGGCCATTGGATGCAAGTTCGACGCCAATACCAACGCTTGCGAAGACGGCAACAAGTGCACCCTCAACGACGTCTGCAGCGCTGGAACCTGCAGCGCCGGCTCGGGCAAGACCTGCACGGACAGCGACACCTGCACGACCGACAGCTGCGATCCAGCCAGCGGATCCTGCGTCTACAAGCCCATCATCGGCTGCGGCGGCTACTGCGACAGCAGCGCCAACTGCAATGACGGCAACCTCTGCACCGACGACGCCTGCGTGGCCGGAAAGTGCACCAACACTGCCAATACCGCTAATTGCACTGACAATGACGCCTGCACCACCGGCGACAAGTGCAGCGGCGCAGCCTGCAAGCCCACCGGCACGCTGACCTGCAGCGACGGCAACGTCTGCACCAGCGACAGCTGTGTCAAGGCCACTGGTTGCAGCTTTGTCAACAATAGTGCCAGCTGCACAGACAACAATGCCTGTACTACCGGCGACTTGTGCTCGGGCGGTGCCTGCCTGGGCGGCGCCCCGCCCAGCTGCGAGGACAACAACGGCTGCACGACGGACAGCTGCGACAAGGGCAAGGGCTGCCAGAACCTGGCCAACAACGCGCCCTGCGACGATGGCGACGCCTGCACCGCCAATGAGCAATGCGCCAAAGGCAATTGCGTGGCCACCACCGACGTGCTGTGCACTGACAACAACGCGTGCACCAACGACTCCTGCGACAAAGCCCAGGGCTGCGTGTTCACCAACGTCAGCAACGGCGCCGGCTGCGACGACGGCAAGCCCTGCTCGCTGGGCGACAGCTGCCTGGCGGGGCAGTGCAAGGCTGGAGTGGCGGTGTGGGTAGACAGGCTGGCCGGCTCTGTTCCAGCCCCCAACAGCGGCGCTGGCGGCGGCAGCTATGCGGAGGGCACCGGCGAAAAGGCGGCCTTCAACACCCCCATGGGCATCGCGTTTCACCCAGGGGTCAATGTCCTGGTCGTGGCTGATACCTATAACCACCTGATCCGAAAGGTGACGTTGCAGGGAAAGGTCAGCGATATCGCGGGTGTAGCCGGCAAGGGCAGCTATGCCGATGGCCAGGGCAGCAATGCGGCGTTCAACCTGCCAATGGGCGTCGCCGTGAGACCAGATGGGCAGATCCTGGTCGCTGACACGGGCAACCACCTGATCCGCGCAGTGATGATCGATGGCACCGTTACCACTGTAGCTGGTACAGGCAGCGGCGGCAGTCAGGATGGCAGCGTCAAGTCGGCCACCTTCGTAGGGCCGCGCGGCGTGGCGGTCAGCGTGGGAGGTGTTGCTGCCATCGCGGACACGGGCAATCACATGATTCGCCTGATAAAGCTTAGTGAGGGGCTGGTGGTGACGCTGGCCGGATCTCCCTCAGCTGGGTTCAAAGACGGCATGGGCAGCGCCGCGCAGTTCAACACTCCCGTTGGCGTGGCCTTTGACACAGCGGGTCGCCTCTACGTGGCGGACCAAAGCAATCACCGGATTCGCCAAGTCCTGCCCAGCGGACAGGTCTTGACGGTAGCCGGCGATGGCACGGCGGGCATGGCCGACAGCACCAACCCCCTGTTGGCCAAGTTCAACTTCCCGGCCGGGGTGCTTGTGGCGCCCACGGGGCTGTTTGTGGCTGACAGCTTCAATGGCCGCATCCGCCGCGGCGCAGCCAATGGCGTGGCCACGCTGGCCGGCTCAGGCACTGGGGCCGTCGATGGGCTCGCGGCCAGCGCCACCTTCTACCTGCCCCAGAGCCTTGCGGCCGATAGCGGCGGCTACCTCTACGTCGCCGATGTCTACAACCACTTGATCCGGCGGGTGCGCGACTCCAGTGGGGGGTGCACCATCAATGGCCAGTGCGTCGTGGGCGGCTGGTGGAAGCCGGGAGCCAGCTGCTACCGCTGCGAGGCAGCCTCCTCTGCCACCGCCTGGACGGGCAAGCCCAACGGCGCGCCGTGTGATGACGGGCTGCTCTGCACCGCTGAAGACCTCTGCAACTACAAGTCGGGGCCGGTGGCGTGCAACGGCACGGTGGTCACCTGCAACGACGGCAATGCGTGCACCAACGACTCTTGCAGTGCGGCCACCGGGGCGTGCCAGAACCTGGCCGGCAGCGGCGCCTGCGACGACGGCAGCCCCTGCACCTATCCCGACACGTGCAGCGGCGGCAGCTGCGGGGCCGGCACCCAAAATGGCTGCGCCGACGGCAATCCCTGCACCGAAGACCTGTGCAACAAGACCGCCAACACCTGCGAAAACCCGCCGGTCAGCTACGGAATCTCTTGCACGGCGATGGGCAAAGAAGGGTCGGCCTTCTGCGCTGGGACCAAGTGCACCTCGCTGGAGCAGAGCGCCAACATCGTCATTACCGGAGGGGCTACGCTGTCGCGCCTGACCTCGGTGGACCGCGGCCCTGACAAAGAGCTTTACGTCAGCGGCTTTGGCGCCAATCCCCTGATGGCCGGGGGCCTTTCGGCGATCTACAAAGTCGCCACTGCCAGCTCGCCGCCGTCTGTGGCGCTGAGCTACTCTGGCAGCCATGAGATCTGGACGGTGGTGCGGCGCTTGGCCAGCGGCGGATTTGGCACCGTGGGCGGCACTGCGGATAGCGCGGCCTTGCTGTGGGGGCTGAGCAACGGCACCTGGGCGCCCACCGCCGGCCCGGGGAGCCTGGGCAGCCGGTCCTTGCGCGAAGCCAGCGTCTACCTGGCCTCGGACGGCAGCGAGAACTATCTGTTTGGCGGAGCCACCGACACCGGCGGCAACCCGACCTCGCTGTACCGGGCGCGGTGGACCGGCTCGGGTTGGTCCACGGCCAGCGGCAGCGGCGAAATGGCGCTGTTCAACTCTGCGCCAGCCAACGCAGGCGAGTGTGCCACCAAGCGGATCGGCGCTCCCATCGCCGGGCTGGCCACCTACTCGGCCACGGAGGGCTACGTCGCCAGCAACTGGGGCTCAGCGGCGCCCCTGGCCCAGGTGGCGCTGTGGGACGCCAACAGCACGGTGAGCACGACTTGTGCGACCTATGCCCCAGGCGGCTCTGTGTTCTATGGCACGGGCGCCAACTACCTGGGAGTGCAGGGCACGGCCACTGCGGTCGCGGCGACCAGCGCGTCGCGGGCGCTGTTGGTCGGCACCCAGGGGACTGCGCCGTTCATCTACCGGCGCACGGCCAACGGCTGGACGGCCGAGTCACCGGCGCCGCTGCCGCCGTCTGGCTTGCCTGCCTGGAACGCTGGCAACTATGCGCCCAGCAGCGTCTGGCTGGGGGCCAGCGATGCCTGGGTGGTGGGGACCCTCAAGTTCAGCGGCTGTGCCTATGTGTTTGCCCTGCACGCCTCGATGGGCGCCACCACCGCAGTGTGGGACAAGCTGTTGGTGACCACCAACACCGTCGTGGGCTGCTCCGCCTCGGCCAGCAGCCACGTCAGCGCCACCAAGGTGTGGGGCGACCCGACCGATGGCGCGATCTACATCACCGGCTCAGCGCCCACCGACAGTACCGGCAAGACCTGGGTCAATTCCGGTGGGTCGATGGGCCAGGTCGGCATCCTGTGGCGAATCAAGTAGCTGCTCACGGCCTGCGCCGATTGTTGTCTCAACAGAAACAATGCTGTGCCGATTTGCCTCTGGCGGAAAGCAAAGAATCCGGCATCCTGTGGACGGCGGCGCGATGCCGCCTCGCCGCAGCTCCCAACCCGCGCACCAAGAGGCAACGATGAGCAACATCTCGCGACGCAAGGCCTTGGCTCGGCTAGCCGCCACCGGCGCGGGGTCTGGCGCGGCCCTGCTGGCTGCCAGCGCCTGCACCACCCCGCAAGGAGAAAGGCCCGCCATGAAGACTGACCCCAGCTCGCCGCCGCAGCAGGCGGCCCCAGCGCAGCCCGCGCCCACTGCCGCAAAACCGCCTGCCACAGGTCCGGCTGCCACCGAGCCGGCGGCTGCGGAGTCGATGGTCGACGCGGTGGTGCGGTTGGTCGACCTGGGGGCGCCGCCGTGGCCGACCCAGGATCCTTTTCTGTTTTGCGTGCACCACAACGACGCCTATCCCGCAGGCAACGGGGCCTTTGGCCCAGCCGTGTCGCTGGCGGGGCGGCAGATCGGCCAGGATTTCGCCAACAAAGACGGCTGGAACATGTACCACGGCGAGCGGGTGCCCGGCTTTCCGTCTCATCCCCACCGCGGGTTTGAGACAGTGACGGTGGTGCGCAAGGGCTTGGTCGATCACAGCGACTCGCTGGGCGCCGCGGCCCGCTACGGCCAGGGCGATGTGCAGTGGCTGACGGCCGGACGGGGCATCCAGCACGCCGAGATGATGCCGCTGCTGGCTCAGGATGGGCCCAATCCGCTGGAGCTGTTTCAGATTTGGCTCAACCTTCCGGCCAAGGACAAGATGGCCGAGCCGCACTTCACCATGCTGTGGGGGCCGGCGATTCCGCGGCGGACCTATGCCGACAGCGCGGGGCGGACCACCGAGCTGGTGGTCATGGCGGGCAGCCACGACGGCCTGGTGCCGCCGCCGCCGCCGCCCAACTCCTGGGGCGCCAAGCCCGAGTCGGATCTGGCGATTTGGACCCTCAAGCTGGCGCCGGGGGCCCAGTGGACCCTTCCCGCCGCCAAGCCGGGCACGATGCGCAGCCTGTACTTCTACAAGGGCCAGACGCTGCAGCTGGGGCCTCGCCAGGTGCCGGTGGGTAAGGTGGCACAGATGAAGGGCGACGTGGCGGTCACCCTGGTCAACGGTCCGCAAGAGACCGAGCTGCTGCTGCTGCAGGGGCGGCCGATTGGCGAGCCGGTGTCTTCCTACGGGCCGTTTGTGATGAACACCCGGGCCGAGATCGAGCAGGCCTTTGCCGACTACCAGCGGACCCGCTTTGGCGGCTGGCCGTGGCCAGACAGTGCGCCGGTGCACGGCACCCAGGGGCGGTTTGCCCGCCGACCCGATGGCAAGGTAGAGAAGGCCAGCTGAGCCCGGCGCAGCCGAAGGTACCCATTTCGGTCCGGGCTGCTGCGGGTTCTGCTGGGCAGGCCCGGTGCTGTCAGACCTCGGACCCCATTCATGGGTCTTTCGCCGCCCCTAGTTGTCGGGCGATGCCTTCTGCCTCGACACCGCCGCGGTAAAGCCAGAGACCGCCCAGTCCGGCCGGGGCAGCTCGATCGCCCGACCGGTGGTGCCAAAGGCCTTTCCGCCCAGGCGAGACAGCGGGTCCAGCACCAGCGGGTCGATGCCCTGCAGGTGGTCGCTCCAGATGGCGTCATCCACGTGAAAGCACAGCACTTCAACAAGGACCAGAGCCTGGGTTGCCGGCGTGCCCACCCACACGATCTGACTCAGCTTGGCTTCCATCTGCACCGGGCACTCGCGGATCCGCGGCGGCCGCACGTGGACGCTCGGCAGCGCCGTCAGCCCACAGTGCTGCAGCTCCGACACGCCAGGGGGCAGCTCTGCCGCGGCGCCGTTGACCGCTTCGGCCAGCGCCACCGGGGCAATGTGAACCACCAACTCGCCGTTGGCCTGGATGTTGGCCAGCGTGTCCTTGGGCTGCAGTGCCCCTTGCCAGTTGCGCTGGCCGATCGACAGCGCCAGCAGCGGCGGTCGGCTCGACACCGCAGTAAAGAACGAGAAAGGCGCCAAGTTGACCACGCCCTGGCCATCTACGGTGGTCACAAAGGCGATGGGCCGCGGCACAACGGCTGAAATCAACAGCGCATAGGCGTCTTTGGCTGAGATCTGGCTGGCGTCAAAGCGCATGGCGGTGGCTCCGCAGCAAGTGGGGTAGAAGCAGCGGCCGGCTCGGCACGGGTCAGTAGTTGTTCTTGGTCCACTTGAGGCGGTACGGACGCACGTTGTGCTTGTCCTTTGAGGTCTTGCCCTTGACCTTGACCAAAAAGTAGCCCTTGAAGTCCTGGTTGGGCACGTTGGCAAAGGCATAGCACGAGTCGGCGGCATCACCGGCATTGGCGCTAGAACAGCTGGCATAGCTGCCGTCAGCATTGGTGATTTCCAGGTCATAGTTGATGCCGGTGGGCAAGCCAGAGATGGTCACCGTGTAGCCGGTCCAGTAGCCAAAGATCGGCAAGCGGTAGTAGTCGACGTCGCCCTGGCGGTCGATAAACGCCTGGATGTCGCCCTGGGGCCCGGCCAGAATCGGCGCCTTGGCAGGGTCGCCATTGGGTTCGTAGGAGTCGTACTGGCCGTTGAATTGCATGGGGTTAAGGTACATTCGGTCGCCCCACCAGTCGATTCGTTCGGGGCTCCAGCTGTTCTCGCCAAGTTCATAGCAAGCCATGTACTGCCCGTCGCCAAACATCACCTCCATGCGGCCATCGTGGTCCATGTCGGCCACCGTAGAGCTCTGGACGCCGCCGCCCTTGGTGGGCACCGGCCAGCCGGGCACTGACTTGCCGTTGGCGCCCACGATGTTGTTGCCCGCCAGCTGCTCCATGACGCCATCGCCGTTGAGGTCGGCAAACACCGAGCCGTAGTCGGCGCCCCAGCTCCACTTGCCGCTGTGGGTCAGGTCCATGGGCAGGCCGCTCAAGTTGCCGCTGGCCAGCACGTTGCCGGTGGCGTCGAGCAGGTAGCCGCCGTTGGGCGGGAACACCAGCTCGGTCTTGCCGTTGCCGCTGTAGTCGAGCACCGCGGCGCTAGAGGTCCACCAGTACTTTTGGCCAGTGGCCCAGCACTTGTCTGGATTGGCCGGATCAAGGGGGCAGAAGCGCTTGAAGCTGTCAGAAGCTTTGTCATAGCGCCACGCGTAGATGCGCCCGTCTGGGTGGTCGCCTTCGGATCCGGAGCCGTAGCCCGAGCCAGCCATCACTTCCAGCACGCCGTCGCCGTCCAGGTCGACCATCACCGGCGAGTAGATTTCCCAGGCGCCCGCGGCGTCGGTGACCAAGGTGTGGACCTTGCCCGGGCCCCACTTGCCGTTGCCATCCCAGGTGCCGGCGTTGAGCACGTAGCCAGACCAGATCGAGGTGGCCACGTCAGGCACGCCGTCGCCGGTGACGTCTCCTACCGCGGCGCTGCCGTAGCTGCCGCTGATGTCAGCCCTCTTGCCGTTGCGGTCGTAGACGCCGTTCAGGCAGACCACGTCCCAGTCAAAATCGGGGCGCGCATCCAGCTGGGCTACCGTGGGCCGCCACCATGAGCTGCTGCAGCCGGGCAGGTCGATCTTCTTTTCGCCCAAGGCGTTCAGGACCTGGGCGCGGCAGCCCACAATCAGGTCGCCAGTGCCGTCATTGTCAAGATCGACGGGAGCCACCGGGCACTGCACGTCGCCGGGGCCCATAAAGACTGGCCACTTGCCGGCACACGGCGTGGGGCAGGTCTGGTCCTTGCTGCCATTGCAGTCGTTGTCTTTGCCGTCGCACAAGTCCAAGGCACCTGGGTAGATGGTGACGTCGGAGTCGTCGCAGTCCCAGTCGGGCGAGCCGTCGCTCTTGACGTCCTTGGCCGTGGCCCAACCGACCGGCACATTGCACTTCTCCTGCTTGGCGGCGTTGGCCGAGGCAAAGCTGTCGCCGTCATTGTCCTTGTAGATGAGCTGCACCGAAAGGCCATCGTCGATCAGGCTGTTGCAGTCATCGTCCAGGTCGTTGCAGACTTCCTTGGCGCCGGGGGACATGTTCTTGTTGAAGTCGTTGCAGTCTCCGGACTCGGCGGTGTAGCCCTTGGGGGCCGTGCAGGCGAGCTGCGACGTGACCGAGCCGTAGCCGTCGCCGTCGTTGTCTTTGTAGAAAGCGATCAAGGTGTTTTCGTCAGCCTGGCTGTTGCAGTTGTCATCGACGCCGTTGCAGGTCTCTGCCTTGCCCGGATAGACCGCGGCCTCGTTGTCATTGCAGTCGCCGGTCTTGTTGGCTGTCCACTCGCCTGTGGCTTTGCAGTAGCACACGGCGGTGACGTTGGCGCCAAACTGGTCTTTGTCTTTGTCTGGATAGAAGTTGCTGCAGCCGGTGGCGCCAATCGGGTCGGTCTGGCCGTCGCAGTTGTCGTCTGCGCCGTTGCACACTTCGGCGGCGCCTGGCTTGGCGTTGGCGCTGCCGTCGTTGCAGTCGCCGCCCACAAAGGCGGTGTAGGGGTACTTGGCGGCCCCAAGGCACTGCTTGTCGCCGTCGATGCCGTAGCCGTCCTGGTCGCCGTCTTTGAAGTAGTCGCTGCAGCCCTGGCAGCCCGACTCGTCGGTCTGGCCGTTGCAGTTGTTGTCCTTGGTGTCCAAGCACTTTTCGGTCTGGGCGGGGTACACGGCCGGGTCGGTGTCCAGGCAGTCGCCGCCCTGCTTGGCGGTGTAATTGCCGGCCGGCGAGCAGGAGCACTTGGCGGCGCCGATGCCCGCGCCATCGCCATCGACATCGCTGTAGAATTGAATGCATCCTTTGGCATTTTCGTCATTTTCGCTGCCGTTGCAGTTGTCGTCCTTGCCGTTGCCGCAGGTCTCTGGCTGGGCTGGGTGCACCGCGCCGTCCAGGTCGTTGCAGTCGCCCGCCTGGCTGGCCACAAAGGTGCCGGTCTTGGCGCAGAGGCACTTCTCGCTGCCCGAACCCCAGCTGTCGCCGTCGCCATCGGCAAACAACTTGATGCAACCGCTGGCATTTTCTTCATCGGTGGCGCCATTGCAGTTGTCGTCTGCCTGGTTGCAGGCCTCGGCGGCGCTGGGGTACACCTTGGCGTTGCCGTCGTCGCAGTCGCCGCCTTTTTGGGCCTTGTACTTGCCGCTAGACATGGTCAGGCACTTCTTGTCGCCGTCGATGCCAAAGCCGTCGCCGTCGCCGTCCAGGAACAACACCGTGCAGCCCAGGCAGTTTTCTTCGTCGGTCTGGCCATTGCAGTCGTTGTCTTTGGTGTCGCTGCATTTTTCGGCCTGGTTGGGCGCAATGGCCGGGTCCTTGTCATTGCAGTCGCCGGCGGTCTTGGCGCTGACTTCGCTGGTCGCAGTGCACAGGCAGCTGCCGGCGCCGTCGCCCACGCCATCGCCATCGCCGTCGGCATAGAACTTGTTGCAGCCCTGGGCATCCACGTCGTTCTCGCTGCCGTTGCAGTTGTCGTCTTTGCCGTTGCCGCACAATTCCTTGGCCTTGGGGTGGATGGCCGCGTCGGCGTCATTGCAGTCGCCGCCGCCGCTGGCGCTGTAGGGGGCGGTGGCGCCGCACAGGCACTTGACCAGGGTCACGCCAAAGCCGTCGGCGTCTTCGTCGAAGTAGAAGGCCTTGCAGCCCTCCGCGTCGGCTTCGTCAATGCCGCTGTCGCAGTCGTCGTCTACGCCGTTGCACACCTCCTTGGCGAGCTTGCTGATGGCCTTGTTGGCGGGCTGGCAGTCGCTGGCGTTGGGGTCGCCGTCGCCGTCCTTGTCGGGGTCGCAGGCGTCGCCCAGGCCGTCTTCGTCCAGGTCTTTTTGGTCGGTGTTGGCCACGGCCGGGCAGTTGTCCACCGCTGTCACCTGCGGGCACCCCGCGGCATTGTTGACCACCATGTCGGCGTCGCTGTCGCAGTCGCAGGCGTCGCCCTGCAGGTCAGTGTCGGCGTCGGCCTGGGCCGGATTGGCAGCCCACGGACAGTTGTCCACGCTGTTGGCCACGCCGTCGGAGTCCCAGTCGTTCTCGCAGACATCGCCGATCTTGTTGGCATTGACGTCGGCCTGGTCGGCGTTGGACTTGCCGGGGCAGTTGTCGGCGCCGTTGGCCACGCCGTCGCCGTCCATGTCGGCGTCGCAGGGGTCGCCAGCCAGGTCTTCGTCCAGGTCGGTCTGGCTTGGGTTGGCGGCCAGCGGGCAATTGTCTTTGAGGTCGGCGATGCTGTCATTGTCGTCATCGTCGTCGCAGGCGTCGCCCTGGCCATCTTTGTCTTGGTTGGCTTGGTCGGTGTTGGGGGCCATGGGGCAATTGTCCAGTCCATTGGCCACGGTGTCCGAGTCCTGGTCGCCGTCGCACGCGTCGCCAGCGCCATCGCCATCGCCATCCAACTGGTCGGAGTTGGCGGCCAAGGGGCAGTTGTCCTGGGTCACATCCCCCGGGCAGGCCACGGCGGGGCTGATAGTTCCGGAATTGGCTGGCAGAGGATTGGCGATGCCGTCGCCGTCGCCGTCGCAGTCGCAGGCGTTGCCCAGGCCGTCGCCGTCGCCGTCTGCCTGGGTGGCGTTGGCCGCCAGCGGGCAATTGTCTTCATTGTCAAAGATCTTGTCATTGTCGTCATCGGGGTCGCAGGCATCGCCCTGGCCGTCTCCGTCGGTGTCGGTCTGGTCGGCGTTGAGGGTGACCGGGCAATTGTCGGCGGCGTCGCTGGCTCCATCGCCGTCGTCATCGGCATCCACGCAGTCGGCCTGCGGATCGCCATCGCTGTTGACAAACCCTTCATCTGTCTGCCCAGAGCAGTTGTCGTCAATGTCATTGCACACTTCCGCCGCGGCACCGGCACCTTGGCACAGCACCTGGCCGCCCACGCACTGGGTCTTGCCCTTGCACTCGCCATAGACGTTCTTGATGGGGCAGTCGACGGCGGCTACCTCTTCGTCGGTGCCGCCGTCGCAGTCGTCGTCCTTGAGATTGCAGGACTCTGCCTCAGGAATCTGGCCGCCACAGCTGCCCTCGGTGCCGGCGGTGCAGGTGTAGCTGCCGGCGCAGGTGCCAAAGGCGTTGCTGTTCTTGCAGGCGCCGCTCTTGCCATCGGCACAGCTGCACTGGTTGCCCGGTGGCACGCACACGTCGCTGCCCGCCGCCTGCTTGGTGCAGGTGAAGCCGGCGCCGACGCAGCTCTTGCCCTCGCCGCAGGGCTGCACGCAGTGGCTGCCTTTGCCCAGGTCGACGCACAGGCCCTTGTTGCCCTTGCCCAGGTCGCAGTCGGCGTCTTTGGCGCAAGGCAGGCACTGAAAGGGCGCGCGGTGCAAGCACAAATTCATGATGTCGCCGCCTGCAGTGGTCTGCAGGCACTCGTAGTCGCTGGGGCACGCGGTGATGCACGGCTGAGCGCACTCTTTGCCGGCGGGGGTCATCTGGCACACCAGCGATGCGCAATCCTCATTGTTTTGGCAGGGGATGCTCTTGTAAGGGACATCCGCGGCCCCCAGATCGATGGCCTGGACGTCTGAACCGGCCGTGTCCTCTTCCACTTCGGGCTCGGCGCTGTCCAGGGCGTCGGCTTGCCCGTCGGCATCGGCCACTACCGCTGGCGTGCCCTCTACCTTGGTTTCGTCGCTGCAACCCGGAGCTGCCAACCCGATGGCCGCAAGGGCCGCCAGCAAGCGAACCAGCCGGAAAAAGCTGAGGTAGGGCAGGGTGTTGGTCTTGGGGCAAGAGGCCGGGGTGGGCCGCTGAGAGGGCATGGAAACCTGCTTGAAAAAGGGACGGCGAGCGCTACGGCAGCCAAGCAGGGCAGCATGCACAGCGGGTACCGATGGGTCAATTCGATTCACCACCGGTCGGTCACGCCAATTGCCTCCCGGATCGCCTGACGCAGAGGGGCAGGATGCGCGACCCTGCCCAACGCTTTGGCAATTGCCGGGGGCGGCCTGGGGTGCATTTACTCGCGCGGGTCCATGCGGTACGGTCAGATGCACAGGAGGCCCGCATGTCCATCGTCCCCGCAGCGCCGCTGCCGCCCGCCCAGGTCGTGATTTTTGGTGCGTCTGGCGACCTGACGGCGCGCAAGCTGATCCCCGCCCTGGCCGACAGCGCCCGCGCCGGCTCTTTTCGCTGCCCGGTGCAGGTCATTGGCGTTGCCCGCAGCCCCAAGACCGACGTTTCTTGGCGCGCCGAGCTGCAGCAGTGGCTCACACCCGAGCAGCTAGAGGTGTGGCCGACGCTGGCTCCCAACATCCACTACGTCGCCATTGGCGAGAGTGCGGCTGGCGATTTTGAGCGGCTCAAGGGCGAGCTCGACCGCTTGGCCGGGCCAGAGGTGGAGCGAGTCGGCCGCCTGTTCTACCTTGCCATCAAACCTGAACTTTTTGGCAGCACGGTCGAGCAGCTGGCTGCCCAGGGCATGCTGGCGTGCGACCAGGTGCGCGTCGATGGCTGGCGGCGGGTGGTCATAGAGAAGCCTTTTGGCCGCGACCTGGTGACGGCTCAGTGGCTCAACATCACCCTGCGCAAGCACCTGCGCGAAGACCAGATCTACCGGATTGACCACTACCTGGGCAAAGAGACCGTGCAGAACGTGCTGGCCTTTCGCTTTCAAAATGCCATCTTTGAGCCCATTTGGAACCGCAGCCATGTCGAGTCGGTCGAGATCAGCGTCTGCGAAGAGCTGGGCATGGAGTCCGGCCGCGGTCGCTACTACGACACCGCCGGGGCGCTGCGCGATATGGTCGCCAACCACCTGCTGCAGCTGCTGTGTCTGGTGGCCATGGAGCCGCCGGCCAGCCTAGACGCCGATGCGGTCCGCAGTGAAAAAGTCAAGGTTCTTGATTCATTGGATGTCTACCACAGCCCAGAGGACGTGTGGCAGCACGTGGTACGCGGCCAGTACAGCGCCACCCACAACCAGCCGGGCTACCTGCAGGAAGAAGGCGTGGCTGGCGAATCGCAGACAGAGACCTATGTGGCCCTGGTAGCGCGTCTGCACAACTGGCGCTGGAACGGCGTCAAATTCTTCTTGCGGACCGGCAAAAAACTCAAGCAGCGCTACACCGAGATCATCGTGCGTTTTCGGGTGCCGCCGGTGGACCTGTTTCAGGGTCCGATTCACGCCGATGTCTGCCGGTTGCGCCCCAACGCGCTCAGCTTTCGCATTCAGCCTGAAGAGGGCATCCGCTTGCATTTTCTGGTCAAGCAGCCGGGTACGGGCCATCTGATGAGGCAGGCGCACCTTGGGTTTGACTACAAAGAGCTGTTTGGAGCTGCGACGCCGCCGGCCTACCAGCGCCTGCTGATGGATGCCTTGCACGGCAACGCCACCCTGTTTACCCGCGGAGACGAGGCTGAGGCCGCCTGGCGCTTCTGCGACGCCATCCGCCAGGGCTGGGAAGCCCCGGGGGCGCCGCCGCCGGCCCAGTACGCCAGCGGCTCGTGGGGGCCGGCAGAGGCAGACGAGCTGTTTCAGGGCTGCGAAGGGATCTGGGGGATACCATGATCATCGTTCATGAATGTACGCCCATGCCCGCCGAGATGGGCGTGCCAACCGTGCATGTGGTGCCCGACGTCGCCGCGGCTGCCGGACCGTGGATCGCCAAAGCGGTGACCCAGGTGATCCAGCAGACCGGCCGCTGCCGGCTGGCCCTGGCCGGTGGTTCGACGCCTGGGCCGACCTATCGGTGGCTGCGCGACCACCTTGCCACCGAGCTCTACGGCCAGCTGTGGGTGACCCTGACCGACGAGCGCGCGCTGCGCTATGACGCGCTGCCGCCCGAGCGCTGGGCTGAGCTGCCGGCCGACTCCAACCTGCGCCTGGTGATGGCCGAGTGGCTGGCCCACGTTGGCATGGACCCGCGGCGGATTCTGCCGCTGACCTTGGGTGGGGCGGCGGGGCCAGAGTGTGTGCGCTTTGGCCAAGAATTCATGCAGAAAATCGGCGGAGGCATCGACGTGGCCGTGCTGGGCGTCGGAGCCGATGGCCACATCGCGTCGCTGTTTCCCGGCCATCCGGCGCTGGACGTCCAGGACATCTGCTTGGTGGTGCATGACAGCCCCAAGCCACCCGCGGAGCGCATCTCTCTGACAGGCATGGTGTTGCATGGCGCCAGCCACGTGGTGGTGCTGGCAGAGGGCAAGGCCAAGGCAGAGGTTTTGGGCGCCGTGTACCGCGGTGATCGCCAGCTGCCGGTCGGTCGGCTGCTGCCCCACCGCGACCTGCACTGGGTAGTAGACAGGGCGCTGGGCAAGGCGCTGGTGGCTGGCGAACTGGAGGATAGATGAGCGAGATGGCGGACATTGGGGTGATTGGCTTGGGCGTGATGGGCGCAGCTCTGGCGCGCAACCTGAACAGCCGCGGCATGAAAGTGGCGGTGTGGAACTTGGAGGCCCCAGCGGCCGAACGCTTTATGAGCGATCACGGCGCCTTGGGATTTGTCCGCGCCCACAGCCTGGCCGAGCTGGTGCAGCGGCTGCAGCCGCCGCGGGCGATCCTGCTGATGGTCACGGCCGGGCCGGCGGTGGATGCCGTGCTGGGCAGCTTGGCGCCGCACTTGCAGCTGGGCGACACCGTGGTCGACGGTGGCAACAGCCTATACACCGACACCCAGCGCCGCGACACCTGGTGCCGCGACCACGGCTTTTCTTTTGTAGGCATGGGCGTTTCTGGCGGCGAGCAGGGCGCGCTGCTGGGCCCAGCCATGATGCCCGGCGGCGATCCCGCCAGCTGGACCCGTGTCGGGCCGCTGCTGGAGCGGGCCTGTGCGGTGTCAGACAGCGGCCCGTGCATCGCCTGGTGCGGCAGCGGCGGCGCCGGGCACTTTGTCAAAATGGTGCACAACGGCATTGAGTACGGTGACATGCAGCTGATTGCCGAGGCGTGGTCGCTGCTGCGCGCCGCCGGCCGCCGCCCCACCGCGATGGCAGAGCTGTTTGGCCACTGGAACCAAGGGGTGCTCAAGTCCTATCTCATGGAGATCACCAGCCAGATTGTCGACCGCCGCGACCCCAAGGGCATCGGCCCGCTGCTGGACCAGATCGCCGACATCGCCGGCCAAAAAGGCACCGGGCGCTGGACCGCCGTGGAGGCCCTGCAGCTGGGCGTGCCGATTCCAACGCTGACCGCTGCGGTAGAAACCCGAGCATTGTCAGGTGATTCGGCAAGGGTCCCCCTGTCTTTGGCCTACGGGCCGCGGCCGCTACAGCCGCCCGACATTGCCGACCAGGACCTGGAGCAGGCTCTGCTGGCCTGCAAATTGGCCAGCTACAGTCAAGGCTTTCAGCTGCTCGCCGCTGCCAGTCGCAGCTATGGCTTTGGCACCGACCTGGCCAGCGTGGCGCGGATCTGGACGGCGGGCTGCATCATCCGCGCCGGGCTGCTGGAGGCGATTCGCCATGCCTTTGGCCGCGATCCGGCGCTGCCGGTGCTGGTGCTGGACCCAGAGATCGGCGCGCTGTGGGCCAACGCCCTGCCGGGGCTGCGGCGCACGGTGGCGCAGGCGGCGCTGGCTGGGGTGCCGGTGCCGGCGATGTCCGCGAGCTTGGCCTGGGCCGACGGGCTGTGCACCGCCCACGGCAGCGCAGCGCTGCTGCAAGCCCAGCGCGACTGGTTTGGCGCGCACACCTATCGGCGCCGCGACCAGCCCGACCAGCCCATTCACAGCGACTGGGCCGCCCTGCCGCGGGTCGAGGACTGATAGGCCCGGGAGCCAGCTGCGGCCAGGCGCCTGCGGTGCTACAGCCTGACCGAAAAAGGCGAGGCGTGCGTCTGGCCCTGCCAGGCTGGCGCAGTGGCGTTGGTCACCACCCGGCCCAAGCGGGCCATGCCTTCTTCGATCGACGCCGGCTGGCAATTGGAAAAGTTCAGCCGCATGAAGTCGTAGTGCTTCTCATTGGCAAAGAAGCTGCTGCCCGGCACAAAGGCGACCTTGTCGGCAATGGCGTCGGCAAAGAGGTCTTCGGCGCGGATCTCATTGGGCAGCTGTAGCCACACAAACATGCCGCCGTCGGGGCGGGTCCAGTGGGTTCCCGCGGGCATGTGGCGGGCCAGGCTGGTGAGCATGGTGGTGCAGCGGTGGCCGTAGGTCTGGCGCAGGACCGTCAGATGACCTTCAAAATCAAAGGTCTGCAGCAGGCGATGCAGGGCCCGCTGCGACAGGCTGCTGGTGTGCAGGTCGCACGACTGCTTGGCCACCGCCATGGCGCGGATGACCTCGCGGGGGCCGTTGGCAAAACCGATGCGCAGACCCGGCGCCAGCGTCTTGGAGAACGAGCTCAGCCGCAGCACCACGCCGTGGCCGTCCAGGGCTAGCAAGCTGGGCAGGTGTTCGCCGCGGAAGCGCAGCTCGCCGTAGGGATCGTCTTCGATAATGGCGATGCCGTGCTTGGTCGCGATCTCCAGCAGGCGAATGCGCCGCTCCAGGGTCAGCGTGGTGCCCTTGGGGTTTTGGAAACACGGAACCAGGTAGATCACCCGCACTTTCTCGCGCTCCACCAACGCCTCTAGCTGGTCCACGCACATGCCGTCGTCGTCGCTGGCCACCGAAGCAAAGCGGGCACCGTAGCCCTCAAAGGCTTGCAGCGCCGCCAGATAGCTGGGTTCTTCGACCGCCACCACCGTGCCCGGATCGATCAGGACCCGCGCCGCCAGATCGATGCCCTGCTGAGAACCACTTGTAATAAGAGTAGATTCGACATCGGTGGTGACGCCATGGCTGCGCAGCCGGTCGACCAGCCACGCGCGCAGGCCAGGCAGGCCCTCTGTGGTCGAGTACTGCAGCGCGGCTTTGCCTTCCTGGGCAAACACTTCGGCGTGAGCGGCGGCCATGGCTTCAATCGGAAACAACTCTGGCGCCGGCAGGCCGCCGGCAAAAGACAGAATCTCTGGGTGCTCCGTGACCTTGAGAATCTCTCGGACCAAAGAGGGTTTGGCGCTCTGGGCCCGGTGCGATAGCGTCAGATTCATTTGGATCTCCAATGAGCGGTTTCCGGGGCAACTCGGACCAAAGTCTCCTCCTTGACGGATCGGAGCACAATGGTGGTGTGGGTCGAGGTGACGCCGGGCAGCAGCCGCAGGGCGCCGACCAGCAATTCGTCCAGGGTGGTGGGGCTGGTGGTCTTGACCTTGAGAAGGTATGAATCCTCGCCAGCGACCCGGTGGCACTCCAGCACTTCATCCATGGCGCCAATGGCAGTCGCAAAGTCGTCAAAGTAGCGCGGATGGTCGATGGACACGGCCACAAAGGCGGTGATCTCTTTGCCCAGCATCACCGCGTCGACCTTGGCGGCGTAACCGCGGATCGCCCCGCGCTCCTCCAGCTTGCGGATTCTCTCGGCCACGGATGGCTGCGAAAGGCCGACCTCGCGCGCCAATTCCTGTTGGGTGGCGCGGCCTTCTTGCTGCAGTCTCTCTAGGATGTGGGTGTCAATCGCGTCCATATTGCCAATGTACTATCGTCAACAGGGCCCGTCCAGCTATAAATGATAGTGTGGTGACGACAGCGCGAGCCCTCTGCGCACTCTGGGGGTGGGCCCGCGGAGGTTGGCAAGCACCCCCCACGGCAAGTTCTTTTCCGGTTCCGGAACGGGGGTGGGTTGGGGTACGGAACAAGGCCCAGCAGTAGGACCCAGGACCTGTGAACATCAACCGGGTGTAACGCGGGTTGCAGGAACGGTCTTGGGTACCGGCTTGCCTTGGGGCCCCAGGATCGCCAAGCTGCAGGTCCTGAGGAACGCCATGGACGCCATCGACCACTCCCTTGCTTCTGCCGGCTGCGCGCCCTTGCCGCCACTGCTGCCCTTGGTCGATCAGAAGCGCCAGCTGGTGACGGCCGCTTTGCGCGCCCTGCTGGGGCTGCCGGACCACGTGCCGCTGCAATGGCGCGACCAGGCGGCGGCGGCGGGGCTGGAGCGCGGGCCAGAGCCGGCCTGGTTCTATCTGCTGGAGATCGGCGCTGCGCCGCAGCAGCTGCAGCTTGAGCTGGCTTCGGCCGCCGGCCCTCAAGCGGCGTACTTTCGCGGCCAGCGGCTGACCCTGGGCCATCGCGCGCTGCCGGCGGAGGCGCAGGCGATCTGGCAAGCGCTGGTGCGGCGGGCCAGGGCCGTCGACAGCGGCGCCGCGCCAGGGGCCTTGCTCGACCAGCTGCAGCAGGCGCGCCGGGCCTATGCGCCCTACCACGGTCTTGACGATCAGGAGTTCCACAGCCTGTCTGGCACGGAAGCCTTGCTGCGCCTGGGTTTTCGCTGCAACCAGGACTGCAGCTTCTGCTGGCAAGGCAGAGAATGGCCCGAGCCCGACCTGCCGATCCTGCTGACCTGGTTGGACCAGCTGGCCGGCCTGGGGGCCCAGAGCCTGGTGCTGACCGGTGGCGAGCCGACGCTCTACCTGGACAAGCTGCGCGCCGTGGCCGATCGCGCCAGGCAGGTGCATGGATTGCGCGTCTACGTGCAGAGCAATGGCATCCGCCTGCGCCAGCCAGCGGTGCTGCAGGCCCTGCAAGCTGCGGAAGTCAGCGGCGTGCTGCTTAGCTATCACAGCGCCGACGCACAGATTTCCGACGAGATGACCCGCGCGCCCGGCACCCATCGGTTGACCGAGCAGGGCATTGCGGCAGCGCTGAGGGCTGGGCTGGAGGTCGACCTCAACGTGGTGGTAGAGCGGCGCACTTTGCCCGGCCTGGTAGAGCGCTCGCTGCGGATTCTGCAGGAGTTTGTGCCGCTGCGCCGCCAGCCCTCGCAGCTGGGGGCCACCTTCTCCTTTCCCACCGACTACCGCGATCCCGCCATCTACGCCAAAGAAGTGGCGCCGCTGGATGAAGTCGGCCCCCTGCTGGCCCGCGCTCTGCAGCTGCTCAAGGGCGCCGGGGTGCGGGTCTCGCCGCTTGGGGGCTGTGGATTTCCGCTGTGTGTCCTGGCCACGGCGCCAGAGTGCATCGAGCTGGGGTGGATGAAAAAGCTGGCCCCAGAGCACCTGCGCAGTCGACAGCACCCGCCGGTGTGCGAGAGCTGTCAGCTGCGCGCTTGGTGCCTGGGGCCGCGCCGCGATTATCTGCAACACCACGGCAGTCGTGGGCTATTGCCCTTTGCGCGCGTGCCGCCGGAAATTGGCGGGCAACTGCAGCGCGGTTCTGCGTGAGACGGCAAACCATCGCGGTTTCGGGCCGGGAGCCTGTCTGAACTGTGCCCTACAGGCTCCGAGATCACTGTCTTGGCTCAGGTCACTGTCTTGGCTCAGGTCACTGTCTTGGCTCTGGTCACTGGCCCGCCTCAGTTCATGGCCTTGATGGTGACCTTGCGCGGCTGAGCCTCGGCCTTCTTGGGCAGCTCGATGCGCAGCACGCCGTCTTTGACCGTGGCCATGATGTGGTCGGCCTGCACGTTGTTGGGCAGGGTGAACGACCGCGTGAAGGAGCCGTAGCTGCGCTCGATGCGGTGGTAGCTGTCTTTCTTCTCTTCTTTCTCAAGCTTGCGCTCGCCGCTGACCGTCAGCGTCTGGGCTTCGACATCGATGTGCATGTCGTCGAGCTTGACCTCGGGCAGGTCGAACTTGAGCGTGTACTTGTCGGTGTCTTCGTAGATGTCCACAGTGGGTTGAAACTGCTTGACCTGCGCGCCGCGGTAGCCTTCGGTGCGAGTGTCGAGCATCTTCTGCAGCTCGCCTTGCAGGGTGTCAATGTCAGACCAGGGGTTCCAGCGCATCAGAGTCATCTCATCCTCCGGTTGGGCGGCCAGCTCACTTGGGCGGACCGCCATGGTTCCACAGGTAGAACGGCTGCCGGCTTCCAACCGCAGGGCCCGCTGACCGTTCGACGTGGAGATAGGCAAGGACGGTTTGATCGGAAGTCAAGGGGTATTCGTATTGAATATCAAGCCGTTGTGAGAGGGTCTGGCTGAACCTATCAAGTAAATCCGTCGCTCGCTGGCCGTCAAGGGGCAATTGCCAACCGCCGGCAACAGGGCCACCATCAGGGACACTGTCTAGCAAACGCGGAGGGCGCAATGTCCGCTGGCAACCAACCGTTGAATTCTGTGAAACAAGGTCCCGCTCCTGCTGCCCAACCCCCAGACGCCGCGGCCGCTGCCGACCTGCGGGCCCCGATTCGGCTGGGAATGGACCCGCCGTCGATCCGCCACGACTTCCTGCACAACTTGTTCACCCGCCAAGCAAAATTTGCCGAGGTCGCCACCAGGAATGACCACTACTTGGCGCTGGCGTGGACGGTCCGCGATCGCCTGCTGCAGCGGTGGATCAGCTCGGCCCGCACCTACCGCGACAAAGAGAGCCGGACGGTGGTCTATCTGTCGGCCGAGTACCTGATCGGCCCCCAGCTCGAGCACAACCTGCTGAATCTGGGGATCCGCCAGCAAGCGGCCGAAGCGCTGCAGTCGCTGGGCATCGACCTGGAGCAGCTGATTGACCATGAAGAGGAACCTGGGCTGGGCAATGGCGGCCTGGGTCGCTTGGCCGCCTGCTACATGGACTCGCTGGCGACGCTGGGCATGCCGGCCATTGGCTACGGCATCCGCTATGAGTACGGGATCTTTGACCAGCGCATTGTCGACGGGTGGCAGGTCGAGCGCACCGATCGCTGGCTGCACCTGGGCAATCCCTGGGAAATTCCGCGCTACCAGATCGACCACCTGGTGGGCTTTGGTGGCCACGTCGACAACGGCCACGACGCGCAGGGCCACTTCCGCCCACAGTGGGTGCCCGAGCGGCGGATCCGCGGGGTGGCCTATGACACGCCGGTGCTGGGATATGGTCGCGAAAACGCCAATTTCCTGCGGCTGTGGACCGCCCAGGCCGAAGAGGACTTTGACATTGCCGCCTTCAACACCGGCGATTACATCGGCGCCGTGCACCAGAAGGTGGCCAGTGAAAATGTCACCAAAGTCCTTTACCCCAATGACAATTCCCTAGCTGGCAAGCAGCTGCGGCTAGAGCAGCAGTACCTGTTCATCAGCTGCTCTCTGCAGGACATGATCCGGATCTATCGGCAAAAGAGCCCAGATCTCAGAGGTATATCCAGAAAGTACGCCGTCCAGCTCAATGACACGCACCCGGCGTTGGCCATCGCCGAGCTGATGCGCCTGCTGGTCGATGTCCACGCCATGGGCTGGGACGACGCCTGGAAGGTCACGGTCGCCACCTGTGCCTACACCAACCACACGCTGCTGCCCGAAGCGCTGGAGACCTGGCCGCTGGACCTGCTGCGCCGGCTGCTGCCGCGGCATGTGCAGATCATCTTTGAGATCAACCAGCGCTTTCTTGCCGAAGTGCGCGCCCGCTTTCCCGGCGATCATCACCTGGTGCGGCGGGTGTCGCTCATCGACGAGGAGGGCCAGCCGCGGGTCCGCATGGCCCACTTGGCGGTGGTGGGCTGCCACAAAGTCAATGGCGTGGCGGCGCTGCATTCAGAGCTGCTCAAGCAGACGGTGCTCGCTGACTTTGCCAAGCTGTTTCCCGAGCGTTTTACCAACGTGACCAATGGCGTTACCCCGCGGCGCTTTGTGCAATTGGCCAACCCAAAGCTGTCTGCGCTGATCAACGAGGCGATTGGACCGGGGTGGGAGATCGATCTGGAGAGGCTGCGCCAGCTGGAGCCGCTGGCTGAAGACGCGGCGTTTCGCGATCGCTGGCGCGCCGTCAAGCAGGCCAACAAGCACCGCCTGACCGACTTCTTGCAGAGCCACGTGGGGCTGGGGTTTGATCCCCACACGCTGCTGGACTGCCAGACCAAGCGCATTCACGAGTACAAGCGTCAGCATCTCAACTTATTGCGGGTGATCGTTGCCTACGACCGCCTGCGCCGCGGGCTGGACGAAGACGCGCCGCCGCGCACGGTCATGCTGGGTGGCAAGGCGGCGCCGGGCTACCTGATGGCCAAGCTGATCATCCGCCTGGCCCACGGCGTGGCCGAGGTGCTGGACCGCAATCCGCTGGTCAGAGAGCGGCTGCGGGTGGTGTTTGTGCCCGACTTCAACGTCAAGGTCGGCCAAGTGCTCTATCCGGCCGCCGATCTGAGCGAGCAGATCTCTACCGCCGGCAAAGAGGCCAGTGGGACGGGCAACATGAAGTTCGCCCTCAATGGCGCCCTGACCATTGGCACGCTGGACGGCGCCAACGTCGAGATCCGCGACCTGGTGGGGCCAGAGAACTTCTTTCTGTTTGGCCAGAACGCCGCTCAGGTGGTAGAGACCCGCCGCGGAGGCTACCGGCCTCAGGACTACGCCGAGCGCAACCCCGAGCTGCGGCTGGCCCTGCAGCTCATCTCCAGCGGCCATTTCTCCAGGGGCGACGCGGATATGTACGAGCCGCTGGTCAAAGAGCTGCTTGGCCGCGATGAGTTCTTGGTCCTGGCCGACTTTGACGCCTACTGGGCAGCCCAGGGCCAGGTCGACGCGCTGTGGGCGGATTCTGCTGCGTGGACGCGGGCTTCGATCCTCAACTGCGCTCGCACCGGCTGGTTCAGCTCCGACCGGTCGATGCGCGACTATGCCGAGCGGATCTGGAAGATCGAGGCAGAGACTGTGGAGATCGGTTAATCATTTGGCCGCCGGCTTGGCTTTGCTGAGACCGTGCGCTAGTTTGCCGCCACGATGACGCAAGACCCGCCGCCCCCCTTGACCGCCGCCCTCCGCCCTTCTCTGACCGAAGATGGCCGGCGCATTCGTGCGCGGCTGCGCAAGCAGGCCACCCACCGGGCTCTGGTTGACGCCGCTGCGCGGGCCTTTGGCGAGGCTGGCTATCTGGCCACGCCGCTAGAGCAGATCTGCGCCTATGCGCGCGTCACCAAGGGCACCTTCTACGAGCACTTTCCTAGCAAGGCTGACGTTTTTGGCGCCGTGCTAGACGACTTGGTCGCGCGCTTGACCCAGGCCGTGCAAGGGGTAGAGCTGGGGCCCGCTGCAGCGCCACCGCAGCAGCAGCTGGCGGGCAACCTGCTCAGAGTCCTGGCGGTTCTGCTGGCCGATCGCCAGGCGGCGCGGCTGCTGTTGCTCGAGGCCGGCCAGGAGCCGCAGGTGCGCGGCAAAGTCCAGGCGCTGCAAGACTTTGCCCGCGGGATGATGAGGCAGGCGCTCATCGACGGCAGCCCCGCTGGCCTGGTGCGGCCGCTGCACGCCGAGCTGGCCTCGCACGCGCTGCTGGGTGCGGTGCTGGCGGTGATGGCGGCGCGGCTTGACCCGGAGTCGGGCCTGCACCAGATCTCGCGGGCGGTGCTGGCGCGCGAGTTGCTGGCCACCTGCCTGTGCGGGGTGGCGGCGCCGCAGCTGCGCGACGCAGTCCTGGCCATTGATCCGGCCATGGCCGCGTAGCGCCAGCCCGCTCCAATCAGCGCAATCAGCCCGACACGGCCTCGCATCTTTCCAATAATTGACAGCAATTTCTGGATATTCCCCAGCAGCCGGCGATGAGCAGCGAGGCAGGGGCAGGGTCGCCCAGGCCTGGGTCCGGCTGCCGCCGCGGCCACGGGGGCCTCCACCAGCCCCCTGGACGGCCCAGGTGAAATAGACTAGACTCGCAGTGCACTCAAACAGCGAGCTTGCCATGTCAACGCCTTCGATTCCCGTTGCTCAGCTGGGCCTGGCCGAGCGGACCGCGCCCGTGGTCCTTGGCCTGGATGTCGGCTCCACCACGGTCAAGGCGGTGGTGGTCGACCCGCAGACGCTGGAGGTGCTTTGGCACGACTATGCGCGCCACCATACACAACAGCCTGAGACTGTGTTGGAATTTCTGACGCGGATCGAGGCGGCCCTGCCGCTGGTGGCCCCGGAGCTGTGGCGGATCTTTGCCACCGGCTCTGGCGCGGGGCCGCTGTGCGAGCACCTGGGCGCCAAATTTGTCCAGGAAGTCAATGCTGTGACCATGGCGGTAGAGAAGCTGCACCCCGATGTGCGGTCGGTGGTCGAGCTCGGCGGTCAGGATGCCAAGATCATCATCTTGCGAGAGAACGAGAAGACCGGAGACAAGCAGGCCTCGGCGTCGATGAACGACAAGTGCGCTTCGGGCACCGGCGCGACCATTGACAAGTGCTTTGTCAAAGCCGGCGTTGCGATGGAAGTGGCCAGGACTATTAGTTTTGATCCCACCCGCCTGCACCACGTCGCCGCCAAGTGCGGGGTGTTTGCCGAGACGGACATCGTCAACCTGGTCAAGACCGGGGTGCCGGGCGATGAGATCCTCAACTCGCTGGCCGACGCCATTGTGATGCAGAACTTGAGCGTGCTGACCCGCGGCAACACGCTCAAGCCCAAGGTGCTGCTGCTGGGAGGGCCCAACACCTACCTGCCGTTCTTGGTCGAGTGCTGGCGGCTGCGCATTCCGCAGATCTGGAAAGAGCGCGGCCTCGAGGTGCCCGACGTGCCGGTCGAAGACCTGATCTTTGTGCCGCAGCGCGCCGAGCTGTACGCGGCCCTGGGCGCGGTGTTCTACGGCCTGCACGAGCCGGAAGGGGCAGGGCTGTACCGCGGCCGCGAGCACCTGAAGTACTACGCCGAGCAGGGGCGCAAGGCGCGGCTGCTGGACCTGGCTGGACCGCCGCTGGTCAAGAATCGCGAGGCAGCAAGCGAATTTGCCAAAGCCTACCAGCTGCCCAAGTTCGAAGTGCCGCTGACGGTGGCGGGGCTGGCCCTGTCTGGCGGCACGGTAGTGCGGGCGGCGATTGGCCTGGACGGCGGGTCGACCTCCAGCAAGTGCGTGGTGGTCGCCGCGGACGGCACCGTGCTGATGAAGGAGTACCAGCTCAGCCGCGGCAATCCGATCCTCGACATGCGTGACATGCTGGACCGCCTGAAAACCCGCATTGAAGCGCAGGGTTGGCAGATGGAGTGGACCGGTTTTGGCGTGACGGGCTATGCCGGCGCCGTGCTGGAAAAAGCGCTGCTGGCCGACGTGCACCTGGTAGAGACCGTGGCCCACATGATGAGCGCGGTGCACTACTGCGGGGATGTCGACGTCATCTGCGACATCGGTGGTCAGGACATCAAGGTCATGTTCATGCGCCACGGCGACATCGACAACTTCCGTCTGTCCAATCAATGCTCTGCGGGCAACGGCATGCTGCTGCAGGCCATGGCCGACCAGTTTGGCGTGCCGGTGACCGAGTACGCCCACGCCGCGTTCCAGGCTGAGATGAGCCCGGAATTCTCCTACGGCTGCGCGGTCTTCTTGGATGCCGACCGCGTCAACTTTCAGAAAGAAGGCTACAGCAAAGAAGAGATGCTGGCGGGCCTTGCGCTGGTGCTGCCCAAGAACGTCTGGCAGTACGTGGTGCAGATTCCGCGGATGGCCGAGCTCGGCAAGAAGTTTGTGCTACAGGGCGGCACCCAGTACAACCTGGCCGCGGTCAAGGCCCAGGTCGACTACATCACCCAGCGGGTGCCCGGCGCCGAGGTGTTCATCCACCCGCATCCTGGCGAAGCGGGGGCGATTGGCGCCGCCATGGAAGTGTGGCGCAAGCACAAGCGCGCCGAGCAGGCGGGCACGGCCAAGGTCAGCTGGATCGGCCTGGATGCCTCGATCAACCTGCAGTACAGCACCCGCACTGACGAGTCGACGCGCTGCCACTTCTGCCCCAACCTGTGCAGCCGCACGTTTATCGACACAGTCAGCCCCAATGGAGAAAACGCTCGCTACATCGCTGGGTTTTCCTGCGAGAAGGGCACCGTGGAGGATGAAGGGGCGCTCAAGACCTTGACCCGCGAGAGGGCCAAGCTGAGGCGGGCTTACCCCAACCTGGTCGAGTGGGAAGCGCGCGAGCTGTTTCGCCATCGCTTTGAGACGGCAGCACTGCCCGAGGCAGGCGCCGTTCTAGAAGTCACAGAAACCAAGGTAGATCGCCTGCTGCGCATCGAGAGGCAGCAGGTGGCGCGCGGGTTTGAGCGCTCGTCGGCTGAGTCGGCCGAGCGGCGGCGCCACCTGCGCATTGGCATCCCCAAGGTGCTCAACGTCTGGAGCGTGGCGCCATTTCTGCGTACCTATTTGGAAGTGTTGGGGATTGAGCGCCAGCACGTGGTCTTCTCAGACGACACCAGCGAGGAGATGTGGGCCGAGGGCGGGCGCTACGGCTCTATCGACCCGTGCTTTCCCAGCAAGGTGTCCCAGGCTCACATTCACAACTTGCTGTTTCATAAGCACAAAGAAAAACCGCTCCAGGCGATCTTTCTGCCGGCGATTACCCACGTGCCCTCGCCGCTGACCGGCACCATGGACCATGCGAGCTGCCCGATTGTCCAAGGGGTCTCAGACGTCATGAAGGCCGCGTTTACCAAAGAGAAGGACTGGTTTGCCGAGCGCGACATTGCCTTCTTGGGCCCGGCGATGACGTTTACCGAGCCGCACTTGATGGCCGACCAGCTGTTTGGCTCGGTGGGCCAGTGGCTGCAAGTGACCCGCGATGAGAACAACTTTGCCTGTGAGCAAGCATGGTTGGCCCTAGACGACTTTCAGGACGAGCGCGAGCACCGCGGCAAAGAGCTGCTGGAGGCCGTAGAAAGCGAAGACCGGATTGCGCTGCTGATGCTGGGCCGGCCCTACCACAGCGATCCTGGCCTGAACCACGACGTGATGCAGGAGTTTCAGGCTCTTGGCTACCCTATCTTGTCGATGGGTGCGATTCCGCGCGACCGCGCCTGGCTGGAGCACTACTTTCGCGAAGACCTGGCGGCGGGCCTGCCTGACGTCTTCAACATCAACGACGTCTGGCCGGAAAACTACAGTGCCAACAGCGCCTTTAAGGTCTGGTGCGCCAAGTTTGCCTCGCGCCATCCCAACGTGGCGGTCTTTGACCTGTCGAGCTTCAAGTGCGGGCACGACTCGCCGGTGTACTCGACCATCGACGCGATCCTGGCAGCCAGCCGCACACCCACCTCAGCGCTGCACGACATCGACGCCAACAAGCCCGGCGGCTCGATTGCGATTCGGGTGCGGACCTACGGCTACACCCTCGAGCGCCATCGCGAGCGACTGCAGGACGTCGCCCACAAGAAGCGCGAGCTCGAGCGGCGCATCGCCGACAAGCGCGCCGAGCTGAAGGTCCGCTACGACGCCGAGCGCGAGGAGCGGCATCGCCTGGCCGCGGCTCGACCGGCTGCCACGGCGGTATCCGGTAACCCTGAGCCAGCACCCGGACTTACCAAAGCCCTGGGTGTGCGACCAGAGGTCAAGCAGTTTGCCCGCAGCGCGCTGATGGGCCTGTCTCGCCTGGCTGAGAAGGCCAAGAAGCTAGCCGACCACCGGGCCTGAGCCAACCCACCCCACCCAGCACCGGCCTTTAGGGCCCCAAGGAGTCCCAATGAGCGCAGATGGAGCCCGCAGCCCCGGCATTGCCACCCATGAGTACGTGCCGGCCGAGCTTTTGGCTGAGAAGGCGGCTCGCCCGACCAAGGCGCGGGCCCCCAAGCCGCTGGTGGTGCCGCCGATCGATGACGACCTGGAAAAACAGCTGCAGCGCGAGCTGGTGGACTTCATTGCCGCCGAGAAGAAGAACCTGGGCATGGACGACGTGGCCCACTGGCGCGACCAGGTCAATGACAAGTTCACCGCCGCCCAGCGACCGTATACGACGATCCTGGTGTCAGGCCTGACGTTTGCTCACGATGCTTTTGTGACCGCAGGGTTGCGTGGTTTGGGTTACCGGGTCAAGGCGCTGGACTGCCCCGACTATGAGTCGCTGCGCTACGGCAAAGAGTTCGGCAACCGCGGCCAGTGCAACCCCACCTACTTCACCGTGGGCAACTTGGTCAAAACCCTGACCCAGATGCGCGATTCGGGGATTCCGACCCAGGACATCATTGGCAACTACATCTTCTTGACCGCCGGCGCCTGCGGGCCGTGCCGCTTTGGCAGCTACATCACCGAGTACCGCAAAGCCTTGCGCGATGCCGGTTTTGACGGCTTTCGGGTGGCGCTGTTTCAGCAGAAGGGCGGCCTGAACCAAGAGGGCGAAGGCGACGTGGGCCTGGTCATGAACGGCCCGTTCTTTGTGCGCATCCTGCTGGCGCTGATGGTCGGCGACGCCCTGAACGCCCTGATGTACCGCATCCGCCCCTACGAAGTCGTGCCAGGCGCCACCGACAAAGCCTTGGACAAGTGCCGGGCCATGATCGTTCACACGCTAGAGACCCCGGGCGCGCTGTGGAAAATGGGCGTGACCTTGGTGCAAGTTCGCCGCGAGCTGAGCCGGGTGGCCGTCGACAGGACGCGGATCAAGCCCAAGGTCGGCATCATCGGCGAGTTCTGGGCGATGAC
Source organism: uncultured Myxococcales bacterium (assembly GCA_903919145.1). Lineage (GTDB taxonomy): Bacteria > Myxococcota_A > UBA9042 > UBA9042 > UBA9042 > SXRM01. The sequence continues at coordinate 103,041 of CAIXGW010000139.1, forward strand.
CACCGAAGGCGACGGCAACTACCAGATGCCCAAGTTCCTGGAGGCCGAAGGCGCCGAGGTCGACGTGCAGCTCGTCACCGCCTGGCTGCTGTACAACCTGTGGGAAGTCCGCTGGGACACTGGGCGGCGCATGAAGCTCAACGGCGTCGACGGCGGCCTGTGGGGCCTGAAGGACTCGGCCAATCCGGGTCGGACAGTCCTTAGCATGCACGTGGCGGACAAAGCCCTGCGCGCCATCTTTCAGACCCTGGCCAACACCATGGGCCTTCACGGCTATGTGCTGCCGAACATGGATGAATTGGCCGAGGCCGTCCAGGGCCTGTACCACGAAGAAGTGCGCGGCGGAGAGGGCCACATGGAGGTCGCCAAGCTGCTGCTGAATACGCGGCACCGCAAGGTCAATCTGACGCTTTCGGTCAAACCCTTTGGCTGCATGCCCAGTTCCGGCGTGTCCGACGGTGTGCAGACCGTGGTGCAAGCCATGCTGCCCGACGCGCTCTACCTGCCCGTAGAGACCACCGGCGATGGCGCGGTCAACGTCTACTCGCGCGTGCAGATGATGCTGTTCAAGGCCCGCCAGCACGCCGAGCGCGAAGTGCAGGCGGAGCTGGAAAAAGCCGGGGCAACGCTGGAGCAGGCGCGCGCAGGCATGGCCCGCCATCCGCTGGTCGGCCGGACGCTGTTTCGCGCGGCGCACCACAACGCCTCGACCGCGGCCGATGCGGTTCGGGCCTGGAGCAAGGGGTGGCGCGCTTGGGCCTAGGGGCTTGAGCGGGCGCAGGCTCCCGCTGTGTAGTGGCTGAAAAACGCACAACGCCTCCCCGGGATGCTGAGTCCCGGGGAGGCGTTGGTGTTTTTGCAGAGGTCAGAGAGCTACTTGTTGATGGTCCAGTCGTAGTATCGCTGGTAGTCCCACTCAAGGCCGGCAGGCAGCTTCCAGGTGTCGTTGTAGTAGCCGATGATTGACTTGTTCCAATAGCCGTTCCAAGTCGTCCACATGTAGGTGCCCGACTTGAGCACTACGACCGACGCTTTGTTGGCTGGGAAGGTCACATTGGGGCAGTCGCCGCCAGACATGTCGTTGCCGGTGGTGCTCCAGGTGTTGGCCGTATTGACCGAGATGCCGCGGTAGTTGCCGTTGCCCCAGGGGTTGGACGAAGTGCGGAAGCAGATTTGCCTGGTAATATCTGCGGCCGTCGTGTTCTTGACGAAGGCGATCAGGTACTGCCTGGTGTAGTCATTGTTGCCATTGCCGTAGTTGGAGCCGCCGATGCCGAAGTGGATGTTGCCGTTGCCGTCGGCGTAGGCGATTTGACTGGCGATGGCGTGCAAGCTGGCGTTGTCGATCGGCACTTGGTGCGCGTAGCTGTGCTGGGGGTTGTAGTTCCAGTTGCCTTCGGTGTGGTCAACGGACCAGCCGTAGAGGAACGGCTTGGATCCCGGTGGGAACATCATCGATGCCGCGATCTTGGCCGTGAAAGTACCGCCAACGTCGAGGTTGCCATCCACAATCAAATTCCCCTTGACCTGGATCTTCTTGCTCGACAGGGTCTGGATGTTCACCGACCAGTTGTACTTGCCGTCATAGGTAAACGGCGGCGTGCCAGGCGGCACCTGGATGGCCGCGGTGTCCTTGACGATGATGGTCCAGTTGCCAACGATGTCCTTGCCCAGCCAGTCCTTGTTCAGATCGCCGCTGACGACGGCGTCGGTGTCGTTGTACTTGGCCACCACCGCCGTGCCAGTCTTGCCGCCGTTGTAGAGGATGTAAGGCGTGGCGACGTTGGGGGCGTAGAGCTCAATGACGACCTTGCTCATGTCAGAGTTCAGCCCAGAGAACTCGATCCATAGCTTCTGAGCTTGGCCGACGCTGGGGAAGGCCAGGGTGTCGCTGGTGCCCGCAGAGAAGCCGTCTTTGATCTGGATGTCTTTGGTGCCATCAACCTTGTCAACAAACTGGTTGTAGATCAGGCCATTGGAGACTTCGTCGATCATGTCAGCCGCGATGCCGCCGCCGGTTGCGCAGTCATAGCTGCCATCGGCCTTGATGCCCTTCATGACCAAGCCGGTGCCGCAGGCCTTGCCGATTTGGACGGGAGTCGGCGTGTTCGACAAGTCGGTGTAGCTGCCGGTGCCAGCGACCTTGGCCAGGGCGGATGCCTTGACGTAGTCGGCGAGATCGGCGGTCTTGGCATAGCTTGAAAGGTCGGGGCCGCCGCTCAAGTCGCTGAACTTGCCGGTCGTGGCGACTTTGGCCAGATCGGCGGTCTTGGCGTAGACGCCCAGGTCGCTGGCCTTGGCGTACCCGCTCAAATCGCTGGTCTTTGCATAGCCGGCCAGGTCGCTGGTCTTGACGTAGCCAGTCAGGTCGGGGCCGCCGATCAGATCACTGAACTTGCCGGTGGTGGCGACCTTGGCCAAGTCGGCGCTCTTGACGTAGGCCGTAAAGGCGTCTGACTTGAGGTGCGCGGCGGTGATGCAGCCCGAGCACTCCAGCCCATCGGCCAGGGCGGCGCGCAGAGCAAACGTCACGGAAGCCAGCGGCTTGCGCGACAGCTCTGGGTCGCTGCCGATCTGCATCCCCAGCCACAGGTTGGTGCCCGTGATGGCGGCCGCAGGAATCGGGGTAGTAGTGCCCAGCTGGGCGGTCCACTGCCCGTCTTTGACGCCGACGTTGACAGGTCCTTCGACCCACAGCGGATTGCCGCCGCTTTCGTCTTTGTAAATGCCAAAGGTCACCTTGTAGATACCGTCTGCGGCGAGCCCACCGGCAGTGGCCGACAGCACGCCCTCAGCGTGGGTGAACGAGGGGACAGCCGCCTGGGCAGCGCCCGCCACAGCCATGGTGGCCGACAGGGCCATGATTGTGCTCAGGATACTTGACATACGCATCTGTCACCTCATTTGTCCGCGTCAGGTAGACGCCATCCTTCCGTAGTCGCGAGCTTGTCGGCGGTCAGCCGCTGTGCCTGCCATTGCCGTGGTCAGGCTGCTCTGCCCCTGCACCCTACCTACTCGCGCAAGTCCCGTCAATTTTGTCGACAAGTCTTGGCAGCTGACGGACTTGGCAACCATCGCGCCCTGCCGGTCAGGGTGTGCACAGGGGGTCGCTGTCTTGCAGCAGTGTGATCAGCTCGTCAGTCGCTGGAATGGCGGCACACCCGTGGTCGGTGCTGCAGACAAAATCATAGTCTTTTGCTGGGTTGTGGCAGCCGACACAGGGGCCGCTGCCGTTGGTGACCTCTGCACCTCCGCGCTGGGCGATGCTCAGCTGACCCCCACTGGTAGTGAGCTTGAACATCTCCCATCCGCCGGTCGCTTCAAAGCCCTTGCCGCGCTTGACCATCGCTTCCAGCGGAAACAGGCGGATAACTGTGCCCAGCGGATAGACACTGCCTTTGGTGTTTGCCTTGGCGACGGCGACGGCTTCGTCCTGCCTGCCCAAGCGGTTGGCGACAAAGAAGTGGCCAACTTTGGTGCCGTTCTTGATGCAGTCGAAGTCGGACAGGGTAGCGATGTACTCGGTCGGGCTCGCCGCCTGGGCCGCGTCGATGGCCTTGGCGGCGTCAGAGCCGGCGCCATCGGCGAGGGTGGCGCTGCTGTCTCCAGAGTCGGCCGGGCCGTTGGTGCTGCTTGCTGCCGAGCCGCAGGCCACAGACAAGGCGCAGACGGCGAAAGTCGTAAAGACGCAGAGGGTTTGGCGTAGGGGAGCCATGTCAAAGGCCTTGGCCGCGGAGTCGTTGCGGCAGTCGAGGTGTGGTGTTGAAGCGGAGGGTGGTCTCGCTACGGGGCGTTGGCTGTGAAGGCGTCCGCACAGAAGCCGGCCAAGTCTGAGTTGGCAAGAGAGGCCAGGCCGCGCCCTGGGGCCAGATGCGCGGTTGGATGATCGGCTGCAGCGGCTGATCTTTGGCAGGACATGTCCCAAGGTGGCCAAGAGGTGACCAAGCACCGATCGACCGCTTGGAGGTAGGTGCGTCGCCGCCAGTCCGCAGCGCCGCGCTTGGCGTCCCCTTGGTCAGTGCGCGGGAAGGCAGCAAGCTAGTCCTTTGGGCGGCCCAGTGAGCCGGGACCCAGGCCAGCGGTTTCCAGCATGGCCCCGCGGGCGATGAGGTACTGGGCCAGATAGTAGGTGATAAACCCTGGATAAAGCAGTGCTGTTGAAGCCCATGGGTCGCCCGCCTGCTGTTTGGGCA
>CAIXGW010000140.1 GCA_903919145.1 uncultured Myxococcales bacterium
CCGGGCACCCGCCCGGGCTCCGCCCCGGGCACCCGCCCGGGCTCCGCCCCGGGCACCCGCCCGGGCACCCGCCCGGGCACCCGCCCGGGCACCCGCCCGGGCTCCGCCCCGGGCCCAAGCTCAAGGTCCCACGTCAGGGTTCGTCGACGCCTCAATCGCTTTTTCACCTTGGAGGATCCCATGTCCACAGGCCACATGATGGCGGACGCGCCGAGCAAGGACGCAGCCGCACCGGTCAAGGACCACAGCCAGGTGCGCCAAAAAGAGATGATCGCCGACCACTTTGACAAGCTGGCGCGGGCCAAAGAAGACGGTCGCAAGGTGGTCTATACGTTTGTGCCAGGCAACCTGACCGAGCTGATCCTGTCTTTGGACCTGCTGCCGGTGCTGCCAGAGATCAACGCCTTGCAGTCGGGGATGCGCAAGAAGTCGGCCGGCTACATCGCCGAAGCAGAGAAAAGTGGCCACAGCGAAGATGTCTGCACCTACGTCAAGTGCGACATCGGCATGATGAAAAGCGGCAACATCGGCCCGACCGGCCAGAAGCTGCCAGAGCCGGACCTGCTGCTGTTGTCTTACACCGGCTGCTTTACCTTCCTGAAGTGGTTTGAGCTGTTGCGCGAAGAGTACCACTGCCCGGTGGTGATGCTGCACGTGCCCTACCAGCCAGACGGCGTCATTACCGCGGCGATGCGCACCTACATCGTCGACCAGCTGGAGCGCGAGGTGATTCCGGCGCTAGAGAAGCTGGCCGGCAAGACCTTGGATCGCAACGAGCTGTCGCGGCGGCTGGCCCTGTCAGCCCAAGCCGAGGACGATCTGGTGGCGGTGTGGGAGTCGGCCAAGCACTCCCCCAGCCCGATCGACGGCTACTTTGGCGGCGTGTACTACATCGGCCCGATTTTCTCAGCGTTTCGCGGATCTGAAGGCGCCGTGGACTACTACCGCGAGCTGCGCCAAGAGTGCGAGGCCCGGGTGGCGCTGAACCTGGGGCCGATGACCCCCGATGGCCAGCTGGACGACCAGAAGTACCGCTTGGTGGTCGAGGGGCCACCCAATTGGACGAGTTTTAACGACTTCTGGCACATGTTCAGCAAAGAGAAAGCGGTGGTCGTCGCCAGTACCTACACGCGGGTCGGCGGCTTGTATGACAGCGGCCCCGACGGCAAGGGGTTTCGCCACGACCCGGCGCGGCCTCTGGAAACCTTGGCGGACTACTGCCTGGGCTGCTACACCAACCTGGGCCTGCCGTCGCGCATCGACCTGCTTGAGCGCTATGTTCGCGACTACAAAGCAGATGGCTTTCTCATCAACAGCGTCAAGTCGTGCAATTCCTTCTCGGCCGGGCAGCTGCTGATCCTGCGCGAGGTCGAGCGGCGCACCGGCGTGCCCGGCGGCTTTATCGAGTCAGACCTGGTGGACCCTCGCTACTTTGGCAAGGCCAACATAGAGAACCGGGTCCAGTCGTTCTTGCAGATGCTGCAGGCGCGCCGCGGCCGGGTCCTGCAGGCCGACGTGCGCGGCTCGCAGCCCAGCGCCGCCCTCTGACCGCAAGCCCTTCAGCCATGGCCCACAGAGAGCCCACAGACAGGGGGACCCTAATGAAACTTGGCTTGAATCCTCAGCAAGTCCTCAGCGAGGCCCTTGGGCCCAGCGGTGCGATGCGGGTGACCGTGGGCATCGACCTCGGCTCGACCACCACCAAGTCGATTCTGCTGGACCCGGGCGGCGAGATCGTCGGCCGCGGCATCACCAACAGCCGCAGCAACTACGCGGTGGCGGCGGCGGTGGCGCGCCAAGAAGCGCTGACGGCCGTGCGGTTTTCGATGCTCGGGCGGGTGCTGGACGCCGCCGGGGCTGACGCCGTGGCCCTGCAACAGCCGCTGTCAGAGGCCTTTCGCCTGCAGCTGTACCTGGGCGAGCTGGACGCGCTGCGCGATGAAATCGCCGGACTCCTGCTCAAGCCGGGCTTTGCAGCCAACCGCGCGGTGCTGGCCCCAGCGGCGGACGAAGTGCTGCGGCGGATGCGCCTGAGTGCGCCGGCGCTGTTTGGCCCGGGCGCCGATCGCAAGAGCGACTTCTTTCGCGACATTGCCGGGCAGGCGTTTGTCAAAGAGGCCGAAGACTTGGCCAGCGGCGGCCAGGTGCCGTTTGAGCGGCTGGTGGGGCTGTACGACCGCGCCATCCTTGACGTAGAGACCCGCATCGAGACCCGTGATTTTGCCGAGTTGCTGGGGATCGCCGCCCGGCAGCTGCTGCCCGCTGGGCCCAGCGCGGACTGGCTGGCGGCGGTGGTGGCGGCGGTCGGGCGGGCGCCGATTGAAGAAGTGGCGTTTGTCGGCACTGGCTACGGTCGGCAAACTCTGCCGTTTCCCAAAGAAACCGTGCGCTCAGAGATCCTGTGCCACGGCCGCGGCGCCCACCGGGTCTTTAGCGGCACGCGCACCGTGCTCGACATCGGCGGCCAGGACACCAAGGCCATCCAGGTCGACAGCTCTGGGGTGGTCACCTCGTTTCAGATGAATGACCGCTGCGCCGCCGGTTGTGGCCGCTATCTGGGCTACATTGCAGATGAACTCAACCTGGGCCTGCACGAGCTCGGGCCCTTGGCGCTGCAGGCCAAGAAGCAGACCCGCGTCAACTCGACCTGCACCGTGTTTGCCGGCGCCGAGCTGCGCGAGCGCTTGGCCTTGGGGCAGCGGCGAGAAGACATCCTGGCCGGGCTGCACCGCGCCATCATGCTGCGGGCCATGTCGATTCTGGCGCGCTCCGGCGGCATCGCCGACCAGTTCACCTTTACCGGCGGCGTCTGCAATAACCCAATGGCAGTCAAAGTGTTGCGCGAGCTGGTGGCCCAGACCTACGGCGATCACATCACCGTCAACACCCACAGTTCGTCGATCTACATGGGCGCTTTGGGCGCGGCGATGTATGCCCTGGACGACCACCGCGAAGGCCGCGGCGGCATCTTGCCGACCTTTGCCGTGGCGCAGGCAGCGTAGGGATCAACCCGCATTGCCGCTAGCCTTTTTGGAGGGTGCCCATGCAGACAGTAGCTCAGGTTGGCGAGGTGGCGCAGGTGCGCGAGCTCGGCTCCAACATCGACAAGCCCATCCAGTGGACCGCCGGTATCGACGCGGGATCCAGCTCGGTCAAGGTTGCGGTGATGCGCAGCCACGGCGGCGACCACGGCGAGATCCTGGCCCTGAGCAACCAGCGGATTCGCCGGCGCTCTGTGGTCGAAGTGGTCGAATCGGCGGTGCAAGAGGCCTGCCAGGCGGCTGGGGTTGGCCTGCAAGACCTGGACTACGTGGCCAGCACTGGAGACGGCGAGGCGGTCCTGGTCCGCACCGGCCACTTCTACGGCATGACCACCCACGCCCGCGGTGCGCTGTTTCTGGACCCAGAGGTGCGCGGGGTGCTCGACATCGGCGCGCTTCACGCCCGGGCGCTCAAGATCGACGGCCGCGGCAAAGTGCTGGGCCACCGCATGACTAGCCAGTGTGCCAGTGGATCTGGGCAATTCCTAGAGAACATAGCACGTTACTTGGGGGTGCCCCTGGAAGACGTGGGCCAGCTGTCGCTGCAGGCCACCCAGGCCGAGGCCGTGTCCAGCATCTGCGCGGTGCTGGCCGAAACCGACGTCATCAACATGGTCAGCCGCGGCCTGGCCACCTCTGACATTCTGCGCGGCATCCACCTGTCGATCGCCGGTCGCCTGGCCAAATTGATCAAGGCGGCGGGCGCAGAAGGCGCGGTGCTGATGACCGGTGGCCTGGCCTCTGATGCCGGCCTGTACGATGCCATCTGCGTCAGCCTGCAGGAGACGGCCCAGAAGCGCTCGCTGCTGCGCCCAGAGCTGGAGGTGCGCCGCCACCCGCAAGCGATGTACGCTGGGGCGATCGGCGGAGCTCTGCTGGGCGCCTACCGCTGGCGCCAGCTGGCCCAGAGCGGCCGACTAGAAGTTCTGCGCGCTCACTCATGATGTCTCAGCGATAACAAGGATCTAACATAGGGTCACCCTCGCCCAACTTCGCCCAACTTCGCCCAACTTCGCCCAACTTCGCCCAACTCTGTCTGCCCGCGCATCCCGCCCCTTGGAGGTCCGCATGTCCGTCGCCCCTACCCAAGCCCCCCGCACCACCAGCCTGGACGATTTTGCCGCCTGGCTGCCCCTGATGACCGAAGACGAGCTGGCCGTGCGAGACACCACCCGCCGCTTTGTGCGCCAGGCCTGCATGCCGCGGATCCGCGAAGATTTTGAGCACGGGCGCTTCCACACCGGCTGGATCGGCGATCTTGGCAAGCTTGGGTTGCTGGGCGCCAACCTGCAGGGCTACGGCTGCCCGGGTATCAGCTCGGTGGCCTATGGCCTGGCGTGCTTGGAGGTCGAAGCCTGCGACTCGGGCCTGCGCTCTTTTGTCTCGGTGCAGACCAGCCTGGCCATGTACGCGATCTGGCGGTTTGGCACAGAAGAGCAAAAAATCAAGTACTTGCCAAAGATGGCCAAGGGCGAGATCGTCGGCTGCTTTGGCCTGACCGAGCCCAATTTCGGCTCCGACCCAGCCAACATGGCCACCAAAGCCGCGCGAGACGGCGACCAGTGGGTCCTTAACGGCTCCAAGATGTGGATCACCAACGCCCAGATCGCCGACGTGTCCATCGTCTGGGCCCGCACCGGCGGTGACCCCGGGTCGATTCGCGGCTGGATCGTCGAAAAGGGCACGCCTGGCTTTGCCGCCCACGACATCCCGCACAAGCTGTCGATGCGGGCGTCTTTTACCGGGTCGCTGAGCCTGCAAGACGTGCGGCTGCCTGAGTCGGCGCGTCTGCCGCTGGGCGAAGGGCTCAAGGCGCCGCTGGCCTGCCTGGACAATGCCCGATTTGGCGTGGCGTTTGGCGTGCTTGGCGCGGCCCAGTTCTGCATTGAGCGCGCCGTCGAGTACAGCCGCGACCGCATCCAGTTTGGCGTGCCGCTGGCCGCCAAGCAGCTGGTGCAGGCGCCGCTGGCCGAATTGGCGTCGCGGTGGGTGCAGGCGGCCCTGCTGTCTCTGCACTATGGGCGGCTCAAGGACGCGGGCAAGCTGCAGCCGACTCAGGTCAGCCTGATGAAGCGCAACAACTGCCGGCTGGCCTTAGACGCTGCCCGCACCGCCCGCGAGCTGATGGGCGCCAACGGCATCACCGGCGAGTACGACGTGCTGCGCCATGCCAACAACCTGGAGAGCACGCTGACCTATGAAGGGACCGAGCAGATCCACACCCTGGTCATTGGCCGCGCGCTGACCGGAGTCGCCGCGTTCTGACACCAAGCGATCGCCCGATGGCGACACCGCTGTGACAAGCCGGCCGGCCAACAAGACAATTGCCGATTGCCAGTGCGGTGTCGCGGTGTTACAAGGCGGGAGTCTGCTGTTTCCCTACCTTTTTTGTCGAGCGAGGACGGCATGGACGACTACCAGCCCAACGATGCCCCAGCGCCGCAGTACAACGCGCCCAAGTCCAGTAGCTCCAGCAACGCCGTCAAAGTCATTGCCATTGGCTGCGGTGGGCTGCTGCTGGTGGGTCTCATTGCTGGCGGCATTTTTATGTGGTACGCCGCCAAAAAGGCCAAGGAATTTGCCGAAAACCCGGCCTATGGCTCGCTGAAGCTGGCGGTGATGGCCAGCCCAGAGCTGGAGAGCGTGTCTTCGGACGCAGAGGCCGGCACCATCACCGTGCTAGACAAGCGCACCGGCAAGACCACCACCTTGACCGTCAATTCCATGAAAGACGGCAAACTGACCATCGAAGCCGACGGCTCCAAGATCGAGATGGCCGGCGGCCAGAACGGCGAAGGCCAGATGGTCATCCGCGGCAAGAACGGCGAAACCGTTGTGGCCACAGGCGGTCCTGGCGGGGGATCGCTGGTGGTCACCGGCGCCGATGGCAAGGTCCAGGTCAACGCCCAAGGGGGGCCGGCGGGCCAGGTGGCCGTGCAGGCGGGCGGCGCGGAGCCAAATCCCAACGACCAAGGCGAAGAGCCCGCTGCAGCTGCGGCGGCGGCGGGGGCCAACACCGTGCGGATTGGCGCGGCGGGCGCTGGTGGTCCACAAATGCCAGCATGGGTGCCAAGTTATCCAGGGGCCACCCCCAACGAAGGGGGCGGCATGGTCAGCACCAGCGGCACTGAGACTACCGGCGCGTTTGGCTTTGTCTCGGCCGATGCTCCCGGCAAGATCGTGGCCACCTATGCACAGCTGCTGCCAAAGTCGGGCCTGGTGGTGCAGTCCAAGATGGAGATGGGCGAGGGCGGGCTGGTGGTCGCCGCCACTGCCGATGGCAAGAGGCAGGTCACCGTCACGATTGGCTCCCAGGATGGCAAGAGCCAAATCGCTTTGATGTTTGTAGAGAAGCCGTAGCCCAGGTCGACGTCGCCGCCGTGGGGCACGCGCTTGGCGATTGACCCCAGCGCCGCGCCCGACTAGGATCTCGTTCCCGGGCTCCTACTTTCACCCAGCGCTGGCCCCCGCATTGCCGCACTCCCTTCGCGGCACATCGAGGACAGCATGGGCGTCAAGCCCTTTTCTCAGCCCCAGCCCCAGAAGTACGTGTTCATCACCGGCGGCGTCGTGTCGTCGATCGGCAAGGGCCTCTCGGCGGCGGTGCTCGGCGCCCTGCTTGAAGCGCGCGGCCTGACGATCACCCACCTCAAGCTCGACCCGTACATCAACGTCGACCCCGGCACCATGTCGCCCTACCAGCACGGCGAAGTGTTCGTCACCGATGACGGCGCAGAGACCGACCTGGACTTGGGGCACTACGAGCGTTTTACCCACGCCATCATGCGGCGGGCCAACAACTTCACCACCGGTCAGGTCTACGACGCCGTCATCCAGCGCGAGCGCCGCGGCGAGTACCTGGGCGGCACCGTGCAGGTCATTCCGCACATCACCGACGAGATCAAAGAGCGCGTGCGCGCCGCTTCTGACGGCTCTGACGTGGCGATTGTCGAAGTCGGCGGCACGGTGGGCGACATCGAGTCGCTGCCGTTCTTGGAGGCGATCCGCCAGTTGCGGCTGGAAGTGGGCGCGCGCAATGCGGTCAACATCCATGTGACGCTGGTGCCCTACATCGCCACCGCCGGCGAGGTCAAGACCAAGCCAACCCAGCACAGCGTCAAAGAACTGCGCGAGATCGGCATCCAGCCGGACTTGGTGCTCTGCCGCAGCGACCACCCGCTGGACGACGCGCTCAAGAGCAAGATCAGCCTGTTTTGCAACGTCGCCCGCGAGTGCGTGATTCTGGCGCCAGACGTGTCCTGCATCTACGACCTGCCGATCACCCTGCACGACCAGGGCTTGGACCACCAGGTGCTGGGCGCTTTGGACCTGTACCGCGACTACTGGCGCGAGCCGGATCTCAGCGCGTGGCGGCGCTTTGCCGACGTCTACCAGCACGCCCAGAAGTCGGTGGTCATTGGCATCGTTGGCAAGTACGTAGAGCTCAAGGAGTCCTACAAGTCGCTGACCGAAGCCCTGTCTCACGCTGGCGTGGCCAATGAGACGCGGGTCGAGCTGCGCTACCTTGACGCCGAAGAGCTGCAAGCCGGTGATCCTTCTGTAATTCTGGCTGGTGTGGACGGCGTGCTGGTGCCCGGCGGCTTTGGCAAGCGCGGCGTCGAGGGCAAGATCCGCGCCGTCGAGCACGCTCGCACCAAGGGGATTCCCTACTTTGGCATTTGCCTGGGCATGCAGATCGCCGTCATTGAGTACGCGCGGCACGTGGTCGGCCTGCAAGACGCCCAGTCGACCGAGTTTGACGACGCCACTCCGCACCCGGTCGTCGATCTGATGGAGACCCAGCGAGAAGTGACCCAAAAGGGCGGCTCAATGCGGCTGGGCGCCTGGAAGTGCGCGCTGACCAAGGGATCGCTGGCGGCAGAGGTCTACGGCACCGATCTCATCGACGAGCGCCACCGCCACCGCTTTGAAGTCAACAACGCCTATCGCCCGCAGCTGGAGGCCGCAGGCCTGGTGCTTTCTGGCCTGTCGCCCGATGGCAAGCTGGTTGAGATGTGCGAGCTGCCGCGGCCGACCGCCAAGAAAGACGGCGCCAAGGGCACCCACCCGTGGTTTCTGGGCTGCCAGTTTCACCCAGAGTACAAGTCCAAGCCCTTGCAGCCCCATCCGATTTTTGTCGGGTTCATTGCAGCGGCGTTGGCCCACCAAGCGCGGCGCGGCCAGCCGTGAAGCCTGGTGCTGGGCCTCACGGCGCGGCCACCGGGCTGCTGAGCGTGGTCGCCACGCCGATTGGCAACCTGGGCGATCTGCCCAAGCGCGCCGCCGAAGCCCTGGCCGCCGCCGACGCCATCCTCTGCGAAGACACCCGCCACACCGGCCAACTGCTGCACCATCTGGGCATCAAGAAGCCGTTAGAGCGCTTGGATGCGCACACCGAGCAGGACCGGGTGGCGGGGCTGGTGGCGCGCCTTCAGGCCGGGGCGCGGCTGGCGCTGGTCTCTGACGCCGGCACGCCGTGCCTGTCTGACCCGGGGGCGCGGCTGGTCGATGCCGTGCAGGACGCGGGGATCCCGGTGGAGTCGCTGCCCGGCCCCTTTGCCGCGGCAGTGGCGCTGGCTGCCAGCGGTCTGAACCCGCAGCCCTTTGCCTTTTGGGGCTTCTTGGCCAAGAAATCCGGCGAGCGCCAGCGCCAGCTGCAAGCGCGGCTGCTGCCGGGGCCGGATGGCCCGATGACCCACGCCTTCTATGTGCCTGGTCGCGACCTTGTTGAGGTGCTGGCCGATGTGGCCGCCGTCGCGCCCCAAGCACGGGTGTGCGTCGCCCGCGAGCTGACCAAGCTGTATGAAGAGTATCTGAGGGGCGCCCCAGCTGCGGTGGCCGCGGCCCTGACAGAAGAGCAGCAGCGCGGCGAGGCAGTGTTGCTGATTGAAGTCGCGGAGGTGGCTGCGCCGCCGCCGCCAGTGGATGCGGCTGACTTGGTGCGGGTTGCTCGCCAAGCCGGCGAAGATCGCAAGTTTGCACTGCGGCGCATCGGCGAAAAGACAGGACTTTCGCGCAATGAGCTGTACGAGCTGTGGCTGGCCGCCGGCGATTCCGCCGCCGAGAACGACCCCGCCTCTTGACAGCGCTGGCCGCCTCTGTTTCGCCGCCGGCAACAATGAATTGACAACCATGCCACAGATCCGTACCCTGCTAGCGCTCCGCGGTCCATTCGCTTGCCCCTGTGCAGGCGCGACCGCCAAGCCGGCTGCAGTTCTCGCATTGTTGGGAGCCTTGCCGGCTGGGAGTTGGGCCGACGCGGTCTAAGGGCACACCGGACGGACCGGAAACCCTCCGCCCTGCCTACATCAGTCACGGACACCAGATCGGCCGGGCGCTCACGCCGCCCCACCGCTGGTCGCAGGCCAGGGAGCTCTCCTGACCCAGACGATCTACCACGCTTGGATGGCCACCGCGCCCAAGGCGACGGAAGCGCGCACCGCTGCGCTCCGCCTTGGTGCTACCGAAACCCTGCCCCTACTGTGCGCCCTGACGGCCGCCGGTGCGGCGGTGGAATCGGGCCATGGTGACGGCCCCGCAGTGGCAGAGAGATGTCGGGCACTCGGAGCTGGATCCTCACCTGCCAGAGTCCCCAGCCGCGCTTCCTTTCCGCCCAGCTCCCCAAGCCCTTTGACCCTTGCGGGTCGGGGGCGATCCGCGCCGTTGCGAGCGCGGACCAGGGGCTGGCGCGCAGGACCACTCGCCGTGACCGAGACCCCTAGTTGCACTGTCCCGTCCGCCGCCGGATTCCTCATGGAAATGGCGCAATCGGTCGGAGATTCTGCGAGGCGCGGTGGTGTGAACCGCGCGGGAGTACCCGGTGAGCAAGCGTATGTTGATATCGGTGGACCGCGATGAGTCGCGGGCCGCAGTGGTCGAGGACGGCCAACTAGTCCATCTTGAGATCGAGCCCGTCAGTCGGCTGACCTGCAAAGGCAACATCTACCGCGCGATGGTGGCGCGGGTAGAGCCTTCGCTGCAGTCGGCCTTTGTCGACTTTGGCAATGACAAGCAAGGCTTTTTGCCGGTTGGCGAGATCCATCCCAAGCTGCGCGGCAAGAATGACGACAAGAAGGCCTCGATCCAGGACCTGATCCGCGCCAAGCAAGAGATCCTGGTGCAGGTCGTGCGCGACGAAATCGGCCAGAAGGGCGCGACGCTGTCGACGTTTATCTCGCTGCCCGGCCGCTACTTGGTGCTGATCCCAGAGAGCGACAAGGACAAAGCCGGCGTCTCCAGGAAGCTGTCCGACGAAGCCCGCGACCGCATCAAGAAGCTTACGGAAACCATGAAGGTTCCCGATGGGTTTGGCCTGATTGTCCGCACCGCCGGAGAGACCGCGACCGAGACCGAGCTCGCCAAAGACCTGCTCTACCTGACCCGCCAGTGGGACCACATCACCAAGAAAAACGATGAGTCCAAGGGGCCAACGCTGCTCTACGCTGAGCGCAGCCTGGCCGTGCGCTTCGTGCGCGACTACTTCACCAAGGACATTGAAGAGCTCGTCATCGACGACGACGAGACCCTCAACGAAGTGCAGGAATTCTTGCACGTTCTGATGCCGCGCAGCCTGGCGGCGACCCACCGCTACTCGGGCGACGTGCCGATGTTTGCCCGCTACGGCATTGAGGGCAAGGTCGAAGACGTGTTCTCTCGCCAGGTGTTTATGGCCGGCGGCGGCTCGATCGTCATCGACCAGACCGAGGCGTTGGTGTCGATCGACGTCAACTCCGGGCGCGTCAAAGAAAAGGACATCGAAGAGACCGCCCGGGCCACCAACATAGAGGCCGCCCAAGAGATCGCCCGTCAGCTGATGCTGCGCGACATGGGCGGCTTGGTGGTGATTGACTTCATTGACATGCACGAGAAGAAGCATGTCCGCGAGGTCGAGCAGGCTCTCAAAGATGCGTTCAAAAACGACAAAGCTCGGACCAAGCTCGGCCACATCAGCGAGTTTGGCCTGCTGGAGCTGTCGCGCCAGCGCATCAAGTCCTCTGTGAACAAGGGCGCTTTTGACAGCTGCCCCCACTGCTCTGGCACCGGGCGGATGCGCTCGTTTGAGTCCGTAGCCATGAGCGTCTTGCGCCGCATCTATGAGACGGTGGCCCAGCGCCGCGTCCGCTATGTGGTGGCCGTGGTGCCGGCGCCCACAGCCCGCTACCTGCTCAACGCCCGCCGCGCCGAGCTGGCAGGCATTGAGAAGCAGTACCACCTGACCGTAGAAGTCATTGGCGTAGAAAACATGCCGTCGACCCAGGTCACGCTGGAGTACCTGGAAGAGCCGCCGGCAGAGAACGGCACAGAGCGCGTCGACCGCATCAAAATGCAGCGCGTCAACCAGGACTTGGACCTGGTTCGCAACGTGCTGGTGCGCCGCGAAGAGACCCGGCTGCAGCTGGATGCCGTGCTGGCCAAGCGCGGGCCCAAGGTCGACTACTCGGCGATCTACAAAGAAGTTCTCGAGATGGCCCCCAAGGAGAGCGACTTTGCCAAGCCGGCGCGCAAGGCCGAGCACGCTCCGCGCAGCCACGGCCGCGGCAAAGACGAGACGGTAGTGCCCACGGTCGAGCCCGCTGGGACGCCAGGTGTGGTCGACGTGGACCTGGAGCCGGTGCCCGAGCGCGGCTTTGGCGCCTGGTTCAAGCGGCTGTTTGGCTTTGGTGGCTCGGCGCCGCAGCCGGCCAGCCACGCGGCTGATGTCGAGGCTGCCGCACCGGTGGCCGCACCGGCCCTGGCCGCACCCGCCCACGCGGCTTCGGCGCAGCCCCTGGACCGCAGCAGCCCGCCCCACGACCGCCCGCGCGGCGACCGCCCGGACCGCGGCGAGCGTTTGGATCGCGGCGAGCGTCCGGATCGCGGCGATCGACCCGACCGCGGCGACCGCCCAGACCGCGGCGACCGCCCAGACCGCGGCGACCGCCGCGACCGCCGCCGCGACAACCAGGCCGAAGGACGCGCCCCCGAGGCCCGCCCGGCCGATGCCCGCCCAGCCGATGGCCGTCCGGCCGAGCCGCGCCAGACCGAACCCAAGCCTCAGGAATGGCGCACCGGCGAGGCCAGGGCGAACCCAGAGCTCAAGGCGGGCGCCGAGGTCAAAGCCGCCGTTGAGCTGCGCGCCCCAGAGGCCCGCCCGGCCGACAGCAAGGCCGCGGAAGCCAAGCCGCGGCCTGAGGGCACGCCACCCGAAGGCACCGAGGCCGCCGGTGGCGACAAGGAAGGCAGCCGCCGCCGCCGCCGCCGCCGCCGCCCCCGCGGTGGTGCGGGCGGAGAGCGCACCGAGGGCAGCCTCGCGGGCGGGCCAGACGGCGCCGAAGGCAGCGACGAGGAAGACGGCGACGAGCTGAGCGAGGGCGCCGAGCAGAGCGCCGCCGCTGCGGTCGAGCCGGAGCAAGGCAGCGACTCGGCAAGCGCGCAGGCGCTGGCCGCAGCGGCCCCGGCCCCGGCAGAAGCCGCGGCAGCGGGCGCCGATGCGCCGGCCCTGGAGCCGCAGGCCACCGCAGAGGTCGAGCCCGCCCAGGCAGAGCTTGAGCCGGCAGAGGTGGCAGCGCCCCAGCCTGCGGCCGCCGAGGCGGCGCCGGCGCCAGTCAGCGAGCCGGTGGATGAGCCCGTCGATGTCCGGTCTTTGATGAATGACGAGATCGCCAAGGTCATGGCCGACCAGGAGCCGGTGGCAGCGCCAGTGGAAGCCGCAGCGGCTCCGGCAGCCGTGGCCGCAGCGGCGGCCAAGCCGGCCTCCAAGCGCTTTGTCATCGACTTGCGCACCAAGTAGCCATGGCGCAGGACCGAGCCGATGCCAGCGCCGGCGGGCGGGCCCCTGAGCCCGCCGGCGGGCTGACGCACCAGGGTGGCACTGTGCTGGTGGTCGACGATGACGCCGCCAACGCCCAGAGTCTGCAAAAGATTCTGCAGCGCGAAGGCGTGCCCTGCGAGATCGCGGCCGACGGGCGGCAGGCGCTGGCCATCTTGCGCCGCGGTCGCGTGGGCGTGCTGCTGACCGACTTGATGATGCCGGGGGTCGACGGGTTTGAGCTGCTCCAGCAGGTGCAGCACTCCAGCCCGGCGACCGCCGTCATTGTGATGACTGCCTATGGCACAGTAGAAACAGCAGTTTCAGCCATGAAGGAAGGCGCCTACGACTTCCTGACCAAGCCGCTGCGCCGCGCCGACGTGGTGCGGGCGGTGACGCGGGCCCTGGAACGGTCGGCACTACGCAGAGAAAATCAAGAGTTGCGAGAGGAGCTCGCCCGGGCCGGCCGCAGTCGCGAGATCATCGGCACCAGCCCGGCGATCCGCCGTGCGCTGGACTTGGTCGAGCAGGTCGCGCCGGCCCGCACGACTGTGCTGCTGCAGGGCGAATCGGGCACCGGCAAGGAGGTGTTTGCGCGGGCGCTGCACCGATCCAGCGGTCGCAAGGGCGCCTTCATTGCCGTCAACTGCGCAGCGATTCCAGAGAACTTGATTGAATCTGAGCTTTTTGGTCATGAGCGCGGCGCCTTTACCGGAGCTGTGGCCACCACCCAGGGCAAATTTCAGCTGGCCGACGGCGGCACGCTGTTGCTCGACGAGATTGGCGACCTGCCCCAGCCCCTGCAGGCCAAGCTGCTGCGGGTGCTGCAGGAAGGCGAGGTGCAGCGCGTAGGCTCGCCGCTGCCCCAGCGCGTCGATGTGCGCGTGGTAGCGGCAACCAACCGCGACCTGGAGGCCGAGGTACAAGCCGGGCGGTTTCGCGCCGACTTGTTCTACCGGCTCAACGTCATTGCCATTGACCTGCCGCCGCTGCGCGGGCGCGGCGAAGACGTGCCCGGGCTGGTCCAGCACTTTCTGCGCCGCTATGCAGCACAGAACGGCAAGCCAAGCCTGACCGTGTCGGCCGAGGCAATGGCGGCCCTGTGCGCCTACAGCTGGCCCGGCAACGTCCGCGAGCTGGAAAATTGCGTGGAGCGCGCCGTGGTTCTGTGCCGCGGTGACGTCATTGGCCTGGGCGAGCTGCCAGACAGGGTGGTCAAGGCCGAAGGCGGCAGCCGGGTCATCAGCTTTGCGGTGGGCACTCCGCTTGAGGAGATCGAGCGTCTGGCGATCGCCGAGACGCTGCGCCTGACCGGCGGAGACAAGCGCCGCGCCGCCGTGTTGCTTGGCATCGCCGTGCGCACCATCTACCGGCGCCTGGGCGAGCTAGAAAACCCCAAACCCTGAGCATCTGCCCAGGTATTCAGCTCCTGCCGCTGCGCCGGCCAGGGGCAGAGGTGTCCCATGCGCTCGCCCCATCGCCCCCGCCAGGCCCTGCCAGCCCAGCCGCAGCCCAGCCGCGATGCCTGGGGGCGACCGCAGCCGGGCTGGCTGCCCGCCAGCAGTGAGTCGCAGCAGCCCAAGGACTGGTTCGCCCAGGCGGACACCGCCAAGGTGGCGGCCGCCGCCGTGATGTGGGCAGAAAACGGCTGGCGCGACGATCAGCTGGCCGGCTGGCTGGCCGGCGAGCTGGCCAGTCGCCGCGGTGGACTGACCAGCGCCGCGTGGTGGAGCCTGGCCGGCGCGGCGCGCCTGGCCGCCGAAGTCGAGCCCGATCGCCGCGCGGTGGCCTGGGCCTCTGCGGCGGCGCTGCTGGCGCAAGCGCTTCCCGGATTCCAGGGGGCCACCGCCGCTGGCGACCCGCCTTCGGTCGCGCTGGCCCAAGCCGTGGCGTCTGGCAATGCCGCCGCCGCGGGCGCCGCGGCCGACCAGCTGGCTGCCCAGCAAGGCAACGCCGAGGCCTTGGCAGAATTGCTGCGCCTTGCCTGCCTTTTTCCAGGCGATGCCGGCTGCAACGCGATCTCAGCGGCCGCGCTGGCGCAGCTGGCGCCCGGGCTGGCGGCGGCCGATCTCCGAGAATTGCTGCCGGCCTTTGCAGTCGCGCTGGCCGAGGGCCCAGTCCTCAGCCCGTGGGTTCTGGCGCACCGCCAGCGGATGGCCGCCCTGGCTGAGCGCCTGACTGCCCTGGCCGACCGCCGCGATCCTGAAAAAGCACGGGCTTTTGCCGAAGCCAAGTTCCGCGCCCACCTGCTGGATGCCGGCGCCGAAGGGGCGCTCAAAGCGCTATTGCGCGCCGCCGAAGTTGGTATTCCTCATGAGCTGTTGGCTGGATCGCTGGTCATGGCCGCGGCCGAGCGGGTCTTGCGCGCCGA
>CAIXGW010000141.1 GCA_903919145.1 uncultured Myxococcales bacterium
CTCCGTGCCATTTTGCGTTTTTTTCAGTCGGGCAAGAAATATTGGAAGTGAATTCCAATATTTCGCCCGCCTGGGCGCTCGCAAGACGATCGCCCTAGGACCCTGTCGGATGCTGCGGCTTATTCAATAGTTTTAAGGAGTTATCTCTAGGCGACGGCATTACTCCGACAGGCTCCTAGCTTGGGCAGGACCTTGGCGTCGACGTCGTGGCCCACCAGGCCCTGCAAGCTGACCAGCCGCTGCATCGCCAGGATGCGCACCGGCAGCTCCGGCGCCGCCGCGGCTTCCAGCAGCATCTCAGCGTAGACCGGCTGGCGCAGCTGTATGACGCCCGCCATGGTCGTGGCGGCCAGCAGGGCGTCAAAGCGCTCGGCTTGCCCCGCCCCGCCCTTGCGGAACACCGCCAGCAGACGGTCGCGCACGCTGCTGTCGAGCGGATCGCGCATCAGAAACTTCGCCAGCAGCTGCATGCTGGCGTAGCGAACCTTGTCCTGCGGCGCGCCCAGGCGGGCGAGCGCCACGTCGCGGACCTTGGCGTCAAGACTAGGCAAAGCCCCGCTCTCGCCCGGCAGCAGATAGGCGGCGGTGATCGCATTCAAGGCTGGAGCCACCACGGTGGCCGGCTCGGCCGAGGCTGCGATGTGTAGCAGAACTGGGCCGATTCCGGGCTTGCGTACATCGCTGACCGTCAGCTTCTTGGCCACGATGAGCTCGCGAAGCTCGACCCGCAGCTTGGTGCTGGCGGCGTCTAGCGAGGCTACACCAGCCAGGGCGGGCAGATTGTCGTCCACGGCGGGCGCGGGCGGCTCGGCCGCCTGGGTGAGGCCAGGCAGCGCCAGTGGCGCGCAAGCAAGGGTGAAGGTCAGCAATTGCTGGGTGATAGTGCGATGCGCTGTGCGCTGTGGCCGGTAGGTCGTCTTCATGAGGAGTCCTTGCGTCGTTTGGGCTGGTGACTGGGGTCGGTTGCGGTGGCCAGTATCCACGGGTCAGGCAGCACGGACATCTATCGCCGCCCTTACAGGTCGCCGACAGCGCCGGCTGGGCTGAGGGCTGCCCCGTAAGGTCGGCGATAGGTCACCGGCCGGGCAACAGCACCTAGGATGGGGGCAGGCCGCGGTGTTGGGGCCAGCACAGAAGGATAGCGATGAGCACGAGTTATTTGGCGAAGTCATGGTACTGCCGGGCGCTAGCTGGGGTGGTAATTGCCGGGGCCGCAGCCTCCTGTGCTGGGGCCGAAAGTGAGCCGGCGACTACCTCGGCAGCGGATACAAGCACGGTGACCGACACCGGCGGCGGACAGCCCCCAGCGAACGCGCTACCGGCCGGAAACGACGTGGCTGTGGTGACGGACACGGCTTCCGCTGACGTCGGCTGCGGCAGTGGCATGGTCAAAAGCCCCAAAACCGGCGAGTGCGTGCCCGCCTGCGGCAGCAACAAGGTCATTTGCGCCGTCAACGCCACTTGCATCAATTCTGTGTGCACCTGCCCAGCTGGCACCTCTGGCAACGGCAGCTACTGCTGTACACCCACCGAAAAGTATGACCCCCAGACCAAAGGCTGTGTCCCGACCGCCGCAGGCGCGGATGCGGGCAGCACCGACGGCGCGGCCACCGGCGACACAGCCTCCGGCAGCGATGGCGGTTCCACGAGCGACACGGCCTCCGGCAGCGATGGCAGTTCGACGAGCGACACAGCCTCTGGCAGCGACGGCGGGTCCAGCGGCGGGCCTGGCTGTGGCGGCGTCCAGTGCGGCATCAACACCGACTGCGTCGACAGCAAGTGCACGTGCAAGAAGGGATTTACCCTAAGCGGTCCCACCTGCCTGGACATCAACGAGTGCAGCGACCCGGCCAAGATCGGCTGCCAGGGCCTGTGCGAAAACACCAACGGCAGCTACAACTGCTTTGGCAAGGGTGGCACCTCGTCGATCGCCGACGCCAACACGCCGTTTCCCGAGACGCAGTGCGCAGGCTCGGTGGGCCCCGAAGCCATCTACTACCAGACGCACAAGACCACGTTCATGGTCGACTGCCGCTGCCCGCCGGGCTCCAGCCAGCCGGGCGCCAAGTACTGCGCAGCCCCCTATGGCACTGCCCAGGGCGGGGCCAAGATCGGCAAGGGCGTCGCCGTCAACGACCACACCAGCGCGGACATCCACGGGTGCTCGACCGACTATGCCGCAAAGACGGTGTATTTCGGCGTGACTTGGGGCAACAACCTGGACAGCAGCCGCGGCTACATCATGGCCGTCGACCCCAAGACCGGCGACCGCACCATCGTCAGCGGCTCCTACTTCACCGCCAGCGACGGCGTCGTCCACAAGGGCAAGGGCGGCCGCTTCGACCTCATCAAGGACCTGGCGCTTGGCCCAGGCGGCAAGCTCTACGTGTTTGAAGACTCGGTGCCCGGCGGCGGCGCCCAGCCCGATGACACCGACCCCGATCTGCAGGGGCGCAGCATCTACAGCGTAGACCTGACGACTGGCGACCGCACGCTGGTGTGGAACCACCAAACCTGGAAACACCCAGAATTCAAAGGTTGCTCTAATGGCAACCCCGTGGCCAGCGGCCTGCAGACCACCGACATCCAGCTGCACGGCTTTGAGCTCGACGAGCTGGGCAACTTCATTCTGGCCACCAACGCCAACACCAACCCCAGCGAGGGCGAGGGCTTTATTCGGGTCGGCAAAGACGGCAAGAGCTGCCAGTGGCTGACGCGGTCGAGCACCAAGCCGGACAACCTGCTGTACGGCGTGGCCGACGGCGCCGGCTCAGGCGTGGAAGTGGCGGCTGGCTTTGACTCGGGTTTTGGCTACAAAGACGGCACTATCTACGCCACGGCCTTCTTGACCGGCTCGCTGTACAAGATCGAGGTCGCCACCGGCAAGCGGTCGATGATTTGGAACAGCAAGCAGCCCACCGTCGGTACGGGCCCTGGCCCGGGCGTATGGCAATTCTTCTACTATCCGTTGTTCAAGATGTGGATCGCCGGCGGCAACGAGCTGGGCACGCCGTCGAACGCCGCGATCTTCAACCCCGACACCGGTGACACCTGGGGCTGGATGTACAAAAAGCCCGACGGCACCACTACGCCCAACAATCCCAACCAGATGGGCGGGGGCAATGATGCCTATGCCGGCCCTGCGGGCGTTGTGACCAACCAGCTGCGCGGACCCATCCTGAGCACTCAATACCAGCTGTTGGTCGATCGCCCGTGGTGTATCTCGCCCATCGAGCCCAACCGCTTGTTTGTGGCAACGGATAAGGTGGGGGTGGTGATTGTGGAGGTTGAGACCGGCAACACAATGAATTTGTCGCTGTAGCCGTAGCCACGGCTGAAGGGACGAGTCGCCAGTACCCCAAACCCCAATTTCGTTGCGGGTTCCGGAACGGTCTTGGGTGCTGGTCGCGCGCGCCCGTTGCCCGCACCACAAGGGCCCGACGGCAGTGCTGGCCCTGACCGACGGGCCACCAGCCTGTGGACAGGCTCCTGGGATGGCAGTGTGCGGCGCATCGACCTGAGGCCGCTGGTGCAGGAGCCGCAAGCAGCTTTGGAGGATGCCAATCGCTACTGGGGCGCAGTGCCAGGACTGGTGGGGGGGGCACGCAGAGTGACATTGGCCTTTGCGGTTCTCAGTCTTTGCAGAATAGGTCATCTGTTCATGGTTTGTTGATTTCTGGCCAGGGGCACCTCCCAGGCGCTGGCGGCAGGCGCGGTTAAGCAGCCAGGGACAGCCAAGACCGGCCACTGGAAGCCATCGACAGGGATTTCGGCTAGCCGTTCTTTGACGAGCTGCCTGCGGACGCCAGGCGCGGTGTAGCCGCAGGACCGGAGGGTCTGTTGGTAGGACGAGCCTTGCGCGGATCGGGAAGAACAGCTTGAACTGACGTGAAATTGGGCCGTTGACGGTGGGGATTTGCCGGCGCAGGTTGGCCGCTGACGGCTGGGGCGTTTGCGTGCACTATGCATCAGGGTGGATCGATTCGAGCGACTCGCCTCAAAAAGGATCGGGGATCAGCAGGTTAGCCACCTACTCTGCAGGGGGCCGAGGTTCCTGACTGACCGCCGCAGGCTGCTCCGGGGTGCACATGGTGCAGCCTGAGAGGGCCAGGGCTGCCGCGAGAGGCACTTGATTCAGAGTGGCTTTCATCACGGCACCTCCCTGACTTCACGCTGATCCGTCGCGCCGGCCCCTACTGCTTCTTGGGCGGCTTGCTGTACTCATTGCTGTACTTGAGTAGCTCCACGCCAGGTCCTGGGGCCGCAGCGCCCAGTCCTGACCGCCCTTGCCTCGGTCCTGGTCAGCAGCCAAGGGGGCGGCTTGCTGAGCGCAGAGACCGCGCCGTCGCGCCGGCGCGTGCAAATAGCTTTCGTCCGAGCGGTGGCGGAAGCAACGGATGCGCCTGCCGATCCGCTGGATAGCGCTGCGCTCGCGCGCCTCAGCTACTTGGCGCACCTGGCCGTGCTGCTATGGTGGCTGCTCGACCGCAGTCCGCAGCAGCGCGCCACAGCAGCGCTTTTGGGATTGACGGAGAGGGCCCTTCCGGGTTTGGCGCTGGTGCTGCGGCTGGCGCCGGCGCGGCGTTGGCTGCGGCAGCTCGACGATATCGCGACGGATGCGCTGGGGTTGTGGGGTGAGCCAGCCGGGTACCAGCACGGCCAAGGGTGATCCCGTTCGGCGGTACCCGCGGCGCCGCGGCGGTATTGGCTGAGATCAACCATTGCCTACCGGACTGTCGCACAGACGAAAATTACCCCGCGGCCGGCAGCCGAGCCGCCCGCGCCTCCGCCTGCTCGGCATCCCACTCGAAGCGGTCAAACAATACCACGCCGCGACGGCGAATGTGGTCTTTCAGGGCCTCGTGCTTCAGCAACTCGAACACGGACACATCGACCATGTAGGGAATCGACGACGCCTCGAACATGCCGGCCACTTCGGCACACAGTTCCCAGCTCAGGCCATCGCCGTGCAGGGTCAGGTCGATGTCTGAGCCCGGCCTGTAATTACCCATGGCGCGCGACCCGTAGAGCACGGCCCGGTCGATCTCTGGAAAGGTAGCCAGAATGCGTCGCACGCGCAGCAAAGTCCGGTCGTCTAGGCCGTGGTTCATGGTTCCCTTCGCAGGCGGTCGCACAAGTCGACGAATGCAGGCGCGAACCGGAGGAGAATTGCTTCCGCGATGCCGGCCACGGTTTCTTGGTCGTAGGTGTGGGAAGTGAGGTTGCGCGCATTGACCATGTCGATCCAGACCTGCTCTTCGGCCAGGAAGCCTATGCGGAACGCCTGTCGCGTGACATCGCGCGCACCTTTGAGCTCCACATAGCCAGCATCCTGAAGGAAATCCTTGAGCACTTTCCAGGCCAGCTCGTAGGTATACTCAAATCGCTGAATCAGGCCTTCCTGCTCCAACTCGCTCAACGCGCGTGTCGCTGCCAGGTCCGTCGCTTGCTGCAACAAGCCGAGCGCGCTCGCGAAGTGCTGAAACCGCTGCCGCCAGCGCACGTCTGCCACTTCCAAGGCCTTCTCGTCCACGTGACCCCCAAGTACGCTCCAGACCTCAGTTCCCGGCAGCCTGGGCCGCAATGGCGTCGCCGGCCAAAACCCGGCCAAGGTCGCCACTAGCGAGGCTACGCCAGCCAGGCCAGACCGTCAACGGTTGTTTTGTGAGTAATTTCTGGCCAATTCCCCCTTGCGCAGGCGGTCGATGATCTGGGGAATCCGCCGCAATGGGCTCAGACATTGCCTACCGGACTGCCGGCCGGCAAGGTCGCGGTGCAGCCTGAACACTGAAGCCTCGCTGGCGGCGTAGTGGCGCGACACCTGGGCCAGATGGGGCCGCACCTCCTGAACAAACTGCAGCAACGGCGCTTTGGCGTGGCGTTCATAGCGGGCGCGGTTCTGCTCAAACCAGTCTTTGCGGTTGTTCGCGCGCAGATCCCGCAGGAAGTCAAAGGTATCCTGGGTGAACATCGGCGTCTCGCTGCTGCCGCGGCCGCAATGGCTCGGGCGACCACAGTGCCAACAGATCCCCGGATCCGTCAAGGGCTCGCGATCCATCGATGAGAAAAGTCCTGCGAGATCAAGGATCAGACATCGGCAGGTCGCCCACGGCGTCATTCGCCAGCTCGAGCCAAGGGGCGAGCGCTTGCTGGTTCGCGGCGACCGCGGTGACGTCTACCTGTTGGCTTCGCAGACGCTGCTGCCCTATCTACAGCTCAGCGCCGGCGCGGTGACGGATGCTCACTTCGACGGCAGCGCACTGGTCACAGCTTCTAGCCATCTGCGCAGATGGCAGCTTCCCCAGCACCTACAAGTGGTTCGCCTTGAGACCCCGCCCGGCGCTAGCCTGTCGGCCCTGGCCGTCGCCGACGGTGCGATGGCGGTAGGGCTGGCGACTGGTGCAGTTGGCGAAGCGAACGCGCTTTGCCGGCCCGGTGGCGTGGGCGGCATTTGAGCTGGTAGGCGAAGGCAATAAACGTGACATCGCGCAGCAATTTGATCTCGTGTCGCTGACCAAGATGCAGCCAGCGGCGACTGAGGCTGCGACCTCTGCTACACTCGACGCCCCAGCGAGTCTGGCGTGTGAGGTTGCGGATGGCCCTGGTTGAATGCGTGCCCAACTTCTCTGAGGGCAGGGATCGTCAGAAGATCAATGCAATTACCGAAGCGATTTGCTCCGTTGCGGGGGCAACCGTGCTGGATGTCGATCCAGGGGCTGACACCCATCGAACGGTCGTCACGTTTGTCGCCGCTCCAGAAGTAGTGGTAGAGGCTGCCTTTCGCGCCATCGCCAAGGCTGCAGAACTCATTGACATGCGCCAGCACCACGGCGCTCACCCGCGGATGGGGGCGACCGACGTCTGCCCGCTGGTCCCGGTAGAAGGCATCTCTTTGGCAGAGTGCGCCGAGCTGGCGCGGCAGCTTGGCGAGCGGGTCGGCAAAGAGCTTGGTATCCCTGTCTATTTCTATGAGGCCGCCGCCAGCCGACCAGAGCGCAAGAACCTGGCAGCCGTGCGCAAGGGCGAGTACGAAGGTCTGGCGGCCAAGCTGACGGACCCGCAGTGGCAGCCCGACGCCGGTCCGGCGGTGATGCACGCCACGGCTGGCGCCACGGTGGTGGGGGCTCGCGAGTTTCTGATCGCCTACAACGTGACGCTGAACACCCGAGACAAGGGCCTGGCGACCGATATCGCGTTCGAATTGCGCGAGAAAGGCCGGGTCGCCCGCGCCGCCAACCCCACGGCGGTCTACAGCCGCGGGGCCGTGCTGACCTACCAAGACCAGCAGTTTCCCTGCGGCAACTGCGGCTTTGTGGCCAACAGATGGCCCTCCATCGCCGATCACTGCGCTGCACACCACGGCTACGACCTGGCCGAGCTCCTGCGGCAAAACGACCTGGATCCGCAAAACCTCTTGGGTCAGAAGGTCTACCGGGCCGGCCTGTTCCAAGCCTGCAAGGCCATTGGCTGGTATGTCGACACCTACAAGCGCGCCCAAATCAGCATCAACCTGACCGACTGGCGCACCACCCCGCCGCACGTCGTGCTGGAAGAGGCGCGGCGGCTGGCGGCCGAGCGCGGCCTGGTCGTCACCGGCAGCGAAATCGTTGGGCTGGTGCCAGCGGAGGCGCTGCTGGAAGCAGGGCGCTGGTACCTGCGCCGGCAGGGGCGGTCGGCAGGCGTCCCGGCTCAGGACCTGCTGCAGGTGGCGGTCCAGTCCATGGGCCTCTCTGACGTGCAGCCGTTTGAGCTGGACAAGAAAGTGTTGGGATTGCCCAGCCATTGGCAAGGGACGCTGGCCGGGATGCGCCTGGCCGACCTGGCCGACGAGGTCTCTCGCGACACGCCGGCGCCGGGCGGCGGCTCCATTGCGGCGGCGTGCGGCAGCCTGGGCGCAGCGCTGGCGACCATGGTGGCCAACCTGGCCCAGGGCCGACCAGAGTACGCCAGCCAGGACCTTGAGCTGCAGGACATTGCCCAGGTGGGTCAGCAGCTCAAAGACCAGCTGCTGGCGGCGGTAGAGGCCGACACCAAGGCGTTTGAGACCTACATGGCGGCCAGGAGGCTACCCGCTGCCGGCGCCGACCAGAAGGCAGTGCGCGACCAGGCCATGCTAGAGGGCCTCAAGCTCGCCGTGGCGGTGCCGCTGCAGACGGCCCTGGCCAGCCTGGAGGCGATGAAGCTGGCCCAGCGGGCGCTGGCGGCTGGCAACCCGGCCTCCCTGACCGATGCGGCCGTGGGTGCGGCCAGTGCTCACGCTGGGGTGCTGGGTGGCCTGTGGAATGTCTTGATCAATCTAAAGGATATCAAGGATCCGGACTACGTCGCCACCCTGCGCCAGACCTGCGCCACCGTGCGCGCCCAAGCCGACGAGCTCTTCGCGAGCCTCACCGCCGACGTGGACCGGCGGCTGGCGGCGGGTTAGGGTGTGGACAAAGTCTCTCACCGAGTGCAGTAGGCTTCTGCCATAGCGTCAAGCGCTTCTGCCTTCGGAGGATTAGGGGGACCCGCCGGTCTGCTGGCTGACGTAGGCTCGTCACGGACGGCCGGGTGGGTCTTGGTCGGGGGCGGCACGGCGCTGGCGAGCTGACCCGGCGCCAGCAACGAAGAAAACGAGCAGAGCGAGCGATGCGCGTCGAGCGGGTCTACACCCACCACCGCTGCAACCAGGCCTGCACGTTCTGCACCTATCGCCGACCGAGCGACGAGCCCGGCTTTGCCCGGACCGCGGCAGTGCGCGAGCGCATCGCGGCGGCCATTCGCGGCGGCGCCAGCGAGATC
The DNA here is from genome assembly GCA_903919145.1 of uncultured Myxococcales bacterium. Classification (GTDB taxonomy): domain Bacteria; phylum Myxococcota_A; class UBA9042; order UBA9042; family UBA9042; genus SXRM01. The sequence goes on from CAIXGW010000141.1 coordinate 8,782, forward strand.
GTATTGACCGGCGGCGAGCCGGCCATGCGCACCGATCTGGTCGAGTTGATTCGGTTTGCCGCGCAGGCCGGAGCCGCGGTGACGCTAGAGACCAACGCGACCTTGATCGACCTTCAGCGGGCGAGAGACCTGCGAGAGGCCGGGCTCAAGCGGGCCCGCGTCCACGTCATCGGCGATGGGCCTGAACCCGAGGAGGTGAGCCAGGATCCTGGAGGCTCTGCGCGGACTTGGGTGGGCTTGCGCGCTCTGGTCGACGCAGGTGTGGCCGTGACGCCGGTGACGGTGCTGACCCAGGCGACCCAGCACCTGCTGCCTCTGCTGCCCGCGGCCCTGGCGCGGGTGGTCGACCCCAGCGCGCTGGCCGCGATAGAGGTGGTGGTGCCCAGCGACCTGCCACGCACCGCCGCCGCTCCAAGCGTGGACCTGGGTCCGGCCGAGCTGGCCGCGGCATTGCAGCGCGTCGACGACGAGGCCAAGCGCCTGGGCTTGTCGGTGTGTCTGGCCCCAGCAAGTGGGCCGCCGCCCTGCGCTTTTGAGCACCACGGGCGCATCGCCCACCTGTACGCCCTGTCGCCTGGAGGGGCGGTGCGCGCAGACCACCGCCGTGTCGCAGCGTGCAGCGACTGTCTCGTCGCGGATCGCTGCCCGGGCTGGCCGCAGCACTTGGCCAAGCGAGCCGCAGCAATTCCGCTGTTTCCAGTGCAAAACGAGCGATTGCGCCGCCGGCTGAGTGTCATTGACTCGGTGCAGAGCCAAGTCGAGCGCGAGCTGGTCGTCGCAAACTTTCTGAACACCAGCAATCTCTCGGTCAGCGAACGAGCGGCGGGCCTGCAGCGCGAACACCTGATTCGGGTGATCTAGCAGTGCAACCAGTCGTGTCGCTTCTGCTTTGTCTACAAGCACTTGCCCGCCCCGCCTCTACCCATGGTCCGCGAGGCGATTGAGCTTGCGGCGGCGGCCAACGCGCGGATCACCCTGACCGGCGGCGAGCCGACGCTCAACCCGCAGCTATCCGAGCTGATAGCACTGGCCAAGGCGCGCAGTCGCTTTGCGGTGGGCCTGCAGAGCAACGCGATCCGCCTGGCCAATGCCGACTTCCTCGCCACCCTGGTCAGCGCGGGGCTGGGCCACGTCACCGTATCGCTCCACGCCAGCCATGCCGAGCTCTCGGACGCCATCACCGGCGCGCCGGGCACATTCGTGCAGACCTGCGCGGGGCTCGACCAGCTGCACCGCACAACAGTGACCGTCAACCTCAACTTCGTGATTACCCGGCGCAACCTCTCGGATCTCCTTAGCTATCTACCCATGGTTGCCCAGCGATGGCCGCGCTTTGCCCTGGCGATTTCGCTGGTGGCGCCGTCAAGCGACATGGTGCCCCGCGACCGCGAGATGGTCCCGCGCTACAGCGAAGTGCTAGAGACCCTAAGCGAAGCGTGGCGCCTGGCTAGGCAGCTTCGCTTGGCAATCAGTGGACTTGAGGCGATGTACGGATTGCCCCTGTGCTTGGCCCCGGGTGACGTGCGCCAGGCCCTTGAGGTCACAGACCTGCCAGACGACGCCGACAAGGGCGAGGTCCAGCCGCCGGTCTGCGCGACGTGCGCACTTTCGAGCAAATGCTACGGCATTAGGCAGGGTTATGCAAAATGTACGGCACCGACGAGCTGCGTCCCATTGCCCGGCTGACCTGAACCCTGGCCCGGGACAACGCCGTGCTTGGCCGTTTGGCAGCCGCGGCGCAGCTCGACCAACACCTTGTCGTCGCTGCGCCCCCACGCATAGGCCACCCGCGGAGCCGCCGCCCAATCGTGCAGCGAGATCCCATACAGACCAACTAGTACCCCAAACCCCAAGTTCGTTCCGGGGTAAAGGCCCAGCGAAGCCGCGCAAGCCCCCAATTCGACCCAGCCGGCCAGAACTATTTTCGGATTTTGGGGTCACGCGGCGGCGACAGCCGCCAGGGCCGCGCCAGCGGTCATCTCAGCTTCGCGGCGGGCTAGCCATGCGTGCGGCACCAGATGCGAGACGTCGACATCGGTATCCTCATATTCTTCGGTCTCGTTCTTCTTGACGAGCTGAGAAAGCTGCGGCAGCACACCATTGAGACAGGCCCACGGCTCCACGCCCACGATCTTGCACGTCGCCAAGACCGTGTACATCACGGCCGCGCGCTTGGCCCCCTCGTCACTGCCGGCAAACATGTAGTTCTTCTTGCCCAGGCAAATCGGACGAATCTGGTTCTCCACAATGTTGTTGTCGATCGGGACCCGACCGTCGCTCAGAAAGACCTCA
>CAIXGW010000142.1 GCA_903919145.1 uncultured Myxococcales bacterium
AAGGACTCTGACTGTGAGAAGTCGGGAGTGTGCAGCTTAGTGGGCTACTGCACCGCCAAGGACGGCAAGTGCCAGGCAGCTAAGGACTCTGACTGTGCGAACTCGAGGGCGTGTAGCACCTTTGGCCAGTGTACCGCCAAGGACGGCAAGTGCCACGCCACTAAGGACTCTGACCGCACCGCCAAGGACAGCAAGCGACAGGCCGCTAAGGACTCTGACTGCACGAAGTTGGATGTCTGCAGAAAGTTTGGCCAGTGCACCGTCAAGTACGGCGAGTGCCACGCCACTAGAGACTCTGACTGCGAGAAGTCGGTGGGATGCAGCTTAGTGGGCCAGTGCACCGCCAAAGACGGGAAGTGCCAGGCCACGCAGGACTCCGACTGCGCAAAGTTGGAGGCGTGCAGCACTTTGGGCTACTGCACTGCCAAGGACGGCGAGTGCCACGCCGCCAAGGACTCTGACTGCGAGAAGTCGAAGGGGTGCCGTACTTCGGGCTGGTGCTCCGCCAAGGACGGGGAGTGCCACGCCACGAAGGCCTCTGAGTGCGTGTACTTGGAAATGTGCACTAGGTGGGGCTACTGCACCGCCAAGGAGGGCAACTGCCAGGCCGCGCAGGACTCTGACTGTACAAACTCTAAGGCGTGTAGTACTTTGGGCTGGTGCACAGTCAAAGACGGCGAGTGCGTAAACCCGTAACTGACCAGCAAGTGGCGCAGCTCCCCTAGCGGCTCCGTGGGGCGCTGATGGCGCTCGACAACGGCTCGGAGCTGTGCGGCCTGTGACCAGGCTGTGGCGTAGGGCCCCTGCCCACAGTGCCACCATGCGGTCAAACGGAGGTCTGCGATGCGGTGGTTGCTGTTAGTTCTGCTGGTGGGGCCGTCCGTTGGGGAGCAGGGGGTCCATTCCCATCGGGGTCGGAATTTGCCTATTGGGCGAGCGAGTTTGGCGATGCTGAGATGTGCTGCGCTTCTCATGCTGGCTTCTTTGCCGGGGTGTGTGCCGCCGAATGCTAGGCAGACGACGGAAGTGCTGCGCACGCGGGACGGTGTTTGCGCCCAGAAAAATCCCGAATTTTCTACGACGATCCGCGCGTGCGCACGCAACGGCTTTTTCCAGACCCTTCACGACGACCCGGCTCAGGGTTACCTCGTAGTGACAACCGCAGGTTTAAGCATCGAAGTTGCCAACCCGGGCAACTGGCGCTTTACCGTGCTTCGCGATGGCCAACCGTACTTTCAAGCGATGGGGCAGCGCCGAGTGCCTTCATTCCAAGTTGGGAAGTACACGACGACCTGGACAGGGCTTGACGTCCTGGCGATGCCGGAGCCGTGGCGACAGGGCGTGTATACCGTTGAAGCGGTCTGCTCTTTCGACACGACTGTCGAAACGAGAATGACAATCACCATCGCGGATCGACCTGCGCGAGATGTTCCTACCCGCGCTGCCGATACTGACCCCAGCGTGGCGCCGGTTTTGGTGGACGCGCCTGTGACGCAGCTGCCGACCAACGGCACCAAAGCGCCGACCTTACCCCGCGCGGCGTCCTGTGAAGACCAATGCGTGCGGGACGGCCTATGCGCCCTTGTCGAGGGCAAGTGCGCCGCGGCCTCAGACGCAGATTGCAAGAATTCGAAAGCGTGTACGCTTGCCGGTCGGTGCCGTCTGGGTGACGCAAAGTGTGTGCGCTAGCGAAACGGCCGCCACATCGAGCTACCTGAGTGGCGGAGTTACGCAGGGTCAGGGCTGGCGAGTCTGTAAAGTCCTAACCAACCCGCAAGTGGCGCAGCTCACCTAGCGGCACGGTGGGGCGCTGGTGGCGCTCGACAACGGCGCGGAGCTGGGCGGCCTGGCCCTCGACTTGCACGAGCTGTGCGAGAAGCTGCGCGGCCTCGAGCTGCGCGGCGGCGAGCTGGGCGCGCACCTGGTCGAGCTGCTGGCGACGGTCCAGAGCTTCGCACCACCACCAGAGCGAATCATCCCTGGCGGCCTCGACGTGGCGGGCTTGTGCGGCGATGGCTGCGGCCTGCTGTGACGCGAGCGCGACCAGGGCGGCCCAGTGCTGCCCGGCCTGGCTGTCCAGCAGGACGGGGGGACTTCACAAGCCAGCGCCTTGACCTGCGGCCGGCCTGCCCGACTGCTTCTCACCGCGCGGAGCAGCGTGCGCAACGTAAAGGACCAGCGAAGCCGCGCAAGCCCCACCTCGACCCAGCCGGCCAGAACTATTTTCGGATTTTGGGGGTCACGCGGCGGCGACAGCCGCCAGGGCCGCGCCAGCGGCCATCTCACCTTCGCGGCGGGCTAGCCAAACGTGAGGCACCAGATGCGAAACGTCGGCATCGGTATCCTCATATTCTTCGGTCTCGTTCTTCTTGACGAGCTGAGAAAGCTGCGGCAGCACATCATTGAGATAGGCCCACGGCTCCACGCCCACGATCTTGCACGTCGCCAATACGGTGTACATCACGGCCGCGCGCTTGGCCCCCTCGTCACTGCCGGCAAACATGTAGTTCTTCTTGCCCAGGCAAATCGGACGAATCTGGTTCTCCACAATGTTGTTGTCGATCGGGACCCGACCGTCGCTCAGAAAGACCTCA
>CAIXGW010000143.1 GCA_903919145.1 uncultured Myxococcales bacterium
AGGTCGTAGCGGTCCCGCGCCTGGTCGATGGTCAAGCGCGACCCAGGCGGCAGCGGCTTGCGCGTCTGGTCCTTGGACGGACCGTCGCCGTCCAGCAGGGCCTGCTCAAACTGCCGATGCACCACCGATCGACCACAGGACCCGCCGATGCGCTCGGCCGTCTGGTAGCTGATCTCAGTGCCTGGGACGATCCGCCGCAACTCGGTTGGCAATTGGGCTTCGGGGATCAGATCGGCGGCCTGCAGGAGCGCCAACAGTCGCCGCGCCAACAGGAAATCGCCGGGCCGCCACACCTCGACTTTAAGAGCGCGCACGCTTTTTTGCGGCGGCTTGCGCTGCTGCCACAAGGTCAGCCACACCATCTCTCCGCGCTCGACCGGAATCCGCCGGCCAGCGCCAACGGCATAGTGCAAGACGGTGGTGGCTCCGTCATCAGACAGCAATTCCAAAGAATAATCGGCTACTGTCTCAAAAGCCACCCGGTGATCCACCAGCACGCCCTGCAGGGTCACGGCGGTGACGTCCAGAGACAGCAGCGCTGGGGGATCGACTTCCAGGATCGGATCGGCCAGGGCCTCTAGCCAGAACTCGGTGCGAATGGCCTCCTGCTTGCCCGAACAACCCAAGAGCGACGCCACAACGGCAGGAAAGAACAGGGCAAATCGGCGCCACTGGCTGGATAGCCGCGGTGCGCGATGGGCAGTGGGAGGCAGGGGCATCACGGCTGAGGCATAGCACGGCGGCGGCGGTTGCGCCACTGGCCAAAAACGCTGTGGGGGAGCACAATGCCGGCGGCGCTGGCTGGGCGCTGGGGAGAGGTCATGAGCTACGAATATCGCGCACTCGCCGCTGTGGCCCTGCTGTTGGTCGGCTTGGGCATCTTTGCCCGCACCATGCTCGGTCGCTTTGGCCTGCTGCAGATCGCCAAGCCTGAGACACGCTGGGACCTGATCCAGCAAAGAATCGACGCTCTTATCGAAGTGGGCATCGGCCAAAAGAAGATGTTTCGCGACCCGTCAGACCCCGCCTCGGGCTGGCTGCACGCGCTGACCTTCTGGGGCTTTATGATCTTGGGGCTGCGGACCACTCAGCTGTTTGTCCAGGCCTTTGTTCCAGAGTGGCCGCTGCCGCTCATCGAAGACCTGTACGCCCCGGCCAAGGACTTCACGGTCCTTATCGTGCTGCTGGCCATCCTGGGCTTCTTCTACCGGCGCCTGTTCGTCAGGCCGGCGCGCATCAACTACTCGCACGAAGCGCTGCTCATCCTGGGGTTTATCGGTGGCCTGATGGTCACAGAGTTCCTCTATGAGGGCGGGCATTTCGGCGGCATCATCGCCCAGGGGGGGCCCGCGGCCGTCGCGGCAGAGGCGCACATCGCCCATGCGCCCATCGGCTCGCGGCTGGCGCACTTCTTTGCCAACACCGGCCTGTCGCCCAAGGGCCTGCAGGTGATGGGAGAGGTCAACTACTGGCTGCACCTGGCGATTGTTCTGACCTTTATGAACCTACTGCCGCTTTCCAAGCACTTCCATGTCATTACGTCTCTGCCCAACGTGTTTCTGTCGCGGCTAGAGCCGGCGGGCACGCTGTCTTGGGTGCCCGACATTGAGAAGGCCCTGGAGGAAGAAAAACCCCTTGGCCTGTCGCAGGCTTCCGACATGACGTGGAAGCAGGTGCTAGACCTGTTTACCTGCACCGAGTGCGGCCGCTGCGAAGTCAACTGCCCGGCATGGAGCACCAACAAGCCGCTGAATCCCAAAATGATTATCCTGGACCTTCGCGATCACCTCTACGCCAACCAGGCGCAGATCGTGGCCGAGGCCCGCAAGCTGTCGATCGGCGCCGACGGGATCGCCGTGTCCGGAGCCGTGTCGGCAGCTGAGAAGGCCGAGGCTGACAACGCCCTGCCGGCCCTGATTGCGGCGGCCAACCCCGATGCCATCTGGTCCTGCACCACCTGCCGCAGCTGCTCAGAGCAGTGCCCGGTGATGATCGAGCACGTCGACAAGATCATCGACATGCGCCGCCACCTGACCATGACCCGCAACGAGTTGCCCAAGGAGTTGGCCAAGACGCTGGCGAATTTGGAGTCCAAGTCCAACCCGTGGGGCATGGCCTCTGGCAAGCGTGGCGACTGGGCCAAGGGGCTGAACATCCCCACAGTCGACGAGAACCCAGACGCTGAGTGGCTCTACTACGTCGGTTGCGCCGGATCGTTTGACGAGCGCGCCAAGAAGATCGCCGTGGCCACCGTGCAGGTGCTCAAGGCCGCGGGCGTCAGCTTTGCCATCTTTGGCAAGAAAGAGAAGTGCAACGGTGACTTGGCGCGGCGCTCTGGCCAGGAATACCTGTTTCAAGAGCAGGCCAAGGCCAACATAGAGATGTTCAATGACGCCAAGGTCCGGCGGATCATCACGACGTGCCCGCACTGCTTCAACACCATCAAGAACGAGTACCCGCAGCTGGGCGGCCACTACGATGTGGTGCACCACTCTGAGTTTATTGCCAAGCTGGTAGAGGACGGCAAGCTGACCTTTACCGCCGGCGAGCACCAAAAGATCGTCTTTCACGACTCCTGCTACATGGGCCGCTACAACGAGGTCTACGAAGAGCCGCGCCAGGTCTTGAAGGCCATCCCCGGCGTAGAGCTGGTCGAGATGGAGCGCAGCAAGAAGCTGGGCATGTGCTGCGGTGCAGGCGGCGCGCGCATGTGGATGGAAGAGAAGATGGGCACGCGGGTCAACAACTTGCGCGTCGACCAGGCCATGGAGACCCAGCCCCAGGTCATCGCCTCTTCCTGCCCGTTCTGCATGACGATGCTCAGCGATGGCGTCAAGGCCAAGGATCTGGCAGAAACGGTGCAGACCAAGGACATTGCCGAAATCGTTGCTGAACGCCTTGGGTCCTCGCCGGCAGATTCATTGACGGCAGGCGCCAACATCGGCTAGCGTGGCGACCGCAGGGCCACACTGGGCCTTGGGTCCTTTGCTCAGAGCTGGCCGCGTCCTGCCCTCCCCCCTTTGGCGCTAGACAACACCTGGAGCCAGAAGACACCTAGAACCAGATAACACCTAGAGCCAGACAACACCGCGCTGTGGCAGTGGCCAGGCGCCTGGAGACCCCGTGATGACTCGTACCCTTCGTTTCGCAGTGTTGGCCCTGGTGGCCGTGGTCCTGTTCGCTTGTGGCGGCAACGCTGCAGACAAGCTGGTGGGCAAGTGGGGCATCGACGTCGAGAAGCTCGGCGAGATCGAAGAGATCAAGAAGATGCCCGAAGACCAGCGCAAGGCCGCCATTGAGATGGCCAAGGGGTTTGCGACCTCTATGTCCTTTGAATTCACCAAAGACAAGATGATCATGGAGGCCATGGGTCAGAAGAAAGAGGGCACCTACAAGGTGACCAAAGCCGAAGGCGACAAGCTGACCATCGAGGCCACCCTGGAAGGCAAGACCGAGACGCTGGAAGCCGAAATCAAGGGCGACGGCGTGGTCTTGGGCAAAGGCAAGGAGAAGTTTGCCCTCAAGCGCAAGTAGCTTTCAGGCGCCGCGCGCGCATCCTCTGGCTGGCCGCCGCATCTCACCAGCAACCCGGAGGAAACCTTGGTACTTCTCAATCGCATCTACACCCGCACCGGCGACGATGGCACAACTGGCCTGGTCGGCGGCGAGCGCGTTGGCAAAGATGACGCCCGCATAGAGGCCTATGGCACCGTTGACGAGCTCAATGCCTGCATTGGCTTGGTTCGCGACGCCAATCAGCGCTTCAACACCGACACCCAGACCATCGCCGAGCTGGAGGCTGCGCTGGTGCACATCCAGCAGCGGCTGTTCAACCTGGGCTCCAGTCTGGCGACGCGGCTCGACTCGCGGCGCGCTGGGCAACCGTTGATTGTTCAGGCGGATGTCGATGCGCTGGAGGTAGGCATTGACGAGATGAACGCCGAGCTGCAGCCGCTGCGGTCCTTTGTGCTGCCGGGCGGCGGGCCGATCGCGGCGCCTCTGCACCTGGCGCGGACGGTGTGCCGGCGGGCCGAGCGCGAGACGCTGCGGCTGTCGCGGGTAGAAGCGGTGGACTTCTGCGACTTGCGCTACTTGAACCGCTTGAGTGACTGGCTGTTTGTCGCCAGCCGCTGGATCGCCCATCGCACCGGCCAGCCAGAGCCGCTGTGGATGCCGTAGCGGTTAGGGCTGGGCCAGCTTTCAGCCCAGCCTACAGCTTGGATGCGCTCCGGCTCGCAGCCGAGCCGCGTGCGACCCCACAAAGCTGGACATGAGGAAATTGCTCGGCTGCCGCTCTGAAAGGACCACGGCAAGCGGGCCGCTGGCGTCAGTTGGCGCTGGACTCAAAAGCCGAAAGCAACTGGCGGGCCGCGATCACCGCGCCGTACAGACCGGCCTTCTCGTCCAGGATGACGTGCACCGGCAGCTCTGTCATCAGCTGGCGGTAGCGGCCCTTGTCTATGAACGCATTGTGAAAATCTGAGCCAGATAGGGCGGGCAGCAGCTTGGGGGCCACGCCGCCGCCAATCAGCACGCCGCCCACAGCCATCAGAGACAGCGCCCAGTTGCCGGCTTGGCGGCCCAGCAGCCGGGCGAACCACCGCACCGCTTCGGAGCACACCGGGCAGCGGCCTTCGATGCCATAGCGCCCGACCAGCGCGCTGACGTCGCCGTGGTCGATCTGGGCCAGCACCTCGGCCGCCGGCTCCATCCCTTCTTCTTGGCGCAGGAATTGGAATAACAGGGCCAGCCCGGGGCCAGAGGCGATGCGCTCCCAGGAGACGTGGCTGCCCAGCTGCTGGGCTTCCAGGCGGCCGCGGACATAGGCCAATAGCTTGAATTCGCGGGCATCGGCCGGGGCAAACTCGACGTGGCCCCCCTCGGTGGCGCCGGGAAGGTGGCGCACGCCGTCCCAGAACAGCTGCGCCTGGCCGAGCCCCGTTCCCGCCGCCAGCACGGCGATGTGGCCATGGCGGCGCACGCCGGCTTGCAGCTGGTGGCGCGACCACGGCGGCAGATGCAGGGCTCCCAATGCCATGGCTTCCAGGTCGTTGAGCAAGCGCAGCCGCGGCGGGTTGTCAGCGGCCAGGTTCAGGGCTTGGCGCAGCGCCTCGGCCTCAATCACCCACGGCAGATTGGTGGTGACGACGCGGCCTTCCAGCACCGGCCCGGCGATGCCAAACGCCGCAGCGTCCAGCTCGTCTTCGGGCTGCAAGAACTCGGCGCAGATCTCGGCCAAGCCCTCATAGCGACGGCTGACAAAGCTGGCCGCTCGCAGCGGTTTGTCCAGAGGCTGGTCGCGGCTATACAGCGCCAGATGGGTCTTGGTCCCGCCGATGTCCCCGGCAAGCACAACCTGCATCGTATTTCCGCAATGCCCAGGGGATGGGACGGCCATATCCTACGCCGGTTGCCGGGCGGGTTCAAGCGCCGCCAGCGCCCCTTCGCCCAGGGCGACCCGGCCAAATCCTTAGCGCCGCCAAGGAGTCTGCGCAGCTGGGGGCGGGATGCGCTTGACGACCGGCCGCGCATTGACCATGCTGCCGCGCCAGTGTGGCGGTGCCGGAGAGGTCCATGGAGTTGAGTCCCTTTGAGAATGCCCAGCCAGTCAACTTGAGCTGGACGCCCAACGGCGAAGTGCTGATCGTCTGGGATGATGCCCACGAAAGCACCTACACCTCCGCGTATCTACGCGAGAAGTGCCCCTGCGCCACCTGCCAGGGTACCCACGGCCCGCCGACGACGCTGGTGGTGCGCACCTCGCGGTCCGGCCTGCCGATCCTGCAGGGAACGGGCAAGCGCGCCGCCTCCAACGAAGTCAAGACGGTTGTGCCCGTGGGCAAGTACGCGATTCGCTTTACCTGGGGCGACGGCCACGACGGCGGCATCTACTCTTGGCGCTACCTGCGCACCATCTGCCCAAGCCTGGAAGAGAACCGCCCGGAAGGAGCCAACTAATGGCGCTGATACGGCTTTGTCACACAGCCGAGCTGGAGGCCAGCGGGCCTGCGGCGGCGAATTCGGGCCGGCGCTTGCAGGTCGATGCGCCCGATGGCCGGCGCTTGCTGGTGATCGAGGCCGATGGGCAAATTCACGTCATTGAAGACGATTGCCCTCATCAATATTTTCCGCTTGGCGACGGAAATCTGCAGGGCACGGTGCTGACCTGTGCGCTGCACGGCTGGCGCTTTGACCTGACCGACGGTCGCAGCCTCGACATGCCCGGCGTCTGCGTAGAGCGCTGGCAGCCCGTGGTAGAGGACGGCTGGATCTCGATTGAGTTTACCCCTTTGGACTAGACTGCCCTGCGCCAGCAGCAGCCCGGTGGCGCGCCTAGGAGCCCATTTATGCCGACTGTTCCGTCGACCCTGTCCGCACCGTACAACGAGCTGACCCGCCGCCTGTCTGACCTGACCGCCTTGGAAGAGGCGATTGGCATCCTCTCTTGGGATCAGGAAATTGTGATGCCCAAGGGGGCCGTTGAGCAGCGCAGCCGGCAGATCGCGACGCTGAGCGTGGTGCGCCACGAGCGGCTGAGCGCCCCGGATCTGGCCGAGCTTGTGGACCAGTTGATGCACGACCAGACCTTGACGGACACCCAGGCTGCCAACGTTCGCGAAGCGCGCCGCGACCTGATGCGCACCACCCGCATCCCAGAGGCGCTGGTGAGGCGGTGGAGCGAGACCACAGTCAAGGCCCACGACGTCTGGGTAGAGGCCCGCAAGGCCGACGATTTCTCTGCATTTGAGCCGATTCTGACCGAGCTGGTAGAGCTGTCTAAGCAGCGCGCTGCCGCCATCGACCCAGAGGCGCCGCCCTATGACGTGCTGCTGGACGAGTTTGAGCCCGGCACCACCCAGGCGCAGCTGGAGCCGCTGTTCGCCGATCTCAAGGCCTTCTTGCTGCCAATGATTGCCAAGGTGCGGGCGCGCAGCCAAGCCGGCGGACTGCCCGACACCACCTGGCTGTCTGAGGTGGTTCCCGCCGATCGGCAGCGCACTGTGGGCGAGACCGTGGTCCGCGCCATGGGCTACGACTTTGACCGCGGCCGCCTGGACACCAGCGTGCATCCTTTCTGCGGCGGCGCCGGGCCGTCGGACGTCCGCATCACCACCCGCTACCGCGAGGACGCGTTTTTTGGCAGTCTTTCTGGGATGATCCATGAAACCGGCCACGCGCTCTATGAGCAGGGTCGCGACCTGGACCTGGCCGATCAGCCGGTGTCGCGGGCGCGCTCGATGGGCATCCACGAGAGCCAGTCTCTGCTGTGGGAGAAGCAGGTCGGCCTGGGTCGACCGTTCTGGACGGCGCTGCTGCCCAAGCTGCAGCTCTCTTACGAATTCCTGCGCAAGGTCGATCTGGACTCCTTTCTGTTTGGCATCAGCCAGGTCGACCTCGACAACTTCATCCGCGTCGATGCCGACGAGCTGACCTACCCGCTGCACGTCATCCTGCGCTATGAGATCGAGCGCGACCTCTTCAACGGCACCCTGCAGGTGGCCGACCTGCCCAAGGTGTGGAACGCCAAGATGCAAGAGTATCTGGGTATTACGCCTCCGGATTTTCGCCTGGGCGTGCTGCAAGACGTGCACTGGTCGATGGGCAGCTTTGGCTACTTTCCGTCCTACACCTTGGGCGCTTTGTATGCGGCGCAGTTCATGAATTCCTGCCGCGACCAGGTTCCCGGGGTCGATGCGGCCCTGTCCAGAGGCGATGTCGAGCCGCTGTTGACCTGGCTGCGCACCCACATTCACCGCGAGGGCTCGCGCTTCGGCACCGATGAGCTGGTGCGCCGCGCTACCGGCGAGCCGCTCAATCCGCGCCACTTCATCGACTACGCCCGCGCCAAGTTCACCCGCCTCTACGGCCTGTAGCAGCTCGCGGGCTCCAGGTACGTTGAATCTCGGCACGGCCCCCGGCGTTAAGCAGTCCTCGCCCGCCGCCCGTTTTCCCCGGGGCAGTGCGGTGGGTCTCCCGCCCGATGAGTGCAACTCCCGAGGAAGCGATGGCCGAACCCGCATCCCACGCCGCAGAAAGTGCCTTTGACCGGTTTGCCCGCCGCTACGCGCACTCGACGGGCTCGCGGCCGTGGCTGACGCTGGCGATCATGGCGGTTGTGGTCGGGTTGGCGGCTTGGTTTGGCTCGGGAATTCGCATCCGGTCCAACATGGAGGACCTGTTTCCCGAGCACACCCCGGCGGTGCAGGCGGCGCGCCAGGCCCGCGAGACGCTCAAGTCCGTCAGCCAGATGGTGGTGGTGTTTGGCAGCCCCGACCGGCAGGCCAACCGCAAGCTGGCGCTGGCGTTTTGCGACCGGCTCAAGGGCTGGCCGCAGGTGTCGGCGCTGGAGTGTCGGCGCGATATCTCGATGTTCCGCAAGAACGCCGCGCTGTTTCTGTCTCCCCAAGAACTACTGGACATCGAGAAGGACGTCCGCCAGACCCTGCAAAAGGCGACCGAGAAAGAGCTGGTCGATGATGCGCTGACCGAAGGCTTAGAGGACGATCCGACCCCAACTGCCGCGGCTGCCGATCCCAGCGCCGTGGACGCCGCCGCAGAGACATCCAGAGCTTTTGCCTTGCCGACCGACGAGGACCTGCAAAAGCGCTTTCAAGCAGAAGATATCCGCGAGTGGAATGAGAGCCCAGACGGCACGGTGCTGGGCGTCAAGCTGTTTCCCACGGTTTCGCCGCAGCAGGTCGACGAGAGCGCCAAGTTTGTGGCCCAGGTCAACCAGCTGATCAAGGACCTAAAGCCCACCAGCTACCACCCGTCGATGAGCATCGCTACTTCTGGCGATTACTCTGAAATGACAGAGGAAATTGACAACATCAAGGGCGGTCTGGTCGCGACTTCGGCGATAGCCCTGGGGGTGATTGCCGCCATTCAGATGCTGCACTTTCGCCGCAAGCGAGCCCTGATCCTGATGACGGTGCCGCTGCTGGCGGGCACGGCGCTGACCATGGCGTTTGCGCGGGGCTCGGTCGGCTATCTGAACATGATCACGGCGTTTATCTTCTCGATGCTGTTTGGCATGGGCAACGACTTCAATGTCTACACCCTCAGCCGCTACCTGGAAGAGCGCTCTCGCGGCAAAGACCCTCTGAGCGCCGTGACCGACATGATGGGCGGCCTGACGGGGGCGCTGGGCCAAGCGGCGGCGACGACTTCGGTGGCGTTCTTTGCGCTGGTCGTTCTGGAATTTCGTGGGTTTTCTCAATTTGGCTTGATCGCCGGTGTGGGCGTGTTCCTGTCTCTGACCGCCACCCTGGCGATGTTTCCGCCGCTGGTGATGGCGCTGCACCGCATCGTGCCAGACCGCGACGTCAGCCCCAAGCAGGCCGAAGGCCAGCGCTGGCTGGGCTGGTTTGCCGATCGCAAAGTGGCGCGCATCGCCCTGATTGGCTTTGGGCTGGCCGCCGTACTTTCCTTCTTTGGCGCACGCGACCTGGAATTCGAAACGGATCTGCGAAAGTTGCGCACTCCACCCAGCAAGGCCGCCCAGCAAACGGCCTCGACGGCGGCGCGCAACCTCGAGTACCAGTACCGCAACCAGGCCGACAAGAAGCCCAGCTCGCCGATTCTGGTAGTCACCGACTCCCTGCAGGACGCCTATGCCGTGCACGCCCAGCTGGAGGCCAAGAAGGGCCAGCTCAAGCGCCTGCGCCAGTTTGTGTCGATCCGCACCTTTGTGCCGCTGGATCAAGAGGCCAAGGCAGAAATCATTACGCGGATTCGCGGCTTGATTCAAGACAAGCGCGAGGCTCTAAGCGGCAAAGACCGCCAGGAGGCGGATCGGGCCTTGGAACTGCTGCAGGCCAAGCCGTTTGGTCCTGAAGACCTTCCGGATTTTGTCCGCGAGCGCTTCCGCGACCGCAAGCAGGGCCTGGGCAAGTTTGTGCTCATCTACGCCAACGGCAACCTGGCCGATGCCAAGTCGGTCCAGCAGGTCATTGACGAGATGGGGCATTTCCAGGTCGGGGCGCGCAGATACCAAGCTACTGCGTCGTTCTTCATTCTGGCCGAAGCGGACGCGATGGTGAAGAAAGAGGGGCCCATCGCGGTGGGGCTGGCGACGCTGGCGGTGGCGGTGGTGGTGCTGTGGTATTTCCGCAGCTGGATGCTGCTGTTCTACTCGTTTGTACCCCTGCTGACGTCCTTTATGATCTTTCTGGGGATTGCCAAGGGGTTGGGCTTTGAGCTAAACCTGTTCTCGGTCACAACGCTGCCCGGCGTGGTCGGTATCGCCATTGACGGCGTCACCCACATCCTGCACCGCTTTCACTCAGAGGGAAAAGACGCCGACTTGCGCCTGATTCTGCAGCAGATTGGCGGCGCGGCCTGGGTGGCGCTGATCACCACCTGCGTTGGCTTTGGCGCCTTGTTGTTCCAGAGCAATCCCGGCTTGCAGAGCATTGCCTGGTGGGCCACGGTCGGCCTGCTGGTCAGCTGCCTGCTGTCCAACGTGATGGTCGGCGCCATGCTGTCGCTGTTTCCGCCCAAGCACCTGGGGCAGAAGGCGACCACCGACGCCGCTGCGCATAGCTAGACCGACACCGCTACGCGGGCGGCTAGACAATTATCTAGTTGACAATTGATTACAGAGTAGACAGATAATTGCCAGGCTGGATGGTGCTAGCGCCGCTGCCGGCGTTCCCAGGTGCTCTGCAGCAGCGCATACCCCTGCGCGCCAATCGACAGCTCGATCTCGCGGCGAAAGACCTGAAAAAACGCCGGTTGATCCGGGGTGGTCGCGGCTTCTTCGCCTTTGCGGCCCTTGGGTCCCTGGCAGTCGGCACCGCGGCGGGCGCTCTCTGTGTCGCGGCGCAGCTCGCCCTCCGACCGCAGCACCGGGTAGGTCGCGCAGTCAAACGGCTTGAGCCCCGGCCAGGGCTTCCCCGCCTGGCGACTGGCGTTTTCTAGCGCGCAGCTGTGATCGGCCAGGGCAAAGACGCATGCCACCCGCCCCGAGCCGTCCAGCCGCGGGCCGATGGCAGTGGCGGTGCCCACGCCGCTTGCGAAGTCAGCGTGTTCGACCACCTCGTCGCTGAACCAGCCGTCGCTGTCCTGGCGCTCGGTGGGCAGCCAGGGCTTAATCAACTCACTGTGATCCAGGATCTTTTCGACATGCAGCACGTCCAGCCAGATCCCGCCGACGCAGCAGGCGCCGCCGCACTCGTCCAGCTGGCAGGGAGCCCCGCGCGCCGGCTTGAGCAGGTTGGGGTTGAGGGTCAAGCCGCGAAAAATCATGGGCATCGGCAGAATCCTGTAGCGGCGGGGCTTGGCGCCCCAGCACTGGCATTGCACAGGGTTGTGCCGGTCAGTGCAAGGGCAACCCCCTAGACCAGCGCTTGCGGCTCGGCTGCAGCCGTGCCATTTTGCCGGCGCGGCGCCGCGGGCCCGCTTTGAGGGCGCAATGGGTTTGTGGAGCAAGCTGTTTGGCGACAAGACCGCTGAACCTGTGAAGAAACAGCCGCTGAGCGGCGATGAGCTGGTGGCCAGGCTACAGGCGGGGCAGCCGCTCAAGCTGGCGGCGGCGCTGGCCGGGGCAGAAGACGATGCAGAGGAGGCGGCGCTGTGGACGCTGCTGCCCCACACCGACGGGGCGCTTCGCGTGGAAGTCGTCGAAAGACTGGCCGGATTTGAGGTCGACCTCGCCAAGCAGGCGCGGCTACTGCTGGCCGGTGTCGACCAGGTGCCCGGCGTTAGCTTTACCGCGGCTGCCCTGGCGGAGGTGTGCGACCTGGCAGAACTCTGCAAGCAGCCAAGTGAATTCCAATTTGAAGTCCGCGACGCTGCTGCACGGGTGGTGGCGGCGCTGTGCGAGGCGATCCTGGGCCAAGGGCCGGCGGAAGAGACCATCGAGCTCGACGCGCTGGCCACACTGGTCGGCAGCTGGGCAGAGACGCTGACCGACGCCGCGGCGGCCGCACCAGATGTGCTGGCGCTGCACCAGGCACTGCAGATCTGCGCGCAAACAGAAGAAGATCCGCAAGCCGAGCAAGCCGGTTGGACCGAGGCCCTGGAAATCGCCTTGGACGGTCTGCTGGAGCAGGTGCTGAGCCGGCCGCCGCGGCGAGCGGAGACTTGGGCCGAGCTGCTGCACGCCCAGCTGCAGTCCGCCGATCCGGCGCTGGCCCTGGAGGCGCTGGAGGCCGGGGCGGTGGCCAAAATCCCCATGCGCAAAGCGGTGCTGGACAGAGTGCAGCGCGAGCCGGCCGATGAAGGCGCTTGGTCGCTGACCCAGCGTTTGCGCCCTGACGCTGAGGTGCTGGCGGTGCTGGTGCCGCTGGCGCGCGCGGCCCTGGGCGAGCGCTTTGCCAAAGAGGAGTCGCTGTGTTCGCCGGCGAGCCAAGCCGGGTGCAGTTCTTGCAGCGGCAAGCCGGGCGCCGATGACGAGCAGCTGATGGTGCCCAAGGCGCTGGAGGCGCGGCTGCAGCCGGTTGTGGGTGCGGTTGCACAGTTTCCCGGCGATTATCAGGATCTGCTGCTGGACTGCCTGGTTGCCCCCAGTGCGGCGCTGCGGACCCTGGCGGCCGCGGTGGTGATGCGCTGGCCGCAAGGCACGGCGTCCGCGGAGCTGTGGCAGGCCGCCGAGGCGCTGAGCGACGACTCGCACCCTCAGGTCCACGCCCAGGTCAAAGCGCTGCTGGCGCGGGGACGCTGACCTACCGTGGCCATGCGCCTGCGCCGTCAAGCGGTTATCGCCGGGTTGCTGTTGGCGCTGCCGGCGGCGGTGCTGATTGCCGTTGGCGTGCTGGTGCTGGTCTATCGGCGCGGCAACGTCGACTTGGCTTTTGGCGTGCTGATCCTGGTGTTTTGCGCCCTGTTGATTGCCGGCGGCGTGTTCTTGGGGGTGGCGCTCAAGAGGTCCAACGACTTGTCTAAGCTGCAGGCGGACTTTCTTAGCAAGGTCAGCCATGATTTTCGCACGCCGCTGACGTCGATTCGCATGTTTGTAGAGACGCTGCGCGAGCACCGCCTGGACGACCCGCAGCGCCGCGACCGGGTGCTGACCCTGCTGGGCCAAGAGACGGCGCGGCTGGCGACCATGATAGACCGCTTGCTTGATTTTGCCCGCCTTGAGGCCGGGCGCATGAGCTACGACCTGCAGCCCTGCGACCTGGGGCCGGTGATCTCGGCGACCGTTGAGCGCTTTGAGCCGCGGCTTGAGGCATCGCCGTCTGCGGGGCAGGTCCAGCTGACCACCCGTATCGAGCCCAATTTGCCGCGGGTCCACGCTGATCCCGAGGCGATCGCTGAAGTGCTGCAGAACCTGATCGACAACGCCTACAAGTACACCGGGGCGGTCAAGCACATCGAGGTCACGGCGGCGCTGGTCCACAGCCGCCAGGGCGATCAGGTCCACGTGGCGGTGCGCGACAACGGCCCTGGCATTCCGCGCCGCGAGCACGGGCGCATCTTTGAGGCGTTCTATCGCGTGGACGACCGCTTGTCGCGATCGACTGAAGGATCGGGCCTGGGCCTGGCGATCTCGCAGCACATTGCCGCAGCCCACGGCGGCCGCGTCCGGCTGGAGTCTGAGAAAGGGCAGGGCTCGACCTTTACGCTAGAGCTGCCGGTTCCGCCACCGTAGGGACCAAGCCGACTTGCCTGGCGGGCGCATCTGGGACCACTATAGCCGCCTCAGCGGGGTGCGCCGTCCGCGCCGCCTCGCCGCAACCATGCCCAAAGGAAGGCAGACGTGAACGAAGCCACGCGCCCGACGCTGCTCATCGTCGAAGACGACCCGGCCATTCGCGAAGGGCTTGAATTGACGCTAGGTCTTGAGGGATACCACACCCACGCGGTAGTCGACGGCGACCAGGCGCTGGCCTACTTGGGGCGCGAGCGCATCGACTTGGTGCTGCTGGATGTCATGCTGCCGGGCCGCAACGGTTTTGAAGTGCTGCGCGAGATCCGCAGGCGCCGCCTGGATTTGCCGGTGATCCTGCTGACGGCCCGCACCGACGAGGCCGACAAGGTCCTGGGCCTGGAGCTGGGCGCCGACGACTACGTGACCAAGCCCTTTGGCCTTGCCGAGCTGCGCGCGCGCATCCGCGTGGCCTTGCGGCGGGTGGCGCCGGCGCTGCTGACGCCGGCCGTGGTCGCCTTTGGCGATGTGGCGGTTGAGCGGGCGGCCCACCGGGTGCGGCGTGCTGGCGAAGATGTGCCAATGACTGCAAAGGAATTTGCCCTGCTTGCCTATTTTCTGGACCAGCCAGAGCGCGTGTTGACCCGCGAGGCCCTGTTGGACGCCGTGTGGGGGCTGCCGCACGCCACCTTGCGCACGGTCGACAACTTTGTCATGCGGCTGCGCAGCAAGCTGGAGCCGGACCCAGAGCAGCCTCGCTACTTGGTGACGGTGCGCGGTGTTGGCTACCGCTTCTCGCCCACCGGGCAAGGCGAGCCCCCGCAGTAGCTGCCTGCGTCACCTACAGTTCACAGCGCAGGGATGCGGCGCGGCCGGTCAGGCTGGCGGCAGCGCTACGCTCAGCGCCATCATGGGCACAGCGGCGCTGTCGGCCGGAAACGGCTCGCCCACCTCGCGGCGCACTTCCAGAGCCAGGGCAATCGACTCGCGGGCCGCTTCCTGTGCCTCTGCCATCGTGATGCCAGTGCCGCAGACTTCTGGCAGCGCCGGCACAAACACCGTAAAGCCGCCGCCCGGTTCCGGAAGAAACACGGCTGTGTACGTCCAGGTGACCAAGTCACTGGCAGAAGAAGGCTGGGGAGGAGCCATCGCTGTACCGCCCTGCCGGCGCCGCGGCCGGAATGTCTTGTAGAGTGTGGCGATCTCCGCGGGCCGGGTCAACCGTCACGGGCGGCGTGGCAGGCGGCCCGGTGGCGGCGCCCGTCGCCCAATCGTGCGCAATCTTGGACGAGGCCCAGGCGGCGTGCCATGCTTGCGGGGGCCCCCGTTGGGGCGATGGGGAGGGAAGCAGTTGACCACTGCGGCTCCTTGGCAAGCAGATTTTGAGCCGGCGGCGGCAGAGCACACTGCTGAATCCAGTGTGTTTGCTGCGTTTTCGCGCGCGCCCTTCCGCCTGCTGCTGCTGATGGTGCTGGTGCCGGTCATGGCCAGCAGCTGGGGTGAGCCGATTGCCGCCCTGGTGCTGTTGTCTCTGGCCGTGCGCGGGGCCGTGGGTCGGCTCAGCCAAGGCTGGGCGGCGGTGGTGCGGCGGCGCCTGCGCGCTTATGCGACGGTGGGAGACAGCGCCAACAAGACAGCCGTGCAGCTGGCTGCCACGGTGCTGGCCGCCTGCGCCAGCCTGGGGCTGCTGGCCGTGGGTCGCTGGCTGGCCGTGACGGCAGCGGCGCATCTCAAGCTGCCGGACGGCGCGATCCTGCTAGACGTCGAGACGTTTCTGATGCTGGAGGCAGTGGTGCTGGCCCTGTGGCCGCTGCTGGCCACGCTGGTGGCTGCCACGGAGGCGCGGATGACGCCGGTGGGCGCCGCTGCGCTGGCCGGCAAATACGCCCTGATCCAGGCGGCGCTGGCGCTGGCGCTGCCGGCCCTGCAGGGGTCGCCGCTGCTGTGGCCACTGGCAGGGTTGGCGCTGACCACGATCAGCCTGCTGGCGGTGCTGGGCGTGCAGGCCAAAGAAATGCGCCGCGCCTCTGCGGATCGCTGGGCGGCGGAGCTCAAGCGGCTGCCCCTAGAAGGCCTCAGGGCGGCCGCCGCCGATGCTGCCGGCGTGCCGGTCCTGGCCCTGGCGGCGATTCCCTTTGCCCTGAGCCGCGGCTTGGCCCTTTCTTTTGTGCCGGTTGCGTTGGCCCTGGGCGTGTCTCTGCTGGCCGAGTCCATTGGCGAGGCGGCCGCTGGCGTCGAGCCGCTGACCCACGATCCCAGCGTCTACACGGACATGCACCGGGCCCGCATGCGCTTTCGGCGGATGATGGATGCCGCGGTCTTGCTGGCGTGCGGCGCTGCTGTCATGATGGGCGCCTACGGCCCGGCGCTGGTGCGCGGCTGGCTGGTGGTGGATCCGCCAGCCCGCGGGCACCTGCTGGTGCTGGCTGTGTATGTGGTGGCCAGCGCTGCGGCCGGCGTGGCGGCGCGCTGGCTGCATCGCTGCGGCGCGCACCGAGAGGTGGCGGTGCTGGTCGCCGCCGATGCCCTGGTGGCAGTCCTGGTGGCCATGGCGATGGCCACCGCCACCCTGGGCTCTTGGCACGAGCTGGCCGCCCTCGTGGTCGGTTTTCACGCGCTGGTGCTGGGCGCGGTGCTGCCAGGGCTCGCCGCCCGCAAATTGCAGCAGTCCGTGTGGCGGCTGATGGCGGGCCGCCTTTGGCGCTATGGCCTGGTGATGGCTCCGTCCGCGCTGACGGCCTTTACGGCTGCGGCCCTCAAGCCGCCGCGCAGCACCCGCGAGTGGCTGATCCAGCTGACTGTGGTCGGGATCCTCTACCTGATCCCCGCGTTTGCCGCCTGGAACTTGCTGGACAGCCGGCGCGAGGAGGGGTAATCAGCGATGGGCGACGCTTTGCCGACGGCTCCACAGCACCAATACAGGCCGGATATCGATGGGTTGCGTTCTATCGCTATCTTATCTGTCCTGTTGTTTCACCTGTTTCCACAGACGGTGCGCGGCGGCTTTATTGGCGTTGACGTCTTTTTTGTGATCTCGGGATTCTTGATCACGGGGATCCTGATCCGGCAGGAAACTTTCTCTATCAAGCAGTTCTACGTCCGGCGCGTCAAACGCATCTTCCCCGCGCTTGCCGCAGTCTTGGCCGCATGCTTGGTCCTGGGCTGGTGGTTGCTGCAGCCAGAAGAGTATCGGGCTCTGGGTAAGCACGTGTTTGCCGGCGCCGCATTTTCTGCCAATGTGGCCCTGTTTCGCGAGTCGGGCTACTTTGACACGCTGTCGGAGACCAAGCCCCTGCTGCACTTGTGGTCGCTTGGGGTCGAGGAGCAGTACTACGTAGTCTGGCCGCTGCTGGTGGCTGCCCTGCGGCGTAGGCCCCGCGCGCTGGTCAGCGTCACCGTGGCCTTGATGGCAGCGTCGCTGGTGGCAAGCGTGATCCTGACGGCTTCCTCGCCCTCAGCAGCCTTCTACCTGCCCTTTACCCGCTTTTGGGAGCTGTCTTGCGGTGCGTTGCTGGCAGCTCAGCAGCGGCTGTGGCCCATAGCCGCTCCGGCGCCGCGGATTCGCAATGCCCTGGCCGGTGGCGGGCTGCTGCTGGTGGCCCTGGGGCTGTGGTTGATTGACGAGAAGACACCATTTCCCAGTGGCTGGGCCGCCTTGCCAGTAGTGGGCACGACAGCCGTGATTGCCGCCGGGCCGCTGACTGTTCCGGCGCGCCTCCTCTCTCTCCCGCTGCCGGTGTGGATCGGCCTCATCAGCTACCCCCTCTATCTGTGGCATTGGCCCCTGCTGGCCTTGCTGCGCACCATTGCCGGGCAGGAGATTCCGGTGCTTGTCCGCTTGGGGCTGGGCGCCCTGGCAGTTGCGCTGGCCCACCTGACCTATCAACGTATCGAGATCCCGCTGCGGCGGGCGCCGTGGTTGGGTCGCACCTCTGTGCTGGCTGCTGCTGTGGGCGTCTTGGGCTTGCTGGGTGGCGTGGTTTTTGCCCGCGAAGGGGAGCCGCAGCGGGTCAATCAAGAAAAATTGGCCTTTGACGAGCCAACCCGCCCTTGCCCCGCGCAGTTGCAGCGCACCGGTGACGAGCGCCTGGACTACTGCTCGACCCATCGAGATGGCCAACCTGTGGCCGCGGTGGTGGGAGACAGCCACGCCGCCCACCTGTTCTCTGCGATTGATCAGGCGGTGCAGCAGCCGTGGCTGTTGATCGCGCACTACTCCTGCCCACCGGTGACGGGCATTGAAGTGCAGGCCGACCACCCAGCGTGTCAGGCCAAAGCCAAGTCTGTTCTGGACTACTTGACCTCTCCGCCCGCAGGCTCGATCCGCCGCGTCTACCTGTCTTTGTACTTTGGTTATGTGCAAACCGAGGCCTTTGCGGCCAACCACGTGGCGACCAAGGCAGGCCCACCCAAGGTGGCCATCGATGGCCACAGCGACCGCGCGGCCAAGGTCCGTCTGCTGGAGCAAGGCCTTGGCGCCTATGTTGCTGCGCTGCAAGCCGCAGGCAAAGAAGTGGTGCTGCTCTTAGACAATCCAGAATTCCCCTTCCTGCCCAACCGCTGCGCCCCAGGCTTGCCCTTGCGGTCGGCGCTCGGCGACCTGCTACTTACCGACAACGGCTGCAGTGTTGGCTTGGAGGTGACTCGCAGCCGCCAACAGGATTATCTTGCGCTCGTCACCCGGCTGCAGAAGAGGTATCCCGGCCTGGGTGTTGTCGATCCCGTACCAGTTCTGTGTGGGGGCAGCGACTGCCAGGTCTTGCAAGACGGGGCCTTGTTGTACATGGACAGCCATCACCTATCGCGCAAAGGGGCTCTGCTGGTCTTGCCGTTGCTCAACAATTAGCTGCAGTGCCCGTGTCCAGCGCAGAGGCTCGTGCTCAAGCCAGCACGCCTAGGGGCCAGGACCCGTACCTGCAGTGCCCTTGACCCGCGCCGCCCAGGCGCGTAGAACCATGGGGCCCGGCCGATGGATCGACCGGGCGTCCGATGCCATGCGGTCACCGCAGAATCGCCAGCGAGCAGGAGTACGCCATGCCCAAGGGTCAAGAGAAAACCAACAAGGACAACAAGCCCAAGCTCAGCACGGCCGACAAGCAGAAGAAGAAGAAAGAGAAGGAAGCCGCCAAGAAGGCCAAGGGCTGAAGCCTGGCGGCAGGCAGGGGGCGAGCAAAATGCCTTGAGTGGCAACGGCGTTCCGTCGATCCCCCAGCCCAGCCCAGCCCAGTCCAGTCCAGCCCAGCCCAGCCCAGTCCAGCCCAGTCCAGCTCAGCCACGACCCAGCTCAGCCGCTCCATAACACTGCAGCGCTGCAGGCTGTCAGGCCGATGGCGACGCCGTTGGGCGTGGGCACTATGCGCAGCTCGGCAGCGCCGACCAGAGCCCACCACGGGCCACCGGGAAGCTCAAACCACGCGTCGAACTCTTGCTCGCCGTTGAACAGCACGGCCACCTGGCCGCGGCGCGACGCGGTGGTATAGCCGTAGCTCCACATGCGGTCGCCGTGCACCGACAGCAGCGAGTAGGGCCCGCTGAAGCTCTCTGCCAGCCAGTCGCGGCGCACTTCGACGGCGCGGCGGTACCAGTCGACCAGGATGCGATTGGCGCTGCGCTCGCGCCAGTCCAGGTGATTGGTGGCGTCGTCACGGCAGTAGCTGTTGCCGTCCAGCGGCCCAGGCGCAACCCCATCGGCCGACTGCACTTTGGCGCGGCCCCACTCTTGGCCCTGGGCCAGCATCACCGGCCCGCGCGACCACAGCGCCAGCGCGGCCAACAGCTTGAGGCGACGCAGCAGGGGCTCTGGCAGCGGCAGCAGCTGGGCGCGCGTGACCAGCTCGCCGGGAGCCACCTGGCCCAGCGCCAGGCGCAGGAAGTCGGCGCTGGTGTGGTCGTCGTGGCTCTCTACGTAGTGGATGGCCGCCTGTGGGCTGGGAGAATGACCTCCCAAGTGGCGCGCAAAGCCGGCCAGCAGCGGCGCCAGCTGCTCTCTGGGTACAGACGCGTCGGCCCGGCCCAGCACAAAGCCGCGGCCGTGCTTGGGGTGATGGCCCAAGAAGCCGTTGCGAAACTTGTCATTCCACACCGTCCAGCCCAGATTGGCCAGCTGCTCAGGCCGGTAGCCGCCCAGGCTCCACGGCTCGGCAATCAGCAGCGCCCGGCCGTACTCAGCCCTGCAGGCATCGCGGATGGCCGCCAGCACCCGGTCGTCCAGGACTTCTGCCAGATCCAGGCGCAATCCATCGACCTGGTACTCGCGCAGCCAGTGCACGGCCGCATCGACCATCAGCTGGCGCATCACCGGGTCGCGCCCATCCATGTCGTGGCCGCAGCCGGTCTTGTTGCGCAACCCACCGGTGTGGTTGTGGACACGCCAGGTGCCGGGATCCAGGCGGCACAGCGGGTTGTCGTCGTGGATAGAGACGTGGTTGAACACCAGATCCAGCACCACCGCGATGCCCTGGGCGTGCAGCTCGCGGATGGCCTGCTTGAGCTCCAGGCCTGGATCGGCAAAGGTACCGTCAGCCGCCACTCCCACCCACTCGCCGGGTTTGGGCGAAAGGCCGGCCAGCGAATAGCGCTCTGACGGCGCCATCCAGAAAGACGGCATATAGCCCCAGTGGTTGTGGCCAGTCGGGTTCCACGGCGCCAGCGGCTCCAGGCACGGAAAACTGGTGACGGGCAGCAGCTCTACGGCATTGACGCCCAGGTCGCGCACAGCGTCCAGCCCAGAGCCGGCCGTTCCGCGCTCCACCAAGCCCAGGTAGCTGCCCGGGTGCTGAACGCCGGCCGAAGGGTGCGCCGTAAAGTCGCGGACGTGCAGCTCCAGCACCACCAGCTCAGCCATGGGGATGCCGGGGCGGTTGGTGTGGTTCCAGTCAAATTCTTGATGCTGAATCACGCTCCACGTGGGGTGGCCCAGCTGCCACTGCCGGGCTACCGCCGTCGACCGCGGGTCAGCGATCTCAAACGTCTGCTGGTCCTGCTCGACGCGGTAGCGATAGTAGCGCAGCGGCGACGCCTCGGCCCCTTCCCACAGGAGGGCGGTGCCAAAACGCGTCGGCTGCATCGCGGCCACCCGCTCTGAAGCCTGGTTCTCTGGGTGACTGCGCTGGACCAGCCACACCTTGCTAGCCTTGGGCGCTACCAGCCGAAAACAGCCTTCGGCGGCCACCCACCCCAGGGCGATCTGGGCCAGGTCATCGGCACTGTTGCTCACTTCACTGCGGCGCCGAACCATCGCCCCCCCACTGCAGCAGGTGCACACCATAGGCCGCGACGTCGAGCTGGGCATGGGGGCGGCCCCAGCGCTGGTCCGCCCACACGGGCGCCGGCAGTTGCGCCAGGTCGCCGCCAAACGCTTCCAGATGGCTGCAGGTCACCGTATGCCACCAGCCGACTTTGGGCAGCGGCACCCAGTGGCCCGGGCGCGACACCGGGGTAAAGTGCAGCACGGCGACCAATTCCTGCCCGCCGGCACTTTGGCGCTGCCAGACCAGCACGCTGTGGTCCTTGTCGGCCCCCTCGATCCAGCGAAAGCCATGGGGAGCGCAGTCGCCGTCATGCAGCGCCGGGTAGCAGCGGTAGACGCGGTTGAGCTCGGCTATCCACGCCATCAGCCCGCGCCGCTGCGGTTCGGCCGCCTGGCCCCAGTCGAGCTCGCGGTCCTGGTGCCACTCTCTGTCTTGGCCAAATTCCTGGCCCATAAACAGCAGCTTCTTGCCGGGATGCAGCCACTGATCGCCATACAGCAGGCGCAGCTGCTGGACGCTCTGGCTCCATGCCCCGCTGACCTTGCGCACCAGCGAGCCTTTGCCGTGCACCACTTCGTCGTGAGACAGAGGCAGGACAAAGGCTTCGGCAAAGGCGTAGGTGCTTGAAAAAGTGACCAGATTGTGGTGGTAGGCGCGATAGAGCGGGTCAGTGGCCAGGTAGCGCAGGGTGTCGTGCATCCAGCCCATGTTCCACTTGTAGTCAAAACCCAGGCCGCCTTGATCGGCCGGCGAGGTGACATGCGGAAACGCGGTGGACTCCTCGGCGATGCTGAGGGCGCCAGGAAAGGCGCTGTGAATCATGGTGTTGAGATCGCGCAGGAAGGCGATAGCCTCTAGGTTCCAGTTGCCGCCGTGGATGTTGGGCTGCCACTGGCCGTTGCCGCGCGAGTAGTCCAGGTACAGCATGGACGCCACAGCGTCGACGCGGATGCCATCAATGTGGAACTCGCTCAGCCAGTAGTGGGCGCTGGCCAATAGAAAACTGCGGACTTCAGGCCGGCCGAAGTCAAAAATCAGCGTACCCCAGTCGGGATGCTCGCCGCGGCGCGGGTCGGCGTGTTCGTACAGCGCTGTGCCGTCGAAGTGAGCCAGTGCGTGGGTATCGCGAGGAAAATGCGCCGGCACCCAGTCCATGATGACGCCGATGCCGGCCCGGTGCAGTCCGTCTACCAGGGCCCGCAGGTCGTCGGGAGAGCCATGGCGCGAGGTAGGGCTGAAGTACCCCGTGACCTGGTAACCCCACGACGGGTCGTAGGGATGCTCTAGCAGCGGCATCAACTCCACGTGGGTAAAGCCAAGGTGAATCACGTGGTCCAGCAGCGGCTTGAGCAGGTCGCGGTAGTTCCACTGGTGGCCTTCGCCGCCGCGCCAAGAAGCCAGGTGGACCTCATAGATGGACAGCGGCTGGTCGCGGCGCTGGCGCTGCGGTCGCTGGGCCAGCCAGTCGCCGTCACCCCAGGCATAAGCGCTGGGTGGCGTCAGGATGCTGGCCGATCCAGGCCGCAATTCCGTAGCCCGCGAGTAGGGATCGCCGCGGTCCGTGGCCGTGCCAAACAAGTCGACCACATGCAGCTTGTACAGCTGGCCGGCTTGGGCCGACTCGGCAAAGCCCAGCCACAGCGAGCCGTGGCGCTCCAGCCACTCCGCGCGCCAGTCGTTCCACGATCCAATGATCCCAACGGATTTTGCCGAAGGCGCCCACACAGCAAACCGCCAGCCGTCGCGCCCGTTCAGCTGCTCCGGCCACGCACCCAGCGTCTGCCAAGCCTGCGCGCCGCTGCCCTGGTGAAAGCCGTGAAGCGGCAGATCGCCAAAAGGCTCAGTCGTTGTCTGGGTCATGGGGGATTCCTGTCAGCTTTTGCCGGAGGCTACTTGCAGAGGACGCCGCTGCAGGTCTTTCCGCCGCTGCAGGGGGTCCCGTTGGGCACGGCGGTGCCAGCGACGCAGGCGCCGGACTTGCAGCTGCCGTCGCCGGTGCACTCTAGCTTGTCATCGCAGATGGCGCCGGTCAGCAGCTTGGTCTTGCAGCCTTCGGTCTTGTCGCAGGTGTTCTCTGTGCAGGGGTTCTGGTCGTCGCAGGAAACGGCGGTGCCCTCGCAGTTGGCGCCTATGCAGCCGTCGCCAAAGGTGCACGCCGTGCCGTCATCGCAAGGCGAGCCCTGGGCAGCCAGGGCGTTGTTGCACTTTCCGGAGGTGGGCACGCAGCTCTCTAGGGTGCATGGGTTGTTGTCCTGGCAGACCGTGGGCTTGCCGGGCTGGCAGCTGCCACTGGCGCAGGTGTCGCCCACCGTGCACAGGTTGCCGTCTTCGCAGGGTCCGGTGGGGCCGGCGGTGTGGGTGCACAGCTTGTCTTTGTCGCAGGCGTCCAAGGTGCAGGGGCTGCCGTCATCGCAGCTCAGGGGCGCACCGCTGCAGCTACCGCCGCCGCAGACGTCTTTCTCCGTGCAGGGATTGTTGTCATTGCAGGCGCCACCGTCATCGGCCGTGGCGGTGCAGCCTACGGCGGGCAGGCAGGCGTCTTTGGTGCAGGGGTTCTTGTCATCGCAGTTGACCAGCACGGCGCCAGAGCACTTGCCGTTCTTGCACTTGTCATTGGTGGTGCAGGCGTCGCTGTCTTTGCACGGGTCGGTGTTTTCTACCACCAAGCAGCCGCTGGTCGTCTTGCAGGTCTGGTCGGTGCAGGGGTTGTTGTCGTCGCAGTTGACGGCTTCGCCCGCGCAAACGCCGCCTTTGCAGGCATCCGGCTTGGTGCAGGCGTTGCTGTCATCGCAGGGGTCGGTGTGGTTGACGTGGGTGCAGCCGCTCTTGGGGTCGCAGCCGTCGGTGGTGCAGAGGTTGCCGTCGTCGCACTTGCTGCCCAGCGGGGTGTGGGTGCAGCCATCTTTGCCGGTGCAAGCGTCTACGGTGCAGGCGTCTTTGTCGTCGCAGCCTTGTTCTTCGTCGGTCTTGGCGTCGCAGTCGTCGTCCAGGCCGTTGCAGGTCTCTAGCGCTGGGATGTTGGCGTTGCAGTCGCTGAGACCGCCCTTTTCGCACAGGCGGGTGCCCTTGCAAGTGCCAATGGTGGCACCGCTGCCGTCTTTGGCGGTCTTGGTGCAGCTGGTCTTGGCCGTGTCCGCCAGGGCCAGCGGGCTGCACGGGCAGATGCCGTCTTGGGGAATGCAGTGCTTCTCTGTGGGGCCGCCCTCAAAGTTGGGGGTCTCGGCGCAGCTAAAGCCTGACGGGCACTGGTCGGTGGTGTCGCAGATGTTGGCGCAGAAGAAGCCGCCAGCCCCCTTGTCTCCAGAAGACGCAACGCAGTGGCTGGTCTGCTCGGCATAGGTCTTGCAGAACATCGAGTCAGTGCAGGGCTCGCACAGGCGGGCAAAGCGCTCTACGCAGAGCTTGTAGGTCTTGCCGTCGCTGGCGACCACCGACTTGCACAAGTGCCCGGGCGAGCACAGGCCATTGGCGTTGCAGGGCGCTGAGCACTTCTTGCCCGCTTTGGCCGGCAGGCAGGCTGAGCCCGGGCAGTCCTTGTCTGCCTTGCAGGCGCAGCCGGGCGAGCCGGGGCAGGTCTGGGCGGTTTCGCCTGTCGAGTCCTTGGCATCCACCACGTCTTGCACGGGCGCAACGGTGTCCGCTTTGGCGGCGGCATCGGTCAGGCCAGCATCGGCCGTTCCGTTGCCTTTGGTCAGCAGGGCATCGTCGCTGCCGCAGCCAAGGGCGCCCGTCAGGCAGGCGATGGCGGCAAGGGCGCGAGCGTGGCTAACTACGGGGAGCATCAGGCTTCGAAGCATGAACCAATCCAGCATGGCCGCGGACTTCGGGCCACCTATAGGGTACCATTGGCCGGCGCAAACGCCAAAGTTCGTGTAGATTGCCAGCCCGGTCGCAGCGCGCGGCCATTTCAGGAGACTCGGATGGTCAACCAGGCAGCGCCCACAGCCGCCCGTTACAGCCGCTGTGAGACCCGACCTCGTTCAAAGGCTTTGCCTTCTGCTGCTGGGGCTTTGGCCGCACCCCAAGCCCAGCTGGGTGGGCGGACGCCTGCGTCCTTGGTGGTTTTGCTGCTGAATGTGCGCGCCGCCCTGCGCACTGGCTGGGTGGGGCTGGCTGCCATGGCCCTGGCTTGCGGCGGGCCAGATCCGGCGACGGCGGCGGCGGGCGGTGCCGCGGACGCTGCGGTCGGTGATGGGGGGCTGGTGGGCGATGGCGTTGGCGCCGCTGGCGATTCAAGCGCTGGCCCAGATGGCGCGCCGGACACCGCCAGGGCCGCGCCCAAGCCGGTTCAGCCATTCAGCGGCCCGCCGGCTGGGCAATTTGACTGCCAGGCCCTGGCCAGCGCTACCAAGGGCCTGCCAGCCAAGCGCTTGGCCACCGCGCCGTTGGGCTGCGCGCTGGATGCCAAATGCCCGGCTCGGCTGGTGGTCGGCCACCGCGGCGCCGGCGGCGAGTTTGCCCGCATTGCCCCAGAGAATTCGCTGGCCGCCATCCGCGCTGCGGCCTGGATGGGCTATGACGGCGTCGAGCTGGACGTCCGCCACACCGCCGACGGGGCGCTGGTGCTGATGCACGACGGCAGTGCGGCCAGGACCACCGGCGTCAGCAAAGACGTCAGCGCCATGACGCTGGCCGAAGTTACCGCCCTGCCGCTGCTGACCCAATGGGGCACCGAGAAGGCCGAGGTCTATCCGGGCGACCACGGCTGCGAGCGCGTTCCGACCCTGGCCGCGGCGCTGGAGCTGGTGCGCGACCGCCTGATCGTCGACCTGGACACCAAGACCGATCGCATCGACTTGGTAGTCGCGGCAATTGCCAAGGCCGGGCTGTACGACCAGGTCTTTGTCTCAGTGTCGGACCCCAAGCGCGCCGCCGAGGCCCGGGCCCTGGACCCCAAGATCCGCGTGCAGATTCGCCCCGATACCCAGGCCGAGTGGGACCAGGCGATGCTGCTGTTTCCCAAGGTGGCCCCAGAGATTGTCGAGGTCGATCCCAAGGTGCTGAGCGCCCTGGCGCCGCAGGTGGCCAAGCTGGGGTCGGCCACGTTTGTCAACGGATTCAACGTGGATGTCGGGGTGGTGGCGCAGGTCCTCAACGGCGAGCCGGCAACGGGCAAAGAGTGGCTGGCGCTGTACGACCAGGGGGCGCGGATCGTCCAGACCGAGTTTCCCGGGGCGCTGATTGTGGCGGTGGGCAGAGGGCAGGGCGGCAACTGAGGACAGCAAGTGCGATGAGCGGCCCTGGGCGCAACTCCCGGTGGTCAGTCCTTCGCCAGCAGAGTCTTGGCCAGCTTGTGGCCTGACGGCCGCCGTGGGGCCCTTCAGTGCTCAGCGACCTTGGCGGTCAGCGTGGCTCCGATGCTCCTTGCGCCGCACCAAAGCCTTCTGGTCGCCCGATCAGGTCGCTGACTACGCCCGTGAGCATGGCCAGCATCGCCACACCGGCTGTCCAATGGCATTGATATTCCAGTAGAGTTTTGCGATCCCCCCGCCCTTCCCCCCGCTCTGAGGTGTGCTATGGGTTCTAGGAGCCTGTCGGAGTAATGCCGTCGCCTACGGATAACTACTTAAAACTATTGAATCAGCTGCAGCATCCGACAGGGTCCTAGGCAACAGTCCCCTGTCAGGTTTCTTGACGGTCGCCATGGGCAGCTTGTCTGCCACCAGCGCCGATGAGCTGCGGCTGATCGACCCCACCGGCAAAGTCTTGGAAACCCGCAGCAACGGCTGGACCGGCACCAGCATCGCCGGCCTGTGCCAGGGTCGCATGCCGGATGGCGGCGCTTGGTCGGCGGCTCCCCTGTCTTGCTCCCCAGGCACCGTCAACCAAGGCCCTGAGCCGCCGGCTTCGGCCATCCCGCAGGTGGTCATCACTGAGATTTCTTCTGGCGCCGCGCCGTGGATCGAGCTGTACAACGCGGGCTCGACGGCCGCGGCGACGCAAACGCTGCTGGTTTCCACCGGGACCGGCAGCCCGGCAGTGCTGACCCAGTTCCTGCAGGGCAAAGCCGAGCTGGCACCCAAGAGCTACACCCAGGTGCCGCTGCCGATGCCTTGGCTGCAGAGCAAGCAAGCGTCCTCCATCGTGCTGCGCTATGGTCCCGAGTCTGGCCCCTGGGTCCAGCTGGACAAGACCGGCAACTTCTATCAATTCAATGACATTGGGGGGAAATGTGCAGGGCGCCTGCCGGTCGCAGGGGCCTGGCATACGGACTGGTTGCCTTGCTCTAATGGCCTGGCCAACCCCAAGCCCGCGCCCTGTACCCCAGGAGCGGCCTGCAACGACGGCGACCCTTGCACTTTGGGAGAAAAGTACAGCAGCACCTGCACCTGCGGATCCAGCTCGCCAGCGGTATGCAGCGACGGCAATCTCTGTACCGACGACCTCTGCAGCCTGGACCAAGGCTGCCACCATCCCGACAGCGCCAACGGCACGAGCTGCGGCACCGGCAAGGTCTGCAACTTTGGCGGCTGCGCCGGCAGCGATCCCGGAGTGTGCACAGCCCAAGGTGGTACCTTCAAAGGCGTAGTTTTCAGCGCCGCGCAAGAGTGCAAAGCTATGGAGTTCCTAAATAAAGCGCCGAGCAGCGCCTTTGGCTGGACGGCCTCTTTGGTCAAGCTCGTCTATGACTGCACCCCTGGCGGAACCTGCAGCTATCGCAGCTGCAAGTGGACCTCACTGGCTCAGTTGACCGAAAAGGTCGGCGGCTGCGCCACTTCCGCAGGCACGGCGACCATGCAGGCCATCAAGGACCTGTCGGCCAGCTTTGTGGCAGGCGGGCCGACCTATGACACGGTGGCCAGCATCTGGGCCAACAAGGCCAAGCTCGACGGGCGAATCATCACCCTGGAAAGCGTAGTCATTGAGAAGTATGCCAAAGCTACCTTTGCCGATTGCTGGCAGATTCGCGACAAGCCAGGCGCCTCAACCTACCTCTACGCGTGCTACAAGCCGGACGTCTTCTGCGACGGCTGCGGGCAGAGTTGCCCAGGCGCGTGCTTGAATTCGTTCATCGGCCAGAAGCGCTGGCTGCGCGGCTCGCTGGAGTCCGACTCAGCGCTGCCAGGCGGTTTGCGCTTTCGGCTGGTCGGTGTTTCAGCGTGCGGCAATACGTTTAGCCACTTTCCCGCCAATCCGGCGGTGCCGTAGGGGGGCCGATGAAACTCCTCCTCACTTGGACCTTGTCTGCCGCCGCGTTGACCTTGCTGGCGCAGCCCGCTGGCGCTACCTGCATGACAAGCTGCAAAGCCACCCTGGCTTTTGAAGATTGCTCTGAGCCGGTGCCCGCGGATGAGTGGCCCGTCAGCAAGCCCCTGGGCTTTGCGGCAGCGTGCGAAACCTGCTGCTCGCCGCCGGGTGGTCCGGTCAAGTGCGACGGCGGGGCCGTGGACCCCAAGCAGTTCAAGATATTGCTCAAGGACCAACCGCAGTTGGGTGTTCTCAAGCTCACGGGCAAAACTTGCAGCGACGAGGCGCGCCTGGAGTTTTCAACGCCGCTGCAGGTGGGTAACTACCAAATCATCCATGGCAATCTGATCCTGCTGCAGTTCAAGGCAACGGGCAAGGCCGGCTGCACCACCGACGCCGACTGCACCGGCTGCGCCAGCTGTGAGGACGGTCAATGCAAGGCCTTGACGTGTAAGTCGATGTGCAAGGTGGACGCCGACTGTGGCCCCAAGAGCCAGTGCATCACCACCGAGCCAGGCTGCTGCAGCGAGTGCCAGCCCCTGGCGGCGGATGCCGGAAGCACCGACGCGGGCGGAAGTGACGCCGGTGGCGCCGAGACGGTGGACTGCGGCAGCGCGGCCGATGCTCCGGCTGCTGTGGACGCGGCGGTGCCGGGGGATGCGCAAGGGGCCAAAGACGGGCTGGCCAAAGAAGATGTCGCGCTTGGGGCCGATGCGGCCACCGATGGCGCACCGGGCGAAGCCGTGGGATCCCCTGACACTGCCGATGGAAAGGTGGCTCCGCTGGACGCAGGCGGTAGCGCGCCGGCCGCCACACCCGCGGCCAGCTCCAACGGCTGCTCGGCAAGTTCGGCGGGGCAGCGCAGCCCGTGGCTGCCGTGGCTTGGCCTCGTCGGCATGGCCGCTGCGGCTGTTTGGCGGGGCAGGCGGGTGCGGTGGGGTTCGTCAAGTTTTTGAAGAGAAAGCTTATGTTTGCGGTCGGGTCGCGCTGGGTCGGGCTGGCGCCCCAAGCACCAAGCTCTGTCGATGGGTGCTACCCTTTGTAGGGCCGCCAAGAGAGCATCGCCACCGCTTACCACAGGGTCGATTTGCCGACGTTGAGGTCGCTGCGGCCGCCCAAGGCCCGAGCGGTTTCCAGGCCCTTGGCGCTGTGGATGGCTGATCTGCGGGCAATTAGGCAGGGCGCATCGCCGAAGCGGCGACCCGGCCACGAGTTTGGGCGACGGAACAAGTGCTAAGATTCAAGGCATTGTCGCCCAAACCGGCGTCGGACGTCGCCCATTCGGGTCTGTGTCCGTTGCGCGGGGGGCGGCGGTTCTGGGGAATTAGCCTCGCGGGGCTGGCAAGGGTAACTGCTTGGTATGTCTGGTGTTCTTCGGTGTCGACCTTCTCGGCTCGGTCTGTCGCCTGCACAGACCCACGCACACAAGGCTGGCGACGATGTGCCCAGAGCGAAACGACAATTCCTCGGTGCCGATGGCAACTCAGTCCCAAAGGGACATCTTGAACCGCAGCGGTGGACTTCAGTCCGACGACAAACATAACCGGCAATACCAAGTGGTTATGCCACGCGCCGCTGCGCTGAGCTCATGCCCTGAACTGGTTGGTGGACGAGCTTCTCGTCGATGGCGGCTTCGCTTTTGAGGGCGACCGGCGGGCGTTCACCCGGGTGAACGGCGAGGGCGGATAGGCTTGAACTGCCACGCGGACGCCCTGGTAGACCTGCCCCTCGCGGATTGGTCCGGCGCGGAGGGTCTTTTCGTCAAAGCGCACGCCGTCTTCGCCGATATGAAGGGCTAGAATGTCCGCGAACACCGCTCGAACGCCGGCAATGCTCGGATCGCCAAAGCCCAACAGGTCGACATCGCGGGTCGCCCGATGCGGCTGTCCTGTCCAGATAGTGAACAGAGTCGAGCCCTTGAGAATGAACTGACCGGCGTACGGCGAATGGGCCAGCCGCTGCAGGACGCGCTCGTTGGCATACCGCGTCAGGACCGGCTCAAAGTCCTCGCCGCGCTCGGTCGCACGCCGCAGCAACCGCGCCCGGACGGAGGCGGCGAAATCGCTCAACGGGCGGGTCATGTGAGGGCCTCTAGGTACGGCCGCACCACGGAGTACACGCGGTCGGCCTTGGCCGCTGCGATGAGCGCGTCGATGCGGGTCGCGCCAGGGTCGGCCTTCTCGGCATGGTCAGCCAGGTACCCGCGCAGAGCGTCAAGCGCGACATCTAGGCCCACGTGCCGACGGTAGCGAAAGCAGTCGGCGACCGTCTTGGCGGCCGATGTGACGCGAACTGGCACGCCTTCAAACACCTGTTCCTCAACGCCATGGTCGCGGGCCTCACCGCTGGCGCGCACGATCTCGATTTGCAGACCCTCCAATCGCGGCGTGCGGGCGTGCGACTCAATGAGCAGCCAGACTGCGTGCGGAACTTCTGAGCCAATTCCATGCAGCTGTAGCGCACTGAGCAGACAAATCGTGCCCCTCGGCACACGCTTAGCAACCTGGGCCAGCGAGCGCAGTTCCGTGGCGGGGCTGTCGGCTAGGCGGTAGAGGCCGCGGCTCACGCGCTCCAGCCGGCCCTGCTGGCACAGGCGGCGCAGCTGCGTGCGCGCAACGCCCGTGGCATCGAGATCGCGTGCGCGGATGGGCCCTTGTGCGGCCAGCGCGAGAATTTGGGCGGCGCCGGTGGTGGACATGTTCCAAAACGTTGTGTACTAGACGTACAGACCGACGTTTTGTATCACATTGGCAGGTGCTTGCCAAGGTATTGTCGCGGCCGGCTTCCTTCGCCCCCTAAGGCACCGCCACAATCCCATCCGCCAGCCGATCCGCCACTTTCGCCTCGGCCAAAGCCGCCGTCAGCGAGGCTCTAAAACCCTCCAGCAGCTCGATCGCCGCGGCAATCTCGGCCAAGCGATCCTCTACCTTCTCAGGCCCTTGGATCACGACTTCGCCGATCGTGACGCCCCTGGCCATCGCCGACTCGACCGCCTTCTTGATGGTGCCGATGCCCTTGGCCCACGGCGGGAGCGCCTGCCGACCCGGCTTGCCGGCCCCGTTCCAGCGCTCGCCGCGCACCCCGCGCACACGGTCTTCGAGCTTGCGCTTGCTGAGCCCCGTGGCGACCGCCTCTTTGGCAAGCTCAAGTTTCTGCTCGGGATCCTTGACGGTCAGCAGCAGCTTGTGGTGCGAAAACGGCAGGGCCCCGGCGATGTCCTTGGGCAGTTGGCGCAGCTGGCCGAGCATCGCCACCGCGTACCACAGGGTCGATTTGCCGACGTTCAGCTCGCTGTGATCCGCCAGGGCGGCAAACGAGAG